>CAZASG010000014.1:0-80322 GCA_964487745.1 uncultured Anaerolineaceae bacterium | reverse complement strand
GGGTGTGGCACAGGTGACTTTTGGCGCCTCGGTTTGGATGGTGGTGCTGACGGTTGCTGTTGTATCGGCGATGTACCGCCTTGTGATGCAGTGGGTAACGGATGGTAGTGGGGGCAGCGGACTTAGTGAAGAAGAGTTTGGCCCTTGGGCGGCGAAGGTCAATGCCGCGATCACTTTCATTGAATACACACTTACTTTTTTGGTCAGCATGGCAGCGATGGTCACTTTTATTGCGGATCGTATCCCTGTGTTGAACCTTGAACTTGTTTGGGGCATTCAATATCGTACGCTAGTCGCAATTGCTCTAAGCATCCTGACGGGGGAGTTGGTAAATCGTGGTCCCAAAATGGCGGCGCGTACATTTGGTCCCGCCACAGCCGGGGTTTTATTGCTGCTTTGGGCAATGATCATTTCCACAATTATTCAGTATGGCTTACGCTTGCCGGATTTCAACCTGCAAGCTTTTGCGCCTGAAAACCTGCATTATACGCTTGGCGGCTATGTGCGTATTCTGGCAGTGATGACGGGTATTGAAGTTTTTGCCAATATGGTCGCGGCTTATGATGGCACAGAAGCACAAAAAGGAAGAAAAGCCTTCAATTCGCTGCTCATTATCATGGGCACAACAGCTGCAACGATGTTGGTTGTAGGCCCCGTGATTTTCGAGCTTTCCGATCCGTTGATTAAGGATGTTTCTGTTTTTACCCAAACAATGGATAAGCTCTTGCCCGCGCCGCTGCCTTATCTTGGTACGTTGGTGGGGATCGCCGTGCTCATGTCTGCATCTGCGGCAGCGGCACAGGGATTGCAAAACCTTGCTTTAGGACTTTCTGAGCGGCGCTACGTCCCACCGATCTTTGGTAAACGCAATGCCTATCAGGTTGCCGATAAACCCGTCTGGTTGCAGGTTTTTATCGTCAGCATTACCTTTCTCCTTTTTGGCACACACGAAGAAACTTATCTCGCCATCTACGCCGCCGGGGTCTTTGTTTTGCTAAGTATGACAGGTTGGGCAGTAGCCAAGCGGTTGTTGCGCCAGGTGCGCGAAAAATTCACGCTTAGCTCGGGTTTACTGATCGCTGGCACGATTCTTGCTGCAATCCTGACCACAGGAGCGACAGCCATTATCTTTGTAGAGCGTTTTACCGAAGGTGCGTGGACATATCTGATCTTTGTGCCCCTGCTTTACGGGATTTTTGGATACTCTCGTCAGCAGCTCGGACAGCCTTCGGCTGCATTGGATTATCTTGGACGGCTTGATGCTACCAGTTTGGCTGGCTTCGGTTTTGGACAAAGAAATCCGGCAACAGGCGCGGTGACCGCCAAACCGGCCACTCCCGAAGATCTACGCTGGGAGCCCGCTCCCATAGCCGAGAGCAAATGGCGCCATCAAGAGTTTGCGTTGAATGAGATTGCTGTCTTGTTGGATGGTTCCGACTACGCAGCACAAGCTTTGCCGTGGGTACAGATGTATTGTGAAAGAACAGGCGCTCATGTAACTATTCTGTCCTCGCTTAAGCCTCAGCCCGATCAGGCAGCCTTTGCCGCTGCATTTCTTGAGCGCAAGACCTACCTCGATAAGACCAAGCAACAACTGGAAAATGCGGGCATTGCTGCTAATGTTGTCATTCACGAAGGCTTCATTGCAGATGCTACTCAGCACCTTGTCCACGAACGTGATATCGACATAGTGGTGACGAGTACGCGTGGCAAATCAGGGAAGCCACATTGGAGCAGTGGAGGCGTCTCGCATAAGCTGATGCAGCGTATTAATCAGCCGGTTTTCCTCGTACAAACTTTCGATAATGACAGTTCTCCATTGCCAAAGCTGGAGCGAATATTGATTCCTCTCGATGGATCAATATTCTCGGAGCGTGTCCTGCCCTATGCACGGACGCTGGCGCAAATTTTTGACGCCGAGTTGATCCTGCTTACCATCCCTGCTGTCCCTGAACCAGAAGATTACCACGCACCTTCAGAGCTGATTGAAAGCATCCGCAAAAAAGCAGAATCGGAAATGGAGGATTTTCTCGATGCAGTAGCGCGCTCTTTGCGCGGAGCTGGGATTCGCGTCCGCACGATGGTGACAGGAACCTTGCCTGCGCGTACCATTGTCACGGTTGCGCATGATGAAGATGTGGATATGATAATGAACACCTCACGAGGACGGGGCGGCTTGGAGCTTTTCATGCTTGGCAGTGAAGCTCAGCGTGTCGTTGAGCAAACAGACAAAAATGTCTTTATGATCCCGATCAGAGATCGTCCTGATTGAGCTTCTGAAACTATGCTAAAGTCTCTGTGAAATGAATTTTAACTATACCTCTTACCTCCTTCCTTTTATTTTGGCTTTTGGGCTGGTTGGATTTGTATTTGTAAGAACCTGGCGTTTTCGAAATAAGGCGCTAGGGGGTGTTTTTCTGCACATGCTTTTCGCGCTTCAAGTTTGGACCTTTGGTTTTATTTTGGAGATCGCGGCTACGGGGTTGGATGCAAAATTGTTCTGGGCAAATATTCAGTTTTTGGGCATACTGCCTTTGCCCTTGCTTTGGCTTGAGATCAGTTTACGTTTTACAGGGTATGCAAAAAATATTCGGAAATATATACGCCTCCTGGCTATTCCTGTTCTTTTGGTGCTTTTATCCATTTGGACAAATGATTACCATCATCTTTTCCGGGGAGAGCCTTATCTAGATTGCACATCGGCTCCTTTTTGTGTTCTGGTGAATGATTATGGTGCTGCTTTCTATGCAGATGCCGTTTTTAGCTATCTTCTTTTCCTTTTTAGTTTAGCACTGATGGTCAGTTCATTAGTAATGACCAAGCCTGTGTATCGGCAGCAGCTGTTGATGATCTTGATCAGCTTGAGTGCTCCATTGATGATCGATGTCTTGTATGTAATGGGGATATCTCCGATCCCGCATTTTAATTTTACGACAGTAACATTTAGCATAAGCTCAGTATTTGTTTCGATCGCGTTATTTCGATATCGCTTATTTAGTATTAGACCCATGGCTTATGATCTGATCATTGAGAATTTGAATGATGGTATTGTCATTGTTGATGATAAAGATATTATTGTCGATATTAACCCGGCAGCACGAAAATTTCTTGCCAAAGAGTATCAGGATGCCATTGGTGCGCCTGTAGATACTTTTCTGGATCAATGGCTTGGGCAAAAGGGAAGCTTGCTTCAACTAACGAAAAGCCGATATGTAAATGATATTGAGCATAATGGGCGAACCTACTGCTTTGATGTTGATATTTCTTCGATTACAGACAGGTCAGGTTACCAGGTTGGGCGAGCAGTGATCATTCGTGATATTACCGAGCAAGTAAAATTAAATCGCGAGGTAGAGCAATTGGCGGTAACAGATTCCCTTACGGGATTATGGAATAGACGACATTTTTTTCATCTTGGTGAACGAGCCCTCTTGCACGCGCTTCGTTATCAAAGCCATCTAAGTTTGTTGATGATCGATTTAGATCATTTCAAAAAAGTTAACGATACTTATGGGCATATGATAGGAGATGAGGTGCTTCGAGAATTTGCGCGCTTTCTGAAGGGCTGTGTGCGTAGCGCAGATATTGTCTCTCGCTACGGAGGGGAAGAATTTGTCGTTCTCTTACCTGAAGTGAAGAAAATAGCGGCTTTTGAAACAGCAGAGCGAATTCGTAAAGAGCTTGCGCACACACTGTTGAAAGTGGATGATCTTGAAGTTTTTATCACGACAAGTATTGGTGTGTCTGAATTTATTCGTTCCGAAGACGAAGCATTGGAACAAGTGATCAAGAGAGCAGATGTTGCTATGTATGACGCAAAAAAAGCAGGGCGAAATCAGGTTGCGGGTTAGTAAAAAGCTTTTAATAGATTGTGCCAACATGCTATAATCATCGCATCCTATTTTTCTGCCTCGGAGGAATACATGAGTAATACCGCATTATTTCCATTAAGTGATGAACATAAAATGATTCTTGATGCTGCACGAGATTTTTCGCAATCAGAAATTGCACCTATTGCAGCTGAGTTTGATGAAAATGGAAAATTCCCGTCTGAGACGATCGAAAAGATGGGCGAGATGGGTTTTATGGGGATCGAAGTTCCTGAAGAGTATGGTGGGGCGGGAATGGATACCTTAGCCTATGTTTTAGCCCTTGAAGAAATCTCAAAAGCTGACGCATCACACGGCACAATTATGTCTGTGAACAACTCCCTTTTCTGTCATGGGATTTTGAAATTCGGCACAGAGGAGCAGAAAAAGAAATATGTGAGAGGAGTTGCTTCAGGTGAGAAAATCGGCGCATATTCGTTAACAGAACCGATGTCTGGTTCAGATGCCGCGACCATGCGTAGTCGTGCTGTGCGTGACGGGGATCACTATGTTATTAACGGACGCAAATCCTGGGTCACGGGTGGTCCCGTCGCAGACTATGTGGTCGTATATGTTGTTACTGATCCCGATAAAGGTGCAAAAGGTATCACGGCATTTGTCGTCGAAGCAGATCAACCTGGGTTTGTGCGTGGAAAAAAAGAGCCAAAACTTGGCATCCGCGCTTCGGCAACCAGTGAGATCGTTTTTGAAGATTATCGCTGTCCAGTTGAGAACCGTTTGGGAGAAGATGGAGAAGGTTTCAAGATTGCAATGACGGTTCTGGATGTAGGGCGTATAGGTATCGCTTCGCAGGCTTTGGGGATTGCTGAAGCATCTTATGATGCCGCAGTAAACTATGCACGTGAACGAGATGCATTCGGGAAGAAGATCGGGCAGTTTCAGGGTGTTTCCTTTAAGCTTGCAGATATGAAGACACGTATTGAAGCAGCACGCTTACTTGTTTATAATGCAGCGATGGCGAAGGAGCGCTCAAAGACCACCAACGAACGCTTTACTTTAGCGGCTTCATCTGCGAAATTGTTTGCCTCTGAAACGGCGATGTTTTGTGCGCATGCCTCTGTTCAAATTCACGGAGGGATGGGCTATAGCAAAGAATATCCTGTTGAGCGTTATTTCCGTGATGCCAAGATCACTGAGATCTACGAAGGTACCAGCGAAATTCAGCGATTGGTGATCTCTCGTCTTGAGCTTGGTTTACGCTAAGTTTTCCTTAGCTGATAATGTGACAGCCGCGCATTATTGCGGCTGTCACTTCGATTTCTAATGCCTCTTTCCGATAATTCAACTTTCACGATGCTTTCTGTTATTTTGCCGGCATATAACGAAGGTAACCATATTTACGAAAATATATTACGCGTTTGTGATGTCTTACAAGGGCATGATTTCGAGCTCATTGTTGTTGATGATGGCAGCGCGGATGAAACCTTCAGCGAAGCACAGCGTGCTCAAGCGGATGGCTATCCCGTGGTTGCCATTCAGCAAAAGGTCAATCAGGGGAAGGGAGCTGCACTCTTTCGTGGATTTGGGTCTGCTTCCGGGGAAAAAATAGCTTTTCTCGATGCCGATCTGGAAATTAGCCCCGAATACCTTTTCGAGTTAGTTAGTGTGATGAATGAGAAAGATGCCGATGTCGTTGCGGGGGTAAAAGACATGGATGAAAATCAGTTCCCTTGGTTGCGACGAGCAATGAGCAATCTTTACAAGCGCAGCGTCGCTTTTCTCTTTGGATTATCCATTACTGACACTCAAACAGGCATTAAGCTTTTCAACCGCGAAGTCCTTGAAGCAACCGTTCCTCGCTTGCAAGTGAGCCGCTTCGCCTTCGATATAGAATTGCTTGTGGCAGCATCGAGATTTGGTTATCAAATTGTTGAGCATCCTGTGAAACTGGAATATAGCCGCACGGGTAGCCTGGGGCGAATGAATACTCGCAATATCTTCGGCGCATTTTTCGACACTTTGCGTATTTATTCGCGTGCCAGTTTTTGGCGCTGGCTGGAGCCAAGTCTGAGTATGCGTATCTGGATGGTGCTTTTTGTGGTGGGTATATTTTTCTTCGGCATCGGTGTGGGGAAGCTGCTCACGCCTGTGATTCTGGATGGCGCTGTCAAGCAAGTTTTTCACGTGATCGCTTTGCAATTTTTACCAACAAATTTTCGGGATTGGTTATTGCTGGTCGGAGGGCTCGCTCTCATCATCATTGCATCCATTCAATTGAACAAAAAACTTCTGGAAGCCTTCGTGCGTCGTGATCGCGGCGACGACCTGGCCGGGATATTTAGGAAATGATAGATCTTTCAAAATACGAATTTGAAGAAACAACCTGTCCGCTTTGTGGTCCGGACGCAAAACAAAACCCTCGTTACGACTTTTCTCCTTTTCGGGTGATCCGTTGCGCAGAATGCGGATTGGACTTCCTCTCCCCTCGTTTTACCGAAAAGGATATTTTGCAGTTTTATCAGGGCGAAGACTATTACACACCCTCCCATGCACGTCAGGGCTATGACGATTACCTTGACTTACGCAATGCCTGGGTAAAAACTTTCCGAAGACGCCTAAAAAATATATCTGCCTATAAGAAAGAAGGGCGGATATTAGATATTGGCTGCGGCCCCGGGTTTTTCCTTGAAGCAGCCCGGGAGATGGGCTATACAGACCTTTGGGGAATTGACCCATCTGATTTTATTGTGGGGATGGCGCGTGAGAAATTTGGCGGGAAAATCTTACAGGGAACGATAGAAAGCGATGAGCTCAAGCCCGAGAGCTTCGATATGCTGACAGCCTTCGACGTTTTTGAGCATATCTATCGCCCGGTTGATTTTGTCAATCGCGCGCATGAGCTTCTTCGCAAAGATGGCATCCTGGCATTTACAACGCCTAATCCGCGCAGTGTGCTGGCGCATATCTTTGGCAAGCAGTGGGTATCTTTCAAGCTGCCGGAGCATGTATTTTTTTGGTCGCCCAGCACCACCCGGCAGGTTCTGGTTGAAAAATTTGAGATACTCGAAATTCGGCACGCAGGCCAGTATGCAACGGCAAGCTTCCTTTTTCGGCGTCTTTTCCAGATCAACACAGATGCGCGCGGTATCCCGCGTGCTTTTCTTGATTTTCTGACAAAGATCAATCTCTATGCTGATAATGGCTCGATCACTGTTGTAGCCAGAAAGAAATAGAATGAAAGCAACCCTTCTTCACGAACATGGCGACCCCAGCCAACTTCAATACGGCGAATTCCCGACACCTGAAATTGTGCCGAGTAAAGTTCTTGTCAAATTACATGCCGCTGCTCTCAATCGCATGGATTTATTTGTTCGCACGGGATGGCGGGGGCTGAAACTTGAGATGCCCCATATCCTCGGCGCGGATGGCGCGGGTGAGATCGCAGCCGTCGGCAAAGATGTGGATGGCTGGAACGTGGGAGATCGCGTGGTCATCAATGCCAATCTGGGATGCGGCGACTGCCACTTCTGCCTTGCAGGTGAAGATAATCGTTGCGACAATTGGCATCTGCTCGGAGAAACCGTACGCGGTACATACGCGGAATTTGTCTTGCTCTCGCCAAAACAACTTTTTGCCCTACCCGACACATTCCACTTCCACGCCGCGGCTGCGGCATCTCTCGTTTACCAGACAGCCTGGCACTCCCTCATCACCTGCGGAAATCTGCGTCCGGGGGAGATAGTACTCATTGTCGGGGCGTCTGGCGGAGTCAATACCGCGTGTATACAAATTGCCAAATTAACGGGAGCAAGCGTAATGGTCGTCGGTTCCGACGCGAAAAAACTCGAACTTGCCGAGTCGCTCGGAGCGGATATCCTGATCGATCGTTCGAAAACGGATAATTGGTCCAAAGATGTTTTTAAGTTGACTAAACGTAAGGGCGTCGATGTGGTCGTCGACAACGTCGGTGCGACTTTCCCGCTCAGTTTTCGTGCCCTGCGCAAAGGTGGTCGCCTGCTAACGGTCGGCAACACTGCCGCGCCGCAATTTGAGATCGATAATCGCTATATTTTTGCGAAGCACATCTCGATTATTGGCTCGACGATGGGGACACTGAAGGATTTTGACGAAGTCATGTCGCTCGTGGTGGCGGGGAAATTACAGCCTGTACTCGATAAAGCTTTTGATCTGAAAGACGCTCGCTTGGCACATGAGCGCCTTGAGCGCGACGATCAGCTTGGAAAGATCACTCTGAATATTGCCTGATGAAAAAAATACACTGGTTTGAAATTTTATTAATTGTTGTGATCATGGCGGGCGCTTTTTACGCCGCCTTTTCTGATGCGCATAACTTCCCAAATCGCTGGTTCACGCGGGATGATGCCTATTATTATTTTAAGGTCGCCCAGAATATCAGCGAGGGGAACGGTATCACCTTTGACGGCGTCAATTTGGCGAATGGCTACCATCCGCTCTGGATGCTGATCAATATCCCTGTCTTTGCTTTGGCGCGCTTTGATCTGGTTTTGCCGCTGCGTGTTTTGATCCTGGTTTTAGGAGCATTGAGCGCAGGTTCAGCCATACTGCTCTATCGACTACTCTCGCGGATACTCTCGCCGCCCGTTGGTGTTTTTATTGCCATTTTTTGGGCATTTAGCGTTTATCTGCATAAGACAGTCACGCAATTCGGTTTGGAGACCGGGCTGACAGCTTTTTCGATCTTGCTTTTTCTCTATCTCTTTGAGAAAAAAGAGCGTAAGTGGCGTGCTGAGCCGCTTGAAATCAAGGAGATTCTCGGTCTTGGCGGGGCGGCTGTATTGGTCATGTTTAGCCGACTGGATACCGTCTTTCTTGTTGCCCTTTTCGGGCTTTATCTTGTCTTCCGCAAAACGCCGCTTCGCAATTTGATGCTGATAGATATTCTTGGCATCACTTTTATCGGCTTTTTTAGTTTTATTTTCCGCATAGGCATGCCGGAATATTATTTCTACGGAGAAATTGCACTGGCGCTGGTTTTGATCTCGCTCGTTGTCACATTACCCGTCTATTATTTTGCCGGGCTTTATCGCCATCCGCGTGTGGATATGGCGCGGCTTTTGGGTAGACGTATTCTGGTCGGGGTCGGGATTTCGAGCGCCATTATTCTGGGAATCATGCTGATTTTGGGACGCTTAGGGTTATTTGAAAGCTTCCCGCGCAGCGCTCTTCTACTGAATTTTGCACTCCTTTTCGTTTGGGTTGCGGCAACACGTTTTAGCGTACGTTATCTTTCGCCTGAACGCGAACGCGTTACAAGCTCCCCGCTGGCTCTCTTCCGCGAAAACTGGCAAGCTTGGCTGCGCGAGGGCATCGCTTATTATGGCATTCTCGGCGGTGCGCTGGCTGCTTACATGCTCTTCAACCGGATCGTTTTTGGAACATCATCCCCGGTCAGCGGACAGATCAAACGCTGGTGGGGCAGTATGGGCGGCAAGGTTTACGGTGGTCCCGCCAAACGGCTTTACACTTTCTTTGGTTGGGATACTGTCGCTGAGAGCGATTTCAGCGCCTGGGGATTGGCGACCAAGTTTGTTGTCGGGGTGCGTGATTCTCTCGTCCAGTGGATCGGATACGCAGTCACGGATGCCGCCTACTGGCAGCTCTACGCCTTGATCGTGATCGTCGTTCTTATTATTTTGCTCGCATACCGAAAGCGGACGCTGCGCACGAGCGTGAATTTGGGTTTGTTACCGCTTTTCGTCGGCTCCTTCGTCCAGATCGTTTCCTACCACGCGACGGGCTACTCCGCAGCCAAAGAGTGGTATTGGGTCAGTCATATTGTCTTCACTTTATTTGTTCTCGCCCTCTTGGTGGATATTTTCTTCCGCCTACTTTTGCGTTTACATGCTGCCGCCCGTCCGTTGATCTGGGCTGCGCTGTTGATCTGCGCTCTTGTTTGGGGACGTGCCTATTACACAGGGATCGCACATCTGATGCCTTACGGGGTCGAGCATGATGGGCATCGCTACATGGAAATCCTGGCTGTGGTGGAAGAGAATACCGAGCCCGGCTCGTTGATCGGCATGACCGGCGGCGGGAATTTAGGTTACTTCATCACAGATCGCACCATCGTCAATATGGATGGCTTGATCAACAGCTACGAATATTTCCAGGCGCATCAGGCAGGCAAAGCCGACGAGCATCTAGCTGCGATGGGCTTGGGTTATGTTTTCGTCAACCCTGCCCTCCTAATGGATCTGCCCTATAAGGGTGAGTTTGATGGGCGGCTGGGAGAGCCGATCGCGAATTATCGCAAGAAATGGGTGGTGGAGTTCTATCAAGTAGAGCGCTCTGAGCCTTAGGGAGGGTTTGATGAAACAGCGTAAAGCAATAGGGGCATTTCTTCTGTTGGGTTTATTTCTGACAGCCTGCACTCTGCCAAATGATGCTCCTGAAATTCCTGTTGCAGAGACCGCAACTGTTGTTGTCGCATCTCCAACCGTTGCACCGCCTGTGCCGACACCCACGGAATCTGTGTCAGCGTATGTCCCTGTAGTTGGCGAAAACCTAGCGTTGGACTTTGTTGCATCCGCTTGTGATGCTGAGTGGATGAATAACGCCTATCATTTGCCTTGCCCCGGTCATCTTGAAGATACCGCTCAGGGCTATATAGAATATACGGACCATACCGTTGCCGAGGGGATGACCTCGGTCGAAGCGCCGATGCTTATCACCTTGCCCGGTCAGGGGAACGGGAACGGTGTCGGGATTTTTGGGCGTTACCCGCTCATGCTGATCCAGTCCGGCGATATTTTCAAGGCAACCATTGCCTGTCAGGGCGATTCGCTTTGTGATACAGAATTTGCGTTGGAGTATTTCGATGCAGCGGGCAATTATCACGATACCGATTGGTCATGGCATCATCAGGTGGGGGATGGGTTGGAAGAGATCTCAGCAGATTTGAGCTCTCTCGCGGGGCAGTCTGTTTCGTTAATGCTGGTCGCGCGCGACAAAAACGGGACGAGTGGAAATTGGCTTGTATGGATTCAACCTCGGGTCACGCGCGATCCGAACGTGCATCCTGTGCCTACCCTGACGCCGGTGGTTGAAAATCCCCCAACGCCGACCCAGGAGATCACATCTCCAGCACTGGGGCAGATCGGCGGACGTGTGGATTCAAGCTCCGCGCCACCTTATCTGAATGATCCTGTTGTTGGGCCCAGCCCCCGGATCGTTGTGGTTGCATTCGATGTGGAGACGGGTGCATATTGGCACGCCCCGGTCTCGCCGACCGCGCATCTCTATTATCAGATCACCGTGCCTGTTGGCACCTATCATGTTGTCGCCTATGCCATTGGGGTTGGGGAGGTGCCTTATGTGGCAGGCGCTTACACAGGAGCAGTCCCCTCCTGCGGGCAGGAGATTAAAGCCGTGGAAGTTTTTGAAGGCACGATGCCAGGGGAAGAGATCGTTGTCGCTGATTGGAATTGGACTTGCAGCGGGACAGCGTTCCGTCCAGAGAAACCAAGTGATGTGCCCATTCCTTAGTTGAAATTTTATTGTCAATAGGAGATTTTTTTTATGAAGCAAGAGAAATGGCAGTTGAAGATATTTTTAGTGGTTGTTGTTCTGAGTTTGATCGCTTGTCAGGCGGTGACAGGGATCGTTGAAGAAGAACCTTATATAGACGAGGTACCTTTTTCTGACCAGGTGGATGATGAATACGAGAATAGTGGCGAGCCAGAGAGCAATCCTTCGCTTTCCAATAGTGGCGGTGAAGAGATTTGCCTTGAGGGTGAAACCTTCCACTCGGAAAACGGGCTCTGCTATCTCGATAACAGGCAAGCTGAAGTTCCCTTTACCGATTGGATGAAGGGCGTGACAGACTATAGCGATGACTTTGAAGAAAACCTTCTGGACAATGAATATGTGCTCGTCAAATATAGTATTAGTGGGAATGAGATTTTATCGCCAGAATATGAAGATGTAAGCAGCGATTTGGCTGAAAGGCAAGATGACACAGGCTTGCAGCAAGATGTCTGGAATTTTTATGCGGCCATGATCCCTGCCTATGCACGCGACTTTGTCTCTCATTATATTGTGATGACTGACGGCCTTGGCGGCACGTTGGCAGCCGTTGAGCAAAACCCCGAAGATCCGTATCAGTGGATGCTTAATGTCGATATTTCTGATACTGAGAATTTGCGTGAGTTAACTTTCACGCTTATTCATGAATATGGTCACTTGCTGACCCTTAACCCTGAACAGGTTGATGTGAACGAAACGATCTTCTATGAACCTGATGATGAAGATGCTTACTTTGAAGCCTCCGAAAATTGTGCTACCTATTTCACAGGTGAAGGTTGCGCAAAGAGCAACTCGTATTTCTATCTCTTCTACGACGAGTTTTGGTCAGATATTTATGCGGAGTGGGATGAGATCCAATATATCGAAGACGACGACGAATACTACGAAGCCATAGACGAGTTCTACTACGCTCGCGAAGATCAATTTGTGACGGATTATGCAGTTACAAATCCGGGTGAAGATATTGCTGAAACTTGGGCCTTCTTCGTAACCCAGGCGAAACCGGCAGGAAATACAATAGCAGAACAGAAAGTTCTCTTCTTTTATCAATTTCCTGAATTGGTTCAGTTGCGCGAAGAGATCATCGCACGTACCTATTCACGCATGATCCGTATGCAATAAATGCCAAATACCTTCAAAAAGAATTTCTTCATTGGCTTCCTTGGCGGGGTCGTAGGCGCAATACTAGGTGGGACGCTAGGCTTTTTCTACGCTCGCGCAAATGACCCCACAGGCTGGAGTGAAATCCCCGGTTTGGCAGAAGGTGCAATCTATGGCTATGGGCTGGGTGTTGGTGCAGGACTTTTTATTCTGCATCGCCGCCCTCATGCCCCGAGTGCTTTTTCGCGTGCCTTTCTCGGTTCGCTGACAGGTCTCTTCTCGGTGATCTTTTTCTCTGCACCTCTGCATCTGGATTTCTTTCCGCCATTGATGTGGGGATTGCTGATCCTGCTGCCGCCCCTCATCGCTGCCCGCCTTTTGCTCAACCATCATGTCTCAACAGACTAAGAGAAAACGTCCCTTTCTCGTAACCTTGCTTGCAGCGGGCGTGTTAATGCTTACGGTCTTTAATGCGATCAGATTTGGAGCCGCGCTCGCACAATGGGACTTGATCTCGCGTTTTATGCCGCGACCGGGACCCCTCTATATCGCCACGACGGGACTTGTCTGGACCCTCGGTTTGCTCGGCGTTACCCTGGGCCTCTGGTTGGGCTGGACGTGGGCACGCCCTACCACAGCCATCGCAGCTCTTGTGTACGTCGCCTACTATTGGCTTGATCGTTTGATCTACCAATATCGGGTACAGCAGGAAAATCTGGTATTCGCTTTAGGGCTGACCCTTTTTGTTTTGTTATTTACTGCCATTGTTTTATCTCTCCCTGGCAGTCGAAAATTCTTTAGAAAAAGAGAGTGATATGACTGATAACCCAAAGATTCAACGTTTACGTGAGCTTAAAGCCCAGTCCCGCATGGGTGGCGGCGAAGCTCGTATCAAAGTGCAACATGATAAAGGTCGTCTCACAGCACGCGAACGCCTTGACCTTCTCCTTGATCCCGGCTCCTTCCGTGAGCTTGATCCCTTCGTTGTCCACCGTACTACAGATTTCGGCTTGGACAAGAATAAGTTCATGGCAGATAGCGTGGTTACAGGGTGGGGAACGATCGACAGTCGTCTGGTCTACGTCTTCTCGCAGGATTTTACCGTTTTGGGCGGCAGCCTCGGCGAAGTTCATGCTGAGAAAGTTGTCAAGCTCATGGATATGGCGCTCAAGAATGGCGCACCCGTGATTGGCTTGAATGACTCCGGCGGTGCGCGTATTCAGGAAGGCGTTGTCTCTTTAGGTGGTTACGCTGATATTTTTCTGCGCAATACCCTCGCCAGCGGTGTTGTGCCGCAAATCTCTGCTATTATGGGGCCATGCGCAGGCGGCGCAGTCTACTCGCCTGCCCTGACAGATTTTATCTTCATGGTGCGCGACTCGTCCTATATGTTCGTCACCGGTCCGGATGTGGTCAAAACGGTTACAAACGAGATCGTGTCCTTCGAGGACTTGGGTGGAGCAAGCGTCCACTCGGAAACATCCGGTGTTTGCCACGTAGCTGCTGACAGCGAAGCGGATACGCTTTTCCTGATTCGCAAATTATTGAGCTATCTTCCCCAAAATAATATGGAAGATCCGCCCTTTGTCGATACCGGCGACGATCCCTTGCGCCGCGAGGAAGCCCTCGACGATCTCATCCCCGATGACCCCAGTAAACCTTACGATATCAAGGAAGTTATCCAACTGGTGATGGATAACGGCGAGTTTTACGAGATTCACAAAAGCTATGCCATGAATATCGTGGTTGGCTTTGCGCGTCTTGGCGGTCACTCCGTGGGGATCATTGCCAACCAGCCAGCGGTTTTGGCAGGTGTTTTGGATATTGAATCGTCCGAGAAGGCTGCACGCTTTATCCGTTTCTGCGACTCTTTCAATATCCCGATCATCACCTTCGAAGATGTCCCCGGATTTTTGCCGGGTACCGTACAAGAACATGGTGGCATCATCCGCTCTGGTGCAAAACTACTCTATGCCTACTGCGAAGCGACTGTGCCTAAACTGACTGTGATCACCCGCAAAGCTTACGGTGGGGCGTATGACGTGATGTCCTCCAAGCATATTCGCGGCGACCTGAATTTGGCGTGGCCCACTGCTGAGATCGCCGTGATGGGGCCCGATGGCGCGGTGAATATCATCTTCCGCAAGGAATTGGCAGCTGCCAAAGACCCCGTCGCAAAGAAAGCGGAATTGGTGGAAGAGTACCGCGAGAAATTTGCCAACCCCTATGTGGCAGCCGGACGCGGTTATATCGATGACGTGATCGAACCCCGCGAAACTCGCCCGCGCTTGATCAACGCGCTGGAGATGTTGAGCAATAAACGTGACAACAACCCGCCCAAGAAACACGGGAATATCCCGCTGTAGGGCAGGAGGATACGATGTTCAATAAAGTATTGATTGCAAATCGTGGAGAGATCGCTGTTCGTATTCTGCGTGCCTGCCGCGAGCTAGGTATCCAGACTGTTGCTGTATATTCAGAAGCAGATCGCCAGGCGATGCACGTCCGCTACGCAACTGAAGCCTACTTGCTCGGTCCTGCGCCCTCGAGCGAATCCTACCTAAAGGGCGACAAGATCATCGAGATCGCCCTCAAGAGCGGAGCGGGAGCGATCCATCCCGGCTACGGCTTTTTGGCGGAGCGCTCTGATTTTGCCCAGGCTGTCGAAGATGCAGGCTTGGAATTCATCGGCCCAAAGCCCTCTGCTATTGCGGCAATGGGTGACAAAGCCATTGCCCGCGAGACGATGGTCAAGGCTGGGGTTCCCGTTGTGCCCGGCACTGAAGGGACGGGCAATCTGAGTGATGAAGAGCTACTTAAGCTCGCGCCTGAGATCGGTTTCCCGTTGCTCATCAAAGCCACCGCTGGCGGCGGAGGCAAGGGGATGCGTGAGGTCAAGAATATCGAAGAGATGCCTCTCTTGCTCGAATCGGCACGCCGTGAAGCTATGTCTGCCTTTGGGGATGATAATGTCTATCTCGAAAAACTGATCCTTGGCGCACGCCATATCGAAATTCAGATCATTGCAGACAAGCATGGTAACGTCGTTCATCTGAACGAACGAGAATGCTCCCTCCAGCGTCGACATCAGAAATTGCTCGAAGAAGCCCCATCCCCGATCATGGACGAAGAACTCCGCGAGCGCATGGGGCAGATCGCGGTACAGGCCGCAGCAGCCGTTGAATATGAGAGCGCAGGCACCATTGAATGTCTGGTTGATAACGAGAAACACTTCTACTTCCTCGAGATGAATACCCGCCTGCAGGTGGAACATCCTATTACCGAGTTAGTGACAGGGATCGACATCGTCAAAGAGCAACTCCGCATTGCACGTGGGCGCAAGCTCTCCTTTGCCCAGGAAGATGTACAGATCAACGGAGCGGCAATTGAGTGCCGCATCAACGCCGAGGATCCACACAACAATTTCTTACCTTCAACGGGAACAGTTTCCCATGTTGTTCTTCCTACAGGCCCCGGCATTCGTGTTGATACGGGTGTATACGCAGGTTTCGAGATTTCCCCTTATTACGACTCGATGATCTCCAAGCTCATCGTCTGGGGCGAAACCCGTGCTCAGGCTATTCTACGTATGCGCCGTGCGCTGGCAGAATACAAAGTGGTGGGTGTGCGTACAAATATCCCTTTCCATCAAGCCATGATGGACTCCCATCGCTTCATGGGCGGGCAATTTGATACGCGATTCGTAGAGGAAGAGTTCTCCCTCGAAGATATCGCTGAAGGTAAAGAGACTTTCCCCGACATCGCAGCCATTGTTGCGACCCTCGTTATGCACGACCGCACCGAGCGGGCTGCTCACGTTGTTCGGCGTGGTGAACGCGATACCAGCAACTGGAAATGGCTTTCCCGCTGGGAACGCTTGAATAGATAGGTGATGACGATGATGAAATATATAACAACCATTGACGGAAAAGAATTTCTGGTCGAGATCATCGACGACACCCACGTCTCTGTGGACGGCAAAGTCTACGAGCTTGATTTCGAATCCCTCGAATCGCAGCCCGTCTTCTCCCTGCTCGTGGATGGCAAATCCTACGAAGCTTATGTCTATCAGGGCGATGAAGATCTGGAAGTACTCATCAAAGGACGCCTCTATCACAGCAAGGTGGAGGATGAGCGTGAGCGCCGCCTGCGAGCTGCCTCGGGTGGACAGGTTGCTCAAACGGGCCCCTTCCATCTCAAAGCCCCCATGCCTGGTTTGGTTGTCACTGTGCCAGTTGTTGAAGGGCAAGATGTGAAAGAAGGCGATGTTCTGCTGATTCTCGAATCAATGAAAATGCAGAATGAACTTAAATGTCCGCGTGATGGCGTTGTGGGGCGCGTTTTGGTCAAGTCAGGCGACAGCGTCGAGCAGCGCCAAAAGATGTTGAGCGTAGAATAAAAAAAACGAGCAGAAGCTCAGCGTTTCAAAGCGCTGGGCTTCTTTTGAAAAACATGACCTATACCGAAACCGAAGTTAAATTTCACGTTCAGGATTTGGATAAGCTGACGGCGCGGTTGGAAGCCTTGGGCGCGACCTTTGTTAACCTTCGAAACACTTTCAAAAGAAAATACGGACTTAATAAAAGCATCTATCTTTCCAGCTGAGAAATAACCTCTTTGGGAGCAATGGGGGAAAATGAAGCCGCCCTCTCCTGAGTATAATTCTCGCGTAGAGAAAACCGGTGGGGAGCACCACTGAACACTCAGGAGAATATGCCATGAAAAAATATACAGTAACTTTTGTGCTGGCGGCCCTTTTGTTTGCCTCTTTGTCAGCCTGTGGCAACACAGAGCCAGCCCTCAGCGTGGACGACCAGGTAATGACAGCAGTTGCCGCTACAGCCACAGCTGAAGCCAACTTCGAGAACGCAGTGGCGGATGCGGTTCAGGCTACCGCTGTCGCCATGCCACCCACGCCCACGCCTCAGCCAAAAGAAGACGTTTATGAGCTTAGTGAAGAAGAGTTGGCTGCCCTCATTGACGAAGCCGTTGAAGAAGCTGTTGTCGCAACAGAAGCTTCTTCCGCAGCGACCACGCAGGCCACTTCAGACGGGACGATGACCGAGGAAGAAATCTACGAGACGGCTGCATATGTTTACGACGCAGAGGCCGCTATCTACTATGCCGAAGAATTACTGGCTGCCTACTACGATCTCTACGGCGTCTATGCCGACGACATCCTTTATCTGTTGACTGCGATGGAAGAAGATCTCGATGAACTCATTTACGTTCTCGAAGAAGTGGAAGAGCTTCTTTCTCTTGGTGCAGAAGCTGCTACAGCCGCAATCGACCAACTTAATGAAGCCGCAGGCAACCTGACCGAACACGTCGCCGCGTCGCAGCAGGAGCGTGATGAATTTTTTGCGCAGGTCAAAGCAAATCTCGATGAGCGCGAGAGCACCTTTGCAAACCTTGCCCCGACAGAAATCGCGGGCGACCTGAATGGCACGCTCACCCAACTCCACGATTATCTGGATACCATCAAAATATCCTTCGCTGACCGGAAAATTGACTTGGGAGAAATGACCCAGATCGCCCAACTTGGCGCGAACGCCCAAGCCAGCATCCTTGCCAATGGTGGCCCTCAACTCCAGAATATCGGCGGTTCCATTGATGGTCTCACGCGCCAGATCTCGCGCGGCGAGTGGCCTCAGGCAAATCGCAGTTTGGGCGGTTTTGAAGCTTCGCTGCCCTCTCGCCCCGGGCGACGCTAGAAAGCAAAAGAGCCGCGCTCCTAAAAGTGCGCGGCTCTTTTTATTTTGGCATCCCTTTTTCCCAAGTGACTTTTTGAACGGGATATATCTTCTTGCAAAGTTGGGTGACTAGGGATTTGAATATTTTGACTTCCCCGGATGTAAATAATTGAATGCCAATATCTGATTTGTTTGTAGATAATAATCGTAGCGCGTCGAGACGCCTTTCAACTTGCCGTGCCACCGCCGGAGCAGGGTCGACTACTCGAACAGAATCCCCGCAGATCGCTTCGATTTGCGGTATTACGAATGGATAGTGGGTACAGCCCAACACAACGGTATCAAGCCCGCGTCCGAGCATGGGGCGCAGCGCGGCTTCCAGAATAGTCTGGGTCTTTTCCCCATCCAGTGCGCCGCGCTCGATCTCCTCTACCAACCCCGGGCAGGTATTTTGAAGAACCGTTACACCGCTGGCAAAGCGTTCCACAACCGACGCGTAGAGTTTTCCCTGAAAGGTGGCCGGGGTTGCCAAAACGCCGACCACGCCGGAGTGGGTTTGTTCTGCAGCTGGCTTGACAGCTGGCTCCATACCCACGAAAGGAATTTCAGGATGCTTTTCGCGTAACCAGTGGAGCGCGGCAGCGGAAGCAGTATTGCAAGCCACAACGATGAGCTTTGCGCCTTTATTGATTAGAAATTGAGTAATGGCTTCGGAAAATTGACGGATCTCCTCGAGAGCGCGCGGGCCGTAGGGTACGTGCACCTGATCGGCAAAGTAGAGCAGGTTTTCGTTAGGCAGTTGTTGGCGGATGGCGCGTAGCACTGAAAGCCCGCCAACACCGGAATCAAAGATACCAATGGGGGAATTTTGCATAAGTGGATTATAAACGCAGACTTCCGAAGTTTCAAAACCTTCGGAAGTCTGAAGCAAAGCGTGAACATGAGCGCGGGTGCCACATTTCGTAGTTAATTAAGACGACGAATGTACTTTCCTTCTTTGAGCGTGAACCCCATCTTTTCAAGATATTCTGCATGTTTGGGTCTGCCTGGTACCGAAATCAGTTCCTGAATGCCTTCTTTTGCAAAATAGGTAGCGTTTTCTTCAAAGATGAATTTCGCCACACCAAAGTCTCGATAATCCGGGATAACGTAATCAAGCACAACCTGGGCTTGAGACTCTTCGGGCGTAAGAATTAGCAGCCCGGCAGGAACCATATTGCGCAGGATAAATAAGTTGATGTGTTTCTCTGCTGGAATGTATCTAAGATCGGGGAAAATCTCGTTGATTTCGTCTTGATAAAAATCAACAAAATTTTTCAGATAGGCACTATCATGTGGCACTTCAAGTAACTTAAAGAAATCTTTCTGACGCAGCATTTGAACGAGATAGTAGAGATCAATGCCAACAATTAAGCCGTTAAGTAAAGCTACGGGATAGGCTCCGATCAGTAATCCGTAGATTACAAAAACCAGCGCACCGATCAAATTGATGATGCGTAGGCGCAGCAAAGATTTCATTGTTAATGAAATTGCTACCAAGATTGATCCAGCATAACCGACCGCTTCCAGCCAAAATGATGTGTCCATATTCCGTCCTTTTTTGTTGGTGATTATACAGCAAAAAAGAGTACAGAAGCATTTATGGATAAAAAAAACCGAGCGCTTTCAAAACACTCGGTATCTTAGTTTTCAACTCTTTGCTGCTTTGATAAAGGCTTTGAAAAGAGCTTGTGAAGCTGGTTGTTCGGGTATCCACTCGGGATGCCATTGGACGGCGATGGCGAAGGGATGGTCGGGAAGTTCAGCAGCCTCGATAATGCCGTCGGGGGAGAAGGCTGTCGCGACAAGGTCATCTGCAAGGGTCTTGATACCCTGATGATGCAGGCTATTGACTTCGATTTTATCCTTGCCGACAATGTCGAAAAGCTTGCTGTCCGGCTTGATCGTTACAGGATGGGAGATCAGATCACGCGGATATTCTGGATAGTAGTTGTGTTTAACTTTTTCCGGGTGCTGGTCTTGAATATGAGTATACAGATCACCGCCGAGGGCGACGTTCAAGGTCTGGATTCCGCGACAGATGCCCAGCAGGGGCTTGTTGCCTTTTACTGCGATCTTTGTCAAAGCAAGCTCGATCACGTCACGTTCGTCATCCGCTTTCTGTACTGTGGAGTGCGGCTCCCCATTGAAATAATGAATGCCAATGTCGTCACCGCCGGTCAGGATCAACCCATCAAGGTGTGCGTAAAGCTCATCGAGCATTTCTGGTGCTGTTTCTGATGGGATCACGAGGGGAATGCCACCGGCTTTAATGACTTCGCGGATATAGGTGCGTAAGACTTGCACAGCGGGTTGTCCGTATTCGTTTCTTGTATGGCTGGAAGTGAGACCGATTAAAGGGGAAGGCATCTCTTATCCTTTACCGTTTTTGCCAGAAGCCTGAACAAAGGCGATGAAAAGATTGAGCATGGCTTTTTCTTCGATCATCCATTCGGGGTGCCATTGAACAGCCAGCGCAAAGGGATGGTCAGGGATTTCCATGCCTTCAACCAGCCCATCCGGTGAATAAGCGGTCTTTTTGAAGATGGGCGGAATATCCTTTACGCCTTGATGATGCCAACTATTCACGCCAACGATCGGTTCACCGAGAATATTGGCGAGCAGCGTATCTTCTTCGACACGAACCTCGTGCGAAATAAAGTCGCGGGATTTTTCTTTTGGCGTGTCGTGGAGTGTGTCTTCGCCGATGTCGTCAGCGAGATGGGTGTGGAGTGTTCCACCCAAGGCAACGTTGAGAACCTGCATCCCACGGCAGATGGCGAAGAGGGGCTTGGTATCCTCGACCATGTGGCGTATCAAGCTGATCTCAAGAGCGTCGCGCTCTGCATCCACACCGTAAACCTTGGGGTGCGACTCCCCGTTGAAGAGTTCGGGGCTGATGTCTGCACCACCGGAGAAGATCACGCCATCCAGTGTTTCGTAAAGCAGCTTCCAATTCGATTCGGCTAGCTCAGAAGGAATAATGACAGGGACGCCACCTGCGGCGATGGTGGCATCGACGTAGGTGCGTAAAAGATGGATTTGAGGCATCCCGAATTTGTTTTCTGAATGGCCAGCGGTGATGCCAATGAGGGGCTGGGACATAATTCCTCCTAAGACAGAAAAAGGGCACAGCGTTTTATGGGCTGTACCCTTTTTGATAGTTGGCTAGTGAAGTTAGTCGAATTTCTGTTTGAGACGTGCGCTCTTGCCGGTGCGTTCACGCAGGAAGTACAGGTTCGCGCGGCGGACTTTGGAGTGGCGTTCAACAACGACTTTCTTGACACGTGGGGAGCGGGTCAGGAAGGTGCGCTCTACGCCGATGCCGTTGCTGGCGATGCGACGAACGGTGAAGTTGGCATTGTTGCCGCTATTGCGGACGCGGATAACGGTGCCTTTGAATTCCTGAATACGTTCGCGATTGCCTTCTTTGACAAGGGCATGAACGCTGACGATGTCTCCAGAGCGCAACTCCGGGATATTTTCGTTTGCAGGTGCTTCGAGTGATTTCAAAATGTCGCTCATTTTCTTTTCCTTCGTACTATGAATAATTTCTGCGCGCTCGTGCTCATCTATATAAACCGTAGCGCTTGTGTTTTTTTGCTTAGTAACGCCACGCCCACATATTAATGATGTGTGGGTACTAGCGCAACGGCGCATTATAACATGCCTGTGAGCCTGCGTAAAGGAAGGGATCAGAGCGATTTGGAAGGCTACCGACGCCTAAAAACTTTGATTATATTTTCATCAGGATCACGAATATCGATAAAAGTCGATCCGTCATTACCTGTGTGGATCATGTCTTCCACAAGAAAACCTGCGTCTTTCAAGGCAGGCGCGATTTGATCAAAATCATCCCCGTTTAGCACGAGGTGGAAGTCGACATTTCCCCCGACTGTTCTTACGCCGCCGCCTTTCCCTGGGATATATAGCGCCAATTCCAGTTCACCGGCTTGGAACTGCGCCCAGCCGTATTCAGGTGCCTGAAAAGTTAATTTAAAACCCAGGCTTTGCTCATAAAATTGTGCTGACCTTTCAATTTCGGTGACAGGGATCTTTAGTAATCCGAGCTTATAGTTTTGTGAGCCCATCTCTTTCTCCTGATAAAGACCAATAAAATTTCTTCCCAGCATTATAAAGCAAAAGCGCCGCATTCTGTATGCAGCGCTTTGTCATTAGAGAGAAAGGATCGAGTCCTCGGTTCCGAACTCGTTGGGCTTGTAGGCATCAGCCGCCCAATCATTTTCCCAGCGTTCGCCGTCCAGCCAATAACGGAAACGGTATTCTTGTCCCGTAGCAAGGGTCAACCCTACTGTGAATTTTCCACTTTTGAGTTTTTTCATTGGGAGCACTTCCTTATCCCAATCATTGAATTCCCCGCATAGTGTTGCTGTTTTAGCATTGACTTCAGGGGGCAACTCAAAGGTTACTCGACACTTTTTACCATCTTTCGATATTTTCTTCTTCAGCATCATCTTCTCCTTCTTCTTGCATTAGAACCATTGTCTGAACAAATTGGGCAGAGTATACACTATTTTATGTTATCTTTGGTTAACTTTTCGTCAACGTTTGTTGTTTTTATAAAAACGCGAAGGCATATGCCCACTAATAAGTTGAATATTCGGATTTGCCTTGAGAAGACGACGAATACGAGGGGTGTGATGGTACATAAAAAAGCGCGCAAACCAGCGCGGGACCAAGTCCACGCGGGCGTTGTAGGGCAGGGAATCGCTGCCGTAGAGAAGCCAGCCACTTTCCTTTTGAATAGCAACGCCAGCCAAGCCGGGTGTGTGCCCTGTTAAAGGAATTAGCCAGATTTCTGGTGTGAATCCATCGAGCTGGATAGCATCGAATCCAAACCACTTATCGCCGCTTGGAGTATGCGCCTGCCATTTCGGCTGGTGTGCCCAATGCGATGGGATATAACGCCAGTGGGAATGATTTTGAAGGAAATCCAATTCTTCCCGGAGAAGATGAACCTTTGCCCAGGGAAAATCTGCAAGTCCACCAGCATGATCCAAATGGGCATGAGTCAATACAATATGCTTCAGTTCCTCAGGCGAGTAGCCGATCTCTTGAACAAGATGAAAAGCGGTCTTTTCCAGCCCGCGAGATGCGCGGTAGATATTTTTATACCAGCGCATTCGCCAACCGGGATCTAAATGATCTTGCAGCCCCAAGCCTGTGTCAATGAGTACTGGCCCCTGGTTTGTTTCAACAACCAGTATCGTAACGCCGCCCCGTATCCATGTGAAATAGGGACGGATGTTGAGACTGCTGAATATATGGATGGTCATCTAGAAATAGTTTTCTGCCCCTAAAATTCCGCTGAAAGCTTGGCGGGCATCTTCTATTGCCTTCTCCAACCAGGCGGCTTCGGCGGGCATAAAAAGCTCATCGAATTCGTGTTGCACCCAGGCCTTAGCCTTCTCGCTTGCGCCATGATGCCGCACCTGATTTTCATAGATGCTTGTTCTCAAGCTGTGGATGGCATTGGCAAGAGAATCACCATAAGTGCCAAACTCAAATGCACCTGCATAAATTTTCTGATCCTCTCTGACCAACTTGTAGATAAAATCAAGCATGTCGCCGTGGATCGTGTAAAACTCTTCGGGATTGGTTGCCGCGACACGCTCGTACCCAAACTTGCTTGCCGTTTTCTGAGCATCCATCGGCTCGAGCGGAGAGTTCACGATCGTCATCCCATAGCGTGGACCGTATCCCGTATGCATATCCAAATGGACGATCTGCTTATAGCCGTCGACGTGTTCACGCAGCAGATCCATCATGTTTTTTGTTTCTGCCTGTATCTCTGCGCCGCCGCCATAGTAGACGCCTTTTGGGGTATGGTGCTGTCCCATCAGCGTACCCTCGCGAACATCTTCAATGCTGTTGACGAGTAAGTTTCTGATGACTTTGCCCAAGAAGCTGATGTTTTCAAGAACAGGACTGCCAAAAGCTCTCTGTGGGTTGAGCAAGGGAGAGAGTTTTTTATAGCTCGGGTTGATCTTGTTGAGTTCATCTCCCCTCTTGCCTGCGTTGAAGCTACGGTTCAGGTCAACGTTATTGGGGTTGACGCGTTTACGGTGCTTCATCCCCCAAGGGTTGATGGCATGAATGAGCAAAACCCCTGTCGTGGCGGGGTCGAATTTGGGCAGAAATTCTTCGATGAAGAGCTGCATCATGACTGAGCCGACGTAGCCTTCGATGCCGTGCAGCGCCGTCGAAAGGATAAAAAGCTTTTCCTTGCGCTCGGTTGCATCGGCGTGGAGGATGTCTGTTGTCAGGTCATTCTCGTCGGGGTGGGGGATTAAACGAGATTCTGCCTGGGTATCTGGATAATATTTTTTTAACGAGGGCAAGTTTGCGCGGAAGCGATCCCGCGAGGCTTCATAAGAGGAGGGGAGAGTGAGCATAGATTTATCCTTTTAGAGAGTGCGTCGCACCATCATCGACAAGCAAATTTCGTTCGAACCCGGTGCGATGCACGGCTTAATTATTAGAAAGGTCCGTATCCGATCATCACGCCAAGGGCGAGGAAGAAAATAGTCACGGCGAAAACCCAAACCCAGAGTTTGAGCAGCCACTTCATCCATTTTCCATAAGTCACGACAGTCAGCCCAAGCACGATCAGCAATACTGGGTTGGTAGGATAAGCGAGATTTGAGAAACCATCGCCGAAACAATAGGCAGTGACCGTGACCTGGCGGGTGACTTCGACGAGATCGGAAAGGGGCAGCAGAATAGGGATGATGAGGAAGGCTTTTGCGGAGCCTGATGCGATGAAGATCTCAATGACCAGCGCAAGCAGATAAACCAGCAGCGCGGCAAGAATGGGGCTGGTCTGGGTGAAGACGTTCGCGAGGGTATGGAGCATCGTGTCGATCACACCACCCTGCGCAATGATGTATTTAATGCTGGATGCCATCAGGATGAGGGGGATAGCAGGCGCGATGCCGAGAGCGCCCTCCTTTGCGGCTTGCCAGACGGTCTTGGGCGGGGAACCGGAGAGGAAGCCTGCGCCCATCCCGCCGACGAGGAAGAGGATACCGACAAGGGGCAGCGCGATGAAGGAGATGAAATCCACAAAGGGTGCGGCGAAAAGCGTGCCGAGAATGAGCACGACGAAGATGACGATCCAGCGAATAGCTTTGTTGAGATTGAGATTGCTAGTGAGGGTGTCAATTTGGAACTTATCGTATTGGCTTTTGCCCTTCAGGTCTTCTTCGTAGACGGGGGAGGCTGTGGGGTCTTTCTCGATCTTTTTGGCGTAACGGGTCAGAAATATGGCAAGCACCGCGTACATGACGATGAAAATGATGATACGCAACCACGCGCCCGAAAAGAGGGGCAGCCCCGCGAGCTTTTGCGCCACGCCGATAGTGAAGGGGTTCGTGATCGCGGCAGAGAAACCCATATTCGTGGCGAGGATGCTCATGCCGAGACCTGTGAGGGTATCCCAGCCGAGGGAGTAAGAGAGGGCGATCATGATCGGCACGAGGGGTACCACTTCTTCAAAGATGCCGAAGAATGCCCCCAGCGCCATGAAAAAAAAGGAGATCACGAGCAGCAGGGTATATTTTTGGTCACCGTATTTTTTGACCACATCACCGAGCGCGGCTTGGAGAATACCGCTTTTATCGAGGACGGCGAAAGCTGCGCCGACCATGAGCAGGAAGAGAATGATGACGATGATCGTCAGGCTGTCTTCACCACCGAGCACTTCAATGGGAGCGGTGAACCAGCGCCAGATAGGGTAGTCCACACTCTTGGTGAGGGTGAAGGAGTCGGGTTGGACGATCTCGCGCCCGTCCACCTCTATGCGGGCGAACTCCCCGGCAGGGACAACGCGGGTCAATACCCCCGCGAAGATCATGAAAATGAGCAAAATGATGAGGGATTGGATGAAGGCTTTTTGACTGATCTGTGCGCCTGATTTTTCTTGGGGCATGGGGGCTCCTATTATAGAAGGATGAATCTGCGAGGCAGCTTCACCGCCGAAGCAGTTTCAAAATTGGGGAGATTGCTTCGGCAGAAGTGCATCCTCCTCGCAAAGTCATTTTTTAGGTGTTTTGGTTTGACTATTTTATCTCGTTTTAAGGGAAAACTCCCTGCGCGGGGCAGGGAGTTGGTTAAGGTCTGATTAATTGATGATTCTATGAACTCTTAATGGAGTTTAGGTTTCTTGAATTTCTTTCATCATCTTTGAAATAAACATGTAACTATTGCTCTTGGCAAAGTTTGATAATTCATTTGCCATTTGTTGAGATATTTCGTTTTTTCGATTCTGCCACGTTTTCGAAGCAGACCATGATTGACCTTTTCCTCGACCAACATAAAAACCCACTCTTTGTAATGCAAATGTAGTGGTTTCAAAAAGAGCTGGAGGGATACTTTCAAAATCAAACGTAGTGAGAATGTCTAGGATTATGGATAAGTTCTCATTATAGCCTTCAAATTCTCCAGCGGGTTTTGAGCGGCTCCATGTTTCGTCTAAGCACTTGTTTAAGAAAGGTAAAAATTCTGAACTTAAATGAACTGGGAATCGGGATATTTCTTGCAGAATATTTTTTCTTATGCTTCCATTTTCTATAAATTTCTTGATATGAATATCTTTAGAAACATTAAAATCTTGCGCAAGTTGTTCTAATCTTGCACGTTGCTTCTCTTCAATCCCCGATAATATTTTTCTCACGGGTAAATATTCGCTAAAGAAATTTCTGAGATCGTCAGTCTCTATGATTACAATCCCGTTCTTATCTCGATATGGTTCGCTATGCGGCTTTTCGCTCTTTATTAATTGAATTACTTCGTGAGGGTAATTTCCTCCTTCTTTTTTAAATACATTTTTTGACCAATCTAACGCCGTTAGAACATTAACATCCCCTAAGCCATAGCCAAGCAGAAGAGTTGTAGACTCACTAATTGTTAGGGCTAATTTTATTTGTCTATACTCACTTGGTCTAAATAAGCTAACATAATCTTCTTGAGAAATGATTATATCTTCGGGTTTGTATCGTATTCCATGTAAATGATATACAGGTATTGTTCCACTTGGAGATATTAACGGAGCATTGGTACCCAAGGATGTTGCCTTGCCAGTTAGTAAACTTTCAATCACTAAATCATAATTCGTTGTAATAATCCAAGATGGATTAAGCGTTTTGAGATAGAGTGAAAACTCTTCTCGCGCGTCTTTATCTGGATACCAACTTGTCATATTGGCGATTTCATTTTTGAGTTTTCGTAACGCTTCTTCGTAACTTATCTTTTCTTTTTCACTATATTTTTTACACAGTCTTGACGCTATCTCTGGATATCCTAGACCCTCTTGCCATAAATCTTTGTATTCAACATCAAATTTTTCTGAACATTTTTTTAGCAACTCGCCCCACGATAAGGCAATATTGTCGGATCCGTTATTCAACACCGCCATAGAAAATCCTGCTCCGATAAATAATCCGAGATTGCCAAAGCTAGTAGCATCTGAAATGAACTGAAAAACCTTTTCTTTTGTGAGATCGTTACCTAGTTTTGACATATTTACGAGTTGTTGGAGTGTTTTTGATAAACAGGAAAATAATTTTTGCAATAGTCATGAAAATCTTATAAAAAACTCCCTGCTTCAAACAGGGAGTTTTGTCTTTTATCAACTTCGCAAATGACAAGCGATCTGGTGTCCAGGATGTCCGTCCAACTCTTTCAGCTTCGGCTCTTCCTGCGAGCAGATCGCTTCGGCGATGGGGCAGCGGGGGTGGAAGCGGCATCCGCTGGGCGGGTTGAGCGGGCTGGGGACGTCGCCTTCGAGGATGATGCGTTCCCGTTTGCGTTTCGGCTTCGGGATCGGGATGGCAGACATCAGCGCCTGTGTGTAGGGATGCTGCGGGTTGGCGAAAAGCTCGTCGCTGGTGGTGATCTCGACGATCTTGCCGAGGTACATTACGGCGACACGGTCAGAGATATGCTCCACGACCGCCAAATTGTGCGCCACGAAGAGATAGGTCAGTCCCAATTCCTTTTGCAGGTCTTTCAAAATATTGAGTACCTGCGCCTGAATGGAGACATCCAGCGCCGAGACAGGTTCGTCAAGGACGATGAACTCGGGGTTCAATGCCAGCGCACGGGCGATGCCGATGCGTTGTCGCTGTCCGCCCGAAAATTCATGCGGATAGCGGTTGGCGTGGAAGTTCTGCAAACCGACTTTGCGGAGGCTCTGCAAGACCATCGAGGAGCGTTCCTGGGAGTCGCCGATATTGTGGATATTTAAACCCTCGGCAATTGACTGCCCGATAGGCAGACGGGGGTCAAGCGATGCATACGGGTCCTGGAAGACGATCTGCATTTTGCGGCGCATCTCTTTCAGATCATTGCCGCGCAGGCTGAGTACGTCAGTGCCTTCAAAGGTCACGCTGCCGCCGGTGTGTGCGCGCAACTGGAGCATGGTATGGCCAACCGTCGTTTTGCCGCAACCGGATTCGCCGACCAAGCCGAGCGTCTCGCCCTTGTTGATCGTAAAGCTGACATCGTCCACAGCCTTCACCTGTGCCACTTCACGGCGGAAAACGCCGCCCTTCACGGAATAGTATTTGACGAGATTTTCCACTCGGATCAATTCTTCGTTGGTTTTTGTTGTTTCGCTCATCTTACTTCTCCGCTTTCAAGGGCGCTGTGTGATTCTCGCCGTCCTGATAAAGCCAGCAGCGCACGCTGTGTCCGCTTTGGTATTCGTTTAGCGCGGGTTCAGTTTTGTTACAAATCTCAAGCCCTTGCTCCACACGGGGGCGGCAGCGCGGCGCAAAACGGCAGCCGGGCGGCATATTCACCAGATTCGGCACCGAGCCGGGGATGGTTTCGAGACGCTCCTGCACCTGTCCCAGAATTGGGACGGAGGCGATCAAGCCCTTCGTGTAGGGGTGCATCGGGGTATCGAAGATCGGCTCGATCTCTGCCTGTTCGATGATCTGCCCGGCGTACATCACCGCCACACGGTCGGCGGTTTCGGCGATCAAGCCAAGATCGTGGGTGATCAAAATCACCGATGTGCCGATCTGGTCACGCAGATTGAGGATCAGGTCCAAAATTTGGGCCTGGATGGTCACGTCGAGGGCGGTGGTCGGCTCGTCGGCGATCAAGAGCTCGGGTTTCAGCGCCAGCGCCATTGCGATCATCACACGCTGTGCCTGCCCGCCCGACATTTCGTGCGGGTAGGCTTTCGCTTTGCGCTCCGCATCGGGGATACCGACCAGCTTGAGCAGCTTGACGGCTTCATCCCAGGCTTCTTCTTTCTTGATGTCTTTGTGGATTTGGAAAACTTCAGCGACCTGCGCCCCGACGGTGAAGACGGGGTTCAGGCTGCTTTGCGGTTGCTGGAAGATCATCGAGATCAGGTTGCCGCGCATGCCGACCATTTCGGCTTCGCTGAGTTTCAGGAGGTCATTGCCTTTGAAAAGGATTTCCCCGTCAACGGTGCGACCGGGGTCATCGATCAGTTGCAGGACGGAAAAGGACGTAACGCTCTTGCCGCAACCTGATTCGCCTACCAAACCCAGGATTTCGCCCGAGCGGACGTCGAAGTCAACGCCGTCGACAGCTTTGACGACACCATCTTCGGTGAAGAAATACGTCTTCAGGTTTTTTACTTGCAGAAGGGATTCTGTTGTCATCTTATTGTCTCCTTCTGTTATTTCTTCAGGCGCGGGTCGATTGCGTCACGCAGACCGTCGCCTAAGAGGTTGAATGCTAATACGGTGATCATAATTGCCAAGCCGGGGAAGAAAACCAGGTGGGGCGCAGTAAAGATCTGGTTTCTTTCGGTGCCGAGCATCGTCCCCCACTCCGCTGTTGGGGGCTGGGCACCCAAGCCTAGGAAGGAGAGCGCCGCCGCATCTAAAATAGCGGTACCAATGCCGAGGGTCCCCTGCACGATCAGAGGCGGAACCGCGTTCGGGAGGATCCGTCTAAAAAGAATATGCATTTGACCACCGCCCAAAGCGCGTGAGGCTGCCACGAATTCTTGCTCTTTTACAGAGAGAACGCTGGCGCGCACAACACGTGCATAAATCGGAATGGAAACGATGGCAATTGCAAGCAGGGCGTTCTGCAAGCCATGTCCGAGTACAGAAACAATAGCGATGGCGAGCAGCAACGATGGGAAGGCGAGCAGCACGTCCATAATACGCATGATGAAGTTGTCTACCCAACCACCGAGGAAGCCAGCGAGCGAGCCAAGCAAAGTGCCGATAATGATCGCGAAGCCAACGGTTGTGAATCCGACGAATAGCGAAACGCGCGTACCAAAGATAACGCGGCTGAACTCGTCGCGGACATTACCGTCTACACCAAGAATATGCTGGGGTTGATCTTCGGGGCAGCCGAGAATATGGATGCAGGGATCGGCTCGTTTTTTAACATCTTCGTGTCCAATGAGCACAAAGTTCGGATCATAGGGCGCGATTTGTGGTGCGAAGATCGCAACCAGGAGCAGAAAGAGCAAGATGGAGCCACCGATGATGGCGGATCGCTGGCGCAGGATATTGCGCAAGGTCAGGCGCAGGAGGCTGTCGGAACGATATTCTTCATTTCCGCTCTTGCCTTCGAGTTCAAATTCCAGGAGTTTCTTCTCGTTGGTCATTGCTTTACTCCAGTCTGATGCGAGGATCGATGAAGACGTAGGCGAGGTCAACGATCAAATTGACGCCTACATAGCCAACGGCGATCACGATAGTAAAGCCTTGCACGATGGGGAAATCACGCGCGGTGATGGCCTCAAAGAGCATTCGTCCGACGCCGGCAAAACCAAAGATCGTTTCGGTGAGTACTGCACCAGCGAAGAGCGTGCCCACTTGCAAACCAATAATGGTGATCACAGGTAGAAGGGCATTTCGGAAGGCGTGTTTTAGAATGACAAATCGCTCAAAAAGGCCTTTGGCACGCGCTGTGCGGATATAGTCCTGGCGCAAGACTTCGAGCATACTTGAGCGGGTCATGCGGGCGATGATCGCGAGAGGAATGGTGCTGAGCGCAACAGCCGGAAGGATAATATGTTTTAGCACATCGCTCAAAGCTTCCCAGTCGGCTGTGATGATCGAATTGAAAATATACATATTGGCAAAAAATTCCATAAAGGCATATCTTGTTGTGCCTTCGATCACTTCCCAGTTGAAGACTTCATAAAAGGGGATAGCAGTCACGCCTGCCGATAGGCGCCCAGAGGGCGGTAGCCAAAAGGGCGTGTCTTTGAGTAAGAGCGCAAATACATAGGCCAGCACCAAGCCAAGCCAATAGACCGGCATCGAAACCCCGGTATTGGCTGCGATCATGACCCCCACATCAGCGGCAGAGTTCCGCTTGACTGCCGCGATCACTCCGGCGGGGATGCCGAGACTGACTGCCAAAAAGAGGGCAAAAAGACCTAGTTCGATGGTGGTGGGGAGACGCTCCAGTAGGATCGTAGTGACAGGGCGACTAAAGCGGATCGAGTCGCCGAAATCGCCTTGGGCGATACTTTGCATGTAAATCCCAAACTGAACGGGGATCGGCTCATCAAGCCCGTATTTTTCTGTAAATCGTTCGCATGCTTCAGGGGATGCTTTTTCCCCGAGCATTGCCTTACAGGGCTCACCGGGAATGGAACGTGCCATCACAAAGGTAACGAGTAAAATCCCGAGAATAACCGGGATTGAGTATAGGATGCGGCGAATAGCATATTGGGTCATAGATAACCAGCCTAATTCTCAGGCCACCAACTCACGCTAATCTTCACTAAACCTTTAATGAGGATTAGCGAAAGTTTGTAGCCATCATTGATGATATTCAAGACAAAAAAACAATGCGAGACAGCACTACCTTTTGGGCGCACCATCTCGCATTGTTTATTTAAGATGAGCTAGATGGTTAGAAGATTTACTCTTCTGCGTTCATCAAGCCGTCCCACAGGTAGCCGTAGTAAGTGAATGCGCCGGTGTTCCCAATGTGGTTGGGGTTGGCGGCATCAATACCAGCTGCCCATGAGGCAACAACATCGTTCGCATCGAAAGAGGTGCCATCGTGGAAGGTGACGCCTTCGCGGAGGGTGCAGGTCCAGACGGATGAGTCTTCATTGGCGGTACATTCGGTTGCCAATTCAGGAACGATATCACCAGAGTCAATTGCGTAAGCCAGAAGGGTTTCTGTAATCTGTTGGCAGGGGGACAGTGATTCGCCGTCGGATTCGTCCTGGCAGAAGAGACTGATAGGTTCATTGTTCTGCATGTAGACGAAGGTGTCTTTACCGGGATCAACCTTGGCAAAGAGCGGAGCACCGAAGGGGCGGAAGTGAGCGTTTTCAACGGTGGCCAAAGCGGCAGATGCGGAAGCACCATTAGCGATCGGGACCATCGGGACTAACTCGCGGATAGCATTGTTCGCTTCAACATAGTAGGCTTCAGCTGCTGCGGGATCACCGATCTTGGCGCCAGCTTGCAGCGGTTCGAAGATCTCAGCGAAGGGTTCACCATACTGCGGGTTGGTTTCCGCGAAGTGGTAGCCAAGGAAGTTATCTACGTGCGGGTAGTCAGCACCCCAACCGAGGAGGTAGAAACCATCCAGGCGGCCGTTGGTGGATTCGTCAATGAACTCACCAGATTCCATTACGATAACTTCAGCTTCAATGCCGAGGTTGTCGCGAAGCTGGGTCTGGAATTCAACAGCAACGAGGCCGGGCTCCGGCAGGTAGCTGCGGAATACATCGCGGTAGTAAATGGCGGTTTCGAAACCATCGGGATAGCCAGCATCAGCCAGCATCTGTTTGGCAGCAGCCGGATCAAAGTCGTACCACGGTTCACCTACACAACCATTCGGGAGGCTGCAGGGGGTGAAGAAGTCAGGCACGGTGGAGCCTTCAGCGTAGAAGTTGTCGACGATGCGCTGGCGATCAATCCCCATGGCGATTGCCTGGCGGACGTTGACGTCATCAAATGGTGTGAAGGTATTGGTCATTGCCAGATAAAGAACGTTGGGATTAGGTACCGAGATGAAGGTCAGACTGGAATCTCCCTTGATTGTGTCGTAGTCATCAGGGCTAGGGAAGGTAATCTGATCAACGGTTCCGGACTGAAGTTCGAGCAAGCGCTGTGCGCCTTCGGTTGCCCAGCGATAAACGAGGGTATCGTAAGCGGGTTTGTCACCCCAGTAGCCATCATAGGCTTCCATGGTGATGCTTTCGCCGCTGGCCCAGTTCACAAGCTTGAAGGGGCCGGTGCCGACAGGCTCACGCAGCAAGGTTTCTTGATTGGCTTCGTTTGCGTTTGCGTCCAACCATTCTTCAGGGTAAATCCCGAAGGGGGTGAAGGCAGCTTTCTGGGGGAAAGCAGGGTCTGAACCACACATGGTGAATTCCACTGTGTAGCGGTCTACGGCAACGATGGATTTGAGTTTTCCACCATAGTCACAGCTTCCAGCATCAACAGATTTGCCTTCAAATTCGCCCATTGGCTCTTCAGCAACAGGTTCTTCAGCAGCAGGTTCTTCGCCTGCGGGGGCTTCGGGTGCTGCAGGGGAGCAGGCAGCCAAAACCATACTGAGAGTCAGTACCGCTGCGAAAAGCAAGTATAAAGTTTTATTCTTCATTGATTTTCTCCTCCTCCATGTTGGAGAATTAGTAGTAGGTGCACAGTTTGACTGTGCTGTTGAGTTGAGTAAAAACCTAACAGTTTTCTTTGTCTTTTCTGAGTAATTCTTCCTCCTTTCTTTTTGTGATTCCAGTTGAGAAACCAGACATCCATTATACGGGTCTTATTGTTGGCTTGTCAACAAAGTTATGCTGCGTTTCCACGGAAAAAGGCGCTCGCATGTGAGCGCCTTTTTCCGTGTGTCTATTTTAATTTTTTGATGCAGAGAAATTCTATACGCCAGCCATATATGCCAAACCGACAGTTCCAGGTCCAACATGAGTGCCAATTACAGGGCTGACTTGTGAGTGCACAACTTCCTTGATCTCTAAGTCCTCCTGTGCCATTGCTACGAGTGCGCGGGCGTCCTCTTCTGCGTTTGCTTGTAAGGTCGCAATCGAAATGGGGGTGCGATCGCCGATCTCTTCGCGGATAATATCAAGAACACGGGCGTGTGCCTTACGCTTTGTGCGAACGCTTTCAATGGATGCGACTGCGCCATCCTGAACTGAAAGGACAGGTTTGACCTTCATTGCGGAGCCGATAAGACGCTTGGCGCCGCCAATGCGCCCGCCACGATGCAGGAATTCAAGCGTGTCCACTGCGAAATAGACGCCGGTATTGGCTCGTGCTTTTTCCGCCAAGGCGAGACAATCAGCAAGGCTCGCACCATCCTGCGCTGCACGAGCAGCGGTTAATGCCTGAAAGCCCAGCGCCATTGCGGTGGTTTCAGAATCGAAAATGTGAACAAGCTCCTGTCCGCTTTTCATCGCCGCTTTGCCTTGCTCAGCGGAGTTGATTGTTCCTGAGAGCTTTGAAGAAATGAACATGCCAAGCACTTCATAGTCTTCTGCAACAAGCTTTTCGAAAGCATCTTGCATGTACGGGATCGTGACCTGGGATGTCGAGGGCATGATCTTCGCTGTTTGCAAGCGAGAATAGAACTCTTTAGGCATAATATCTATACCGTCTTTAAAGGTTTCTTCCCCCCAAATGACTTCCAATGGAAGCACAGTGACATTGTGCTTTTGGGTTAGGTCATCTGGAATATAGGCGGTGCTATCTGTGATAATGGCTACTTTTCTTGACATAAATCCTCCGAGGATAGTTATAGTTGCAACACTTTATTAACCCTATGTGTAAAAATAAGTTGCGAAAAGCACAGCAAAATGGTTTTTATGTTGAATACCGCTGACGTTGCGTATGCTAGGTATCTTTGCTATAATGCCCCTGTATTTCTAAAGGGACACTCTCAAGAGCTGCTTCATCGAGGAACTTCCTATTGGCTTTTTTTAACCCTATTAACTGGTTACTTGGTCTCTTTTCGCTAGACATAGGCATTGATCTGGGCACAGCAAACACCTTGGTCAATGTTCGCGGAAAGGGAATTGTAATTAACGAACCCTCCTGGGTGACGATTGATAAACGCTCTCGTCGCCCGCTTGCTATTGGGATGGCAGCCAAAGAGATGGTTGGGCGCACACCGAAGAACGTTATTGCGGTTCGTCCTCTGCACGATGGTGTTATCTCAGAATTTGATATTACCCAGATCATGCTCGAATATTTTATTGGTCGTGTTCACGAGCAAAGTGTGGTTCCGCTTCCCAAGCCTCGCGTTGTAATTGGTATCCCCGCAGGCGTTACCGAAGTTGAAAAGCGCGCCGTTTATGATGCTGCAATGGCAGCTGGGGCGCGTCAGGCTTTCTTGCTTGAAGAACCAATTGCCGCCGCCTTGGGGGCAGGATTACCGATTGGCGAGACGCGTGGCAGCATGGTGGTGGATATTGGCGGTGGAACAACAGAAGTCGCCGTAATGTCTATGAGTGGCGTTGTCGCTTCACGCTCGTTGCGCGTCGCCGGTGATGAGATGGATCAGGATATTATCCAGTACCTTCGTAACAAATACAACCTTCTCATTGGCCAAGTTATTGCCGAAAAGATCAAAATGGTATTGGGCTCTGCCTTCCCGCTGGAGAAAGAGAAGACCATGGAAGTGCGTGGGCGAAACTTGGTGACGGGCTTGCCTGAGACCGTGGAAGTTTCGTCCATTGAGATACGCGAAGCCCTGGCGAATTCTGTGCAAGTGATCGTGGATACCGTCCGAGATGCGCTTGATGAGATTCCTCCGGCGATCATCGACGACCTCATGGATCTGGGTGTCTGTCTTGCGGGGGGAGGAGCGCTCCTGCAAAACCTTGATCGGCGTTTGACAGAAGACCTTCGCCTGCGTACCTGGGTTGCAGAAGATCCGCTAACTTGTGTTGCTCGTGGTGCGGGGATGATATACGATGACTTTGAGGAGCTCTCTCCTTATCTTGTTGGCTTGGAACGCAGCAGCCGCGCCTAACCGTCTTTCCTTCTTTTCAGGAAGGACATAATTCCCCATGAAAGAAATATTTTCCCGTTCTTTGCAGACAACCATCATCTTCTTTTTAGTTGGTGGTATTTTAGCATTGGCATTAGGCGGATATTTTAGTTCTGCATCAGATTGGTTTGGAAATTCTCTTGTATCAGTACAGGAGTGGGTCTCCACACGTTATATCGTTATTCGGGATCTGGTCAGTGCACCCAGTGATGTTATTTCCCTTCAACAGCGTAATGCCCAATTGGAATCTGAAATATCAGGCTTGCAAACGCAGGTTATTCAGCTTCAGCAACAGCTAACAGACACACAGGTTTTGGCAGCTCTGGTAGATTTTTCGCAAAGCAACCCCGAGAGTGTCTATAAAGCTGCTTCTGTTATTGGTCGTGACCCAAGCCCTTTTTTACACTACATTATTATTAATGTTGGTTCCAACGAGGGGGTGAGGAGCGGGATGCCCGTTGTTACAAATCAAGGTTTGATCGGGCGAGTAGATGCAGTTATTGCCGATGCAGCACGTGTCCAATTAGTTACCGACCCTTCATCTGCCGTCAACGTTCGTTTGCAGAATGCTGATACCGATGCTATTTTGACCGGTTCAGTAACTGGCGACTTGGGACTTGAGATGATCTCGCAGGATATAGAAGTTCAGGAGGGAGATGTTGTGCTGACCTCCGGACTGGGTGGTGATTATCCCCCTGATCTCTTGGTTGGGCAGCTACTCAATCTTCGAAAACGAGATTACGAACTCTTTCAAGAAGCCTCGGTACAGTCAACAGTAGATTTTTCCCGTTTGGAAATTGTTCTGGTGATCATGAATTTTAAACCTGTTGATATTACGCCGCTGGTGCCTGAGACAACGCCCTAACCCACGTGAAAGAATTAATAGCACTTCCCTTGCTGTCGCTGATCTTGGTCTTTCAGATGGCGATTGCCAGTCGCATCCCCTTGTTGGGCGGATACGCGGATTTAATGTTAGTTACTTTGGCGGTTTGGTCATTGCAAAAACGTGTTGAAACAGCCTGGCACTGGGCAATTTTCGGCGGGCTTTTAGTTGGTTGGACTTCCGCATTGCCTTGGCCCGTACCCCTAATCGGATATCTTCTCACTGTAGCCCTGGGGCGTGCTTTGGTACGCAGTATATGGCAAGCACCGCTGTTAGGAGTTTTTGCCGTGGTTTTTGGAGGTACGCTTGGAGGGCATGTCGTTGCGATTTTGGCTTTACGCCTTTTTGGCAGCCCTCTTGTGATTGGAGATGCCTTGAGTTCGATCACTTTGCCTTCTTTATTTCTAAATCTGTTTTTTGCACTGCTGGCTTACCCTGTGTTTCGCGACCTTGCTGTGTGGATATATGATATCGAGGTGGAAGAATGAGCGCAAATGCTCCTACTGATTTTCGAACAGAACCATGGCGTGTTCTGATCTTTTATTTCGCTGCCGTGGTGGTTTTTGGACTTCTTGCTTTTCGATTGATCAATCTGCAGATATTTGAAGGGGAAAATTGGCAGGTACGCGCCCAGGATAATTTCACTCGCGAAATCAGCGTGCCTACCTCGCGAGGCATTATATATGATCGCAATGGTGTTATTCTCGCACGCAATGTAGCTTCCTATAATGTGGTTATTACCCCTGCCTATCTTCCGGATGATCAGGCAGATATCCAGCGTGTTTATCGTGAACTGTCCGAGATTATTGATGTGCCTGTTAGCAGCGGAACCGTTGAAGACGCAAAGCTATTTGCTGCCTGTGTCCCAGGTCCTGGTATTGCGCAGCTGGTGGAATTAGGAGATTCTCTTGCCCCGTACACCCCCGTGCCGGTCAGTTGTGATGTGGACGAAGAGACAGCCCGCATCGTGCGCGAACGTGCAGTGGGCTGGCCCGGTGTTTCTATGCAGATCGACCCGATCCGTGACTACCCGACCGGTTCCCTCACAGCAAATATTATCGGCTTCCTTGGTCCGATCCCAGCGACGCAAGTTGAGCTTTATGAGGAGCAAGGTTTTATTGCTGGGCGAGACAAGATCGGCTACGCTGGCGTGGAAGCGACATTGCAGGATATTCTGGCTGGCACAAATGGAAAGCGCGTTGTTGAAGTAGATGTGGCAGGTCAGGAGCTTCGTAATATTGAAGCGCCCATTGCCCCTGTCGCGGGTAGGAATGTGCGTCTGACCATTGATGTGCGTTTACAAAAGGCCGTCGAGGGGGCTTTAGTTGGTGAGATCAATGGTTGGAACGCCTACTTTGGAACGGTGCGTATTTCCAGCGGTGTCGCTATTGCCATGAATCCGAAAACAGGTGAGGTTTTGGCAATGGTTTCTTACCCCACATACGAGAATAATCGTCTGGCACGTTTTATTCCCGCCTATTATTATCAACAGCTAAGCGAAGATCCACGGCATCCTTTGTTGAACAATGCAATTTCCAGTGAGTACCCGCCTGGTTCTGTTTTTAAACTCTCAACAGCGACAGGCGCGCTGAACGAGGATGTTGTCACGGTTGATCAGACCATTTATGCTCCAGGGCAATTGATCCTGACAGAGAAATTTTCCCCGAACGATCCTGGGCGAGAGCGCCCCTTTGTTGACTGGATCTACGATGAGAACCCCGCTGGTTTTGGTGAGATCAGCTTCTTGCGTTGTATCGCCTATTCCAGTAATGTCTGTTTTTACAAACTTGGTGGGGGATACGAAGACGAAATTCCTGAAGGTTTGGGTGTTTTGCGTTTGAAAGAATATGCCCACGCACTAGGTTATGGCGAACCATCTGGCATTGAGCTTCCGGGGGAAGCGGATGGACTTATTCCCGACCCGCAGTGGAAGCGTATCAACCAAGGAGAGAACTGGTCAACGGGTGATACCTACATTGCGAGTGTCGGACAAGGCTATGTTCTGGCAACCCCTTTACAGGTTTTGATGTCTGGCGCAACTATTGCAAACGATGGCAAGTTGATGCAGCCGACTGTCGTTTATCAGGAATTGGATGATGAAGGACGTTTGTTAAAACCTTTTGAGCCGCGCATGAAATGGGATATTACTGATACTCCGCTGATCACTAATTTTGATTGTGATGGTGGCTACTGTCTTGAACTGGAAACCAAAAGCGCAATTGATCCCTTTGTTGTTGAGCAAGTTCAAACAGGGATGCGCATGGCTGTTACCGACACCTTGCATGGTACGCTGAATGAGATTTTTGGTGATTTTCCCGTTGCTGTGGCTGGTAAAACGGGCACGGCTGAGTATTGCGATGATGTGGCTCTAGCAGCAAATCGCTGTACCTTCGGGAATTGGCCCACGCACTCGTGGACTATGGCGTATGCTCCCTACGAAGACCCCGAGATTGTTATTGTGGCTTTTATGTACAATGGCGGTGAAGGTGCTGCTGTTGCAGGCCCGGTTGTGGGACGAGTGATGGAAGCCTATTTTGAATTGAAAGCCATCGATCTGGCTGAGGGCGGTGGAAATTAGGGAGTTTTTCCTTCCAAAAAAACTTTCGTGTAGACAGCGACTGTGTTGTCTGCACGTTTTTCTTTAAATCCGGCTTCATGCTATAATTTGCCAAACTTTGAAAGACTTAGCAACGCATTGAAAACTTCGCTTATGCAAACAGGCACAGATATCATTCAAATTAAGGGCTTACGTGATGGCTTGCTTATCACGCTCTCTTCCGGGGAAGAGTGGGGAGCGTTGCAGGATTTGCTTTTTACGCAAATTGATGAACGTTCAGCCTTCTTCCGTGGGGCGCGATTGGCATTGGATGTAGGCAGTCAGGTCTTGCGTGTAGCGGAAATGTCAAAGTTGCGTGATGAGCTCTCAGATCGCAACGTGTCGCTTTGGGCTGTGGTGAGTGAATCTCCTAAAACGGTCCAGACTGCCCAACTTTTGGGGCTGGCAACACGCATTTCAAAGCAGCGTCAGGAACGTAAATCTCGCCCGTCTGTTGAAACGAGCGATGACGAGACCGCACTATGGGTGCCACGTACACTCCGTTCAGGTACACGGATCGAGTTTGATGGGCATATAGTTGTGATGGGTGATGTCAATCCCGGAGCAGAAATTGTTGCGGAAGGAAGTATTTTGGTTTGGGGCAGGTTGCGAGGGGCTGTTTACGCCGGAGCATCACTAAAAGAGCAGCAAGCAAGCCCAAATTCCGGCGCGACCGTGTCTGCCTTGGAAATGAAACCAACGCGTTTGCAGATCGGTTCACAGATCGCGAATTTGCCAAAGAAAGTTCAAGTCAAAAGTCCGCAGGTTATCAGCCTGAAAGATGGTGAATTCCTTGTTAAACCTTGGCAGGGAAAATAGATAAATACAGGTGAAATTATGAGCGCTCAGATCGTTACGATTACATCAGGAAAAGGCGGCGTCGGCAAGACGACAGCGATAGCTAGTCTGGGTATTGCATTGGCTTCACGTGGACAGAAAGTAGTCTGCGTGGATGGTGATATTGGGCTGAGAAATTTAGATGTCATCATGGGGTTGGAAAATCGTATTGTCTACGATATTGTGGATGTGGTTGAGGGGCGTTGCCGTTTGCGACAGGCAATGATCCGTGACAAACGTTTGCCAGAGCTTTTTTTGATCCCCGCTGCTCAGACCCGAGACAAGACTGCTCTTTCTCCAAGTGACATGCTTCGTCTTGGAGATGATCTGCGTGAAGTTTGTGATTGGGTTTTGATCGACTCTCCGGCAGGTATTGAGCGTGGATTTAAAAACTCTATTGCGCCAGCCGATCGTGTTTTGGTCTTAACTAATCCCGAGATCTCAGCAGTTCGTGACGCAGATCGAGTGATCGGTATTCTGGAAGCTGAAGAGAAAGGCAGCCCTTCTCTCATCCTGAATCGCGTAAACCCTGAGATGGTGAAAAAACAGGAGATGCTTTCACCGGAAGATGTTCTTGACCTTTTGGCGGTTGATCTGATCGGTGTCGTTCCTGAGGATCAGGCAGTTTTGGTTGCAGCAAATCGGGGCATGCCCATTGCGCTGGAAGAAACAAGCAGAGCGGGGCAGGCATTCCGAAATATCGCCGCCCGGCTGATGGGCGAAGATGTACCCTTTATGGATCTGGAAAGCCAGGATGGGCTTTGGAAGCGCATATCTAAATTGGCGGGGAGGAACTAAGATGAGTTTTTTGAACCGCCGTAAACGAAAGAGCGCACAGAGCGCAAAGGAACGTTTGCAACTTGTGCTAACACATGACCGCACAGATATGACCCCGGCTGAATTGGAAGCCTTGAAAGATGAATTGATCGAAGTGATTTCACGTCACATCGAGATCGACCCCGATTCCGTCCAGATCGACATTGCTCGTGAAGGACGTTCGCAGCGCTTGATCGCAGATATACCGCTGAAGGCAAAGGCTCGCCATCGGGGCAGGTAAATCCCCATCTCTGATAGCTTATGTTAAAAAATCTCTCCTGGCGCCAGTTTGATTTTTGGTTGCTCGGCGCCGTTGTTTTGGCAATCGCATTCGGGATTGCTATGATCGATTCTGCTGTAGCGGGGAATGCAGAGCTTGAAGACTATCCCAACCGTCAGGCAATTTTTGCGGGCATTGGCTTGATTGTTATTTTGCTTGTTGCAGTCATTGATTACAACTACTGGCTGGTGCTATATCGCCCGATCTATATCGTGATGCTGGTTTTGCTCATCTTCCTTTTTATGAGCGCACGCGCGGTCTTTGGTGCGGCACGTTGGTTTGCTGTTGGTGCGATCTTCATCCAGCCGACCGAGTTGGCGAAGCTGGTCATCATCTTGATGCTGGCACGCTATTTTGAGCAGACGAAAAATGAACCTCGTGATCTGCGCTGGATCGTTTCCAGCCTGCTTTGGGTGATGTCGCTGACGATCTGGATCTTGTTACAGCCGAACTTGAGTAACGTGATCGTCATCATGGTGCTCTGGGCGGCGATGATCTGGATGAGCGGTTTGCAGATGAAGCACCTCGTCTCGTTCGCGGTTGGTGGGCTTGCTCTCGTTATAGCAGGTTTTCCCTTCCTCCAGGAATATCAGCAGCAACGTGTGCTTACGTTCATTTTCCCGGACCCGAATGCGACCTACGGTGAGACGTACAATATTGAGCAAGCGAAAATCGCCATCGGCTCTGGTGGTTGGTTTGGTAAGGGCTATGGGCATGGCTCCCAAGTCCAGTTACGTTTTCTTAAGGTGCGCCATACTGACTTCATCTTTTCTGCGATCTCAGAAGAATTTGGATTTATTGGTGCCTTGATCGTCATCGCGACCCTGGCATTTATCTTATGGCGCTGCATTCGTGCTGCTCGCCTTGCGCGTGATACAGCAGGTTCAATGATCGCTTTTGGGGTTGCAACACTGATCTTTTTCCAGGGCGCCGTGAATATTGCGGTGAATTTAAATCTTATCCCCGTATCGGGTTTGCCGCTACCTTTTATTAGTTATGGCGGTAGTGGTCTGCTCTCGTTAATGCTGGGCATAGGACTTGTTGAAAGCGTTGCCATGCGCCATAAAATAACGGAATAAAAAATAAGGTCACATTGAAAACGTGACTTAGAACTAAAATGGAGATCTATGATCGATATACATAAACCTGCACGTGTACGTTTTGCACCCTCCCCAACAGGGCGCACACATCTTGGTAGTGGGCGCACGGCGCTCTATAACTATCTGCTGGCTCGCCAAACTGGCGGACAATTCATTTTGCGTATTGAAGATACCGACCAAAAGCGTTATGTCGAAGGCGCAGAAGAAGAATTGATGGCAGGGCTGCGTTGGCTGGGCCTGGAGTGGGATGAAGGCCCCGACGTGGGCGGGGAGTATGGTCCTTATCGCCAGACAGAGCGGCGCGACATTTATGATAGATATGCTCGTGAGCTTGTGGAGAGCGGACATGCTTATTATTGTTTCTGTGCAGCGAAAGAAGACGATGGGGAAGCGGAAGGTGTGAAAGGGAAGCGCCAACAGCACCGGGATATTTGTCCTGATCGAGATGCTTCTTTAGCGGAAGCAGACCAGAAGGTCGCGGGCGGCACGGCGCATGTCATCCGTTTCAAAATGCCGCATAACGGAACAGTCACCGTTACCGATGCGATCCGTGGAGATATCACTGTCGAAAATGCTACTTTGGATGATGCGATCTTGGTCAGGTCGGATGGCTTGCCCGTCTATCATCTTGCTGTGGTGATCGACGATCATCTGATGGGGATCACGCATGCTATTCGCACCTCGGAATGGCTGCCGACCTTCCCGCTGCATGGACATATTTACGCCGCCTTTGGTTGGGATGAGCCTGTTTGGATCCACCCTTCCATTTTCCTGAAACCGGATGGCAAGGGAAAAATGAGCAAGCGTGATAGCGAAGCGTTGAAAGAGGCTGGCTTCCCGATCTTTTTGAGTGATTTTGGAAAATTTGGTTACTTGCCCGAAGCCGTCGTAAATTGGGCGGCCCTCATCGGCTGGAGCTATGACGACAAGACTGAAGAATTCTCGATGGATGAGTTGACTGAGAAATTCAGCGTAGAGAAACTCAGCCCGGCACCTGCTGCCCTGAATTTTACAAAGCTCGATCATTTTAACGGTGTTTATATCCGCTCTCTGGATGTGGATGATCTGGCTGCACGCCTGAAACCATTTTTCGAAGATGCTGGTTTTGACGTGAGCGACGAAGAAAAGCTACGCAGTGTAGCAGCTGTCTTGCAAGTTCGCTTAGGCAAGTTGACAGAAGCACCTGATGTTGGCGGATTTTTCTTTAAGGACGATATATCCCCTGAACCGGAAAGCTTGATCGGTAAAAAAATGGACGTGACCTCTTCTTTGGAAATGGCACGCGCGTTGGAGAAGTTGGTCGGTGAAATGCCTGACTTTAGTATGGATACGCTGAACCAACCCCTGCGCGATCTGGCAACTGGGATGGGCTTGAAGGCCGGGCATGTCTTTGGTTTTCTACGCAATGCCCTGACCGCGCAGAAAGTGAGCCCGCCGGTCTTTGAGACGATGGAGATCATCGGGCGGGAGAAAGTCATGGAGCGAATTTCGAGAGGAATCAAGCTTCTCGAAGAAATAGAATAAACGGCGGAAAATTTGTAAAAGGGATGCTGCAAAAGCATCCCTTTTTTTATACCTTGGTGGGAGATATAGGGGAGACTTTGTTCGGAAATTGAAAGGATTACTTTTCGCTTTTATGGCATAATTAAATTATAGACAAAAATCATCCGAATTTATGTTGGGATCGAATAATTGCATAGAGTTATAAAGTATTGCTGAAAAATAATACCTTATGCGAAAATTAATACTTTCTTTGATATTGGGAATATCTCTGGTCAGCCTTGCCTTGCCGGTTTCTGGACAAGCAGAATTGGTGGAATTGAAAGTTGCGATCAATGAAAATCGTCCCTTGGCTTTTTTTGATGAAGATGATGTTCCTGCTGGTTTCTATGTTGATTTACTTAACTATATTTCCGAAGAGGAAGGGTGGAAGCTGGAATATGTTGAATTCCCCAGGGCTGAAACTTTGGACCTTGTTGATGAAGGAGAGATTGATCTGATCGCAACGATTGGGTATCATGAGCTCTTTATTGATCGCTATGTTTTTACCGAAGAAAAAATACTTAATAACTGGGGGATTGTTTATGTGCAAGCGGATTCGACCATCGAATCGCTTTTGGAACTGGAAGGCAAATCGATAGCTGTCTTGGAAGCGAGTACGCATGGCAAGCACTTTGAGAATCTACTTGATGATTTTGAGATTGAGAGCACCATCATTGAGGTGGGCAGTTTCGCTGATGTGGCAAATTTATTGGAGAGAGGCGAGGTAGATGCGGGGGTATTGAACAGAATGATCGGTGTATCTTTTGGGGAGATCTACGAAATAAAAGGAACCTCCATCATTTTCAACCCAATAGACGTACGCTTGGCTGCTTCTCCGGCGACATCTCCATTTGTAATTGAAAGAATAGACGCGCATTTACAGGAACTGAAAAGCGATACAAACTCCTATTATTATCAATCATTTTCGAGATGGTTTGGCCCGGCAGAACAACTCATTTTCCCAAATTGGGCCACGTGGGTTTTTGGGGTTGGCGGAGGTGCCATACTCCTTTTAGCAGGCATATCCTTTTTTCTGCGTTATCAGGTTCGTGAAAAAACAGCCGCCCTGGTCGTGCAAAATGAAGCTCTGTTTGCAGAGATAGAAGAACATAAAAAAACACACATAATATTGAAAGAAAGCGAAGAACGCTACAAGGGAGTTGTCGAAAATAATCCAGTCCTGATTTGCAGCTTTACGCCTGATGGAAAGATCACCTATGCAAATCAAGCGTATTGTCAGTATTTCTCTATTCAATTTGATGAGGTGATCGGTTTTGATTTTCTAAAATTGATCCCGGAATCTGATCGGAAAATGGTGATGGCCAATATCTTGAAGCTGACGGTCGAATCGCCAACGCAAACGCATGAACATCAGGTGATCGACCCGGATGGTGAAATCCGCTGGCAGCATTGGACTAACCAGGCTTTGTTTGATGACAAGGGAAGGAGAATTGCCTTCCAGTCAATTGGCAGTGATATTACTGAACGAAAGCAGGCGGAGGAAGCGTTGCAGCAGAGCGCTCAAGAAATGACTGCACTCAACGCTGTGAGTGCCCAGGTCAATCGAGCTCTCTCTGTAAAGGAAGTTGCCTCAGCGGCTGTCGAGGGTATGCTCCGTGCAACAGAAGCCAGCATCGCTTTCCTGTTGATAAAAGAAGAGGCTGCTTTAGTGCCTATTAAGATTGCCTACTCCAAACCCGAAAAAGAATTGGATGTGTCTCTTATTGGCAGAGCCAGCTCTTGCATAAGTGAAATGGCTCTACGTGAGAGCGAACCGGTTTATTCCAAAGAACTTTATGATGACACTCGCTGTACAGCGGACGAGTGTAAACAGGTAGGTTTTCAGTCGTCCGCAGCCTTGCCACTCTTTGTGGATGGTGAAATTTACGCTATTTTGGGTGTGGGAGCAGATACATTTATAGACTTTGAAGCGCAATCTGAGTTCCTCGAAACACTGGCGAGTGAAATCTCAAATGGCTTGAAAAACGCCCATCTTTTTACTGAAATTCAAAGAGATCTTTCCGAACGCAAGAAAATGGAAATGGCTCTGATAGAAAGTGAAGATAAATTCAGAACTCTATTTGCGACTTCCCCCGTCGGAATTGGCGTTGCCGATCAGCGCGGGAATTTGCTTTTGTTCAACGACGCTATGCTGCTGCCCGGTGGATACAGCCAGGCTGATCTACAGGAGATTGGGAATGTGAGCAGGCTATACAAGGATAGCGTTCAACGTGATGAGGCGCTGGGACTATTTCAGAAAGAGGGTTTCATCAAGGATTATCCTGTTCAATTCAAACGCAAGGATGGCTCTTATTACGATGCATTTCTTTCACTTGCACCAATACGCTTTGGCGGGCAGTCATGCATTCAAGCAATTGTTCAGGATGTGACTGAGAGCAAGCGAGCGAATGAGATGTTGATGGAATCGGAACGAAAATTATCAACGCTGATGTCTAATCTGCCCGGCATGGCCTATCGTTGTAAAAATGATATCGATTGGACGATGGAATTCGTCAGCGATGGTTGTGAGATATTAACTGGATATAAAGCAGAAGATATTTTAAACAATGCCAACATCTCCTATGGTGAAATTATAGCTCCTGAAGATCGTGATGTGGTTTGGTCGAATGTTCAAAATGCACTTTCAAACCGGAGAGACTTTCAGATCACATATCGGATATTTACCGCTGCGGGTGATGAAAAATGGGTTTGGGAAAAAGGGCAAGGGATTTTCGATAAAAACGGAGAATTCACTGCACTTGAAGGATTTATTACAGACATCAATGATCGTAAAAAAGCCGAAGATGAAATTCTGAAATACAACATGCGCCTTGATGCCTTGCGAAAGATTGACCAGGCCATCATCAATACCTTTGACTTAAGAGTGACGCTAAATATTATTCTGGACCATATTCAATCTCATCTGCAGATCGATGCTGCTGTTATCTTGAAGCATGATGAAAATACACATACCCTTAGCTTTGTGCAGGGCGTAGGATTTCGAACAAAAGCGCTTCAACATACAAATCCTCGTGTGGGGCATGGGTATGCAGGGAGGGTCGCTCTGCAGAGAGAATTAGTTCATATCAGCGATCTGTCTACGAGTGATTATGGCCTTCTGGACTCCCCTGAGTTTGATGCAGAGAACTTTGTTGCCTACTATGGCGTTCCACTTCTTTCAAAGGGAGTGTTGGTTGGAGTCCTTGAAGTTTTCACGCGTTCTAATTTAGAACCTGACACCGAGTGGGTCAAATACCTTGAAACGCTCGCTGGTCAGGCAGCGATAGCAATTGACAATATTTCTCTTTTTGAGAATCTTGAGCGCTCAAACGCTAAACTGATGCATGCTTATGATGCCACTATTGAAGGCTGGGCAAGCGCACTTGAACTGCGGGATATGGAAACCGAAGGGCATAGTCGGCGGGTTGTTGACACCACAATTGCATTGGCGAAGATGCTTGGGATTAGCGGTAGCAATTTGACGCACGTGCGACGCGGTGCCCTCCTGCACGATATCGGCAAAATGGGTGTTCCTGATAGTATCTTGCAAAAAACGGGACCCCTAACAGATGATGAGTGGGCTATTATGAAGCAGCATCCTGCTTTGTCGCATAGGTGGCTTGCGTCTATTGATTACTTGCGTCCGGCATTGGATATTCCCTACTGTCACCATGAAAAATGGGATGGAAGCGGCTATCCGCGCGGTTTGAAGGGAGAGCAAATTCCTCTCGCAGCGCGTATCTTTGCAATTGTGGATGTGTGGGATGCGCTGCGCTCTGACCGGCCTTACCGAAAAGCGTGGGCAGATGAAGATGCGCTTGAACATATCAAAGAGCAATCCGGCACGCACTTCGACCCTCGGGTTGTTACCGCTTTTTTGCAATATCTTGAAAAGATTAAATAGCCGCTAAAATATTCCGATAAACTTGATTGGAGAGTGAAAGGGGGATTGCTACTCAAGCTGTTGCATAATCAAATTATGCGATTTTGTTGTTTTGCAAGATGATCAGAAAAGGGGCTTGAATGAGCCAGACAGAACAAGAGCACAAACCGTTGGAAAATGATACAGAAAGGCCGGAAAAATTTTACGAAGCCTTAATTAATAATGCACCAGATGGCGTTGTTCTGCTGGGGGAAAATTTCAGGATAAGTTATGTTAGCCCGGCTGCTGAACGTCTTTTTGGCTATTCTGTTGAAGAGCTTGAGAAGATGTCCCCCGATGATCTTACCCATCCTGATGATCTGGCAGAGGTGGTCAAAATTTTACAACACCTACTTGATCCAGAAACCGAAAATTTTGGCACAGCCTCTTATCGTTTTCAAAGAAAAGATGGGGGGTGGCGCTGGATAGAGAGTACATTTACCAACTTGATGCAGGATCCAGATATCCGAGGGATGGTAATCAATTTTCGTGATATTACAGATCGCGTGGAAGCTGAAATTGCCTTGAAGGAGAGCGAGGAAAATTTTCGAAAAGTGCTTGAAGAGTCAGTCCAAGGGATTTTGATCCATGCAAAAATGAAACCCTTATTTGTCAATCAAGCTTTTGTAGAGATGCTGGGTTTTGAGAATGTAGATGAGGTTTTAGCGCTCGACTCTGTGCTTTCCATGATCGCGCCTCATGAGAGAGAGCGTTTGCTTTCCTATCATGAAGACCGCACTACAGGAAATTCAGCCCCTACATTTTATGAGTATGATGCGCTTTCAAGGGATGGGGCTACGCCCAGGATCCAGCAGAGTATTTCCGCAGTACAGTGGGATGGCGAAGATGCCATTTTGAGCACAACCATTGATGTGACGGAGCGTCGGCGAGCGGAGAGAGATATATTTCGACTTAGTCGCGTTTTTGAGGATACGATCAACGAAATCTATCTCTTTGATAGTAACACTTTGAAATTTATCCAGGTGAACAATGCGGCCATCCGCAACCTTGGGTACACGCTGGAAGAGTTGCTAGAGATAACACCTCTTGAGCTAAAACCAAAATTTACAAAAGAGTTATTTCAGGATTTAATCAGTCCCTTACTTGACGGGAAAGTAAGGGAGGTGGTTTTTGAAACTGTTCATAAACGGAAAGATGAAACGCTCTATGACGTAGAAGTTCACTTGCAGCTTCTTGAGTACGAGCAAGAGAAACTTTTTGCTGCGATCATTCTGGATATTACAGAGAGAAAGAAGGCAGAAGAGCAATTACAAGCCTCAGAATCAAAATATAAAGCTCTTTTTGATGGAATTAGCGATGCTGCCTTTGTGCATATTTTGCAGGACGAAGGATTTAGTACATTTTTGGAAGTAAACGAAACAGCCTGCCAACGCCTTGGTTACTCGAGAGAAGAGTTATTAACCCTTTCACCCGCAGATATTTCTGCCCCAGAGGATGCTAAACTGCGTGGCAGTCGAGAAGGACGTGCAAAACTGCGTGAAGATCAATGGCAGATATTTGAAGCAACGCATCTTACAAAGCATGGGGTGCGCCTACCGGTTGAGATCAGCTCCAGGGTTTTTCAGATGGATGGCGAAAACGTCATGGTTTCTCTGGCAAGGGATATCACAGATCGCAAAAAGGCAGAGGAAGAGATCAGCAAACTCTCAAAAATGGTTGAAACCACCAGCCAGGCAATTGTTATCACAGATGTCGACGGGAATGTTGTATACGTCAATGCTGCTCTTTTATCTACCCTGGGATACGATGCAAAAGAAGAAATAATTAGCAAGTCAATGTTTGAGTTCACAGACGAAGCAGGCGCGCGCAAGCTGAACGAAGAGATTTTGCCTGCTTTGCATGAAGTCGGACATTGGCAGGGAGAAGTTGGTAACAAGCGTAAAGATGGCGCAATATTCCCTTGTGATGAGGTTTGTAGCGCCATACTTAATGAGCAAGGAGACGTTGAATTTTATGTGGCAGCTTTTGTAGATATTAGTGAGAAAGTTCAGGCGCGCGAAGATATTCAGAGCTATATTAGGCGGCTGGATGCCTTGCGCAAGATCGATCAGGCCATTATCAATAGCTTTGACCTAAGAGTAACGTTGAGTATTATTCTCGACTATTTGATCTCCGATCTTCAAGTGGATGCTGCCGCTATCCTGAAACACGATGAAAGTACCCACGCCCTGGAATTTATCAAAGGGCAAGGCTTCCGCACAAAAACACTTCGGGATACAAGTCTGCGTGTGGGGCGTGGATATGCTGGCAAAGTAGCCTTGGAAAGACAGTCTTTTTATATTCCTGATCTAGCAACCGTAGATTTAGGGATTTCAAACTCACCTGGATTCCAGGATGAAAAATTTGTCTCATATTATGGTGTCCCCTTGATTGCTAAAGGAATCTTGGTGGGCGTTTTGGAGATTTTCAATCGCTCACCATTAGAGCCTGATCATGAATGGGTCAAATACCTTGAAACGCTCGCTGGTCAGGCAGCAATAGCGATCGATAATATTGCCCTTTTTGAAGATCTCGAGCGTACGAATATTCGACTGGTACAGTCTTATGACGCTACTATCGCGGGCTGGGCGCAGGCACTTGAATTACGTGATAGGGAAACCGAGGGGCATAGTCGCCGTGTTGTGAATATCACATTGGCACTGGCAAAAACGCTTGGTGTCAGTAATGCAGACCTAACCCATATTCGGCGTGGCGCATTATTGCACGATATTGGAAAAATGGGCGTCTCTGACGAGATTTTACAAAAGCCTGGCAAGCTAACAGATGAAGAGTGGGTTATCATGAAAAAGCACCCGGTTTTGGCATATAAGTGGTTGGCTTCTATCGAATACTTGCGTCCAGCGCTGGATATTCCCTACTGTCATCACGAGAAGTGGGATGGAACGGGTTATCCACGAGGCTTGGAGAAGGAGCAGATTCCCATAGCGGCGCGTATCTTTGCAGTTGTGGATGTATGGGATGCGCTTCGCTCGGATCGCCCTTACAGAAAGGCGTGGTCCCATGAAAAAGCGTTGGCTTATATCAAGGAACAATCCGGAGCGCACTTCGACCCTCGGGTAGCCACCACTTTTTTACGCTTTATCGAGAACGAAATAGAATCTCGCTAACCTGTAGAAAGCAATATAAAAAACTGGTTCCTTCAATTTGCAGCAGGAACCAGTTTTCTTATTTTAGGGCTTTAAGGTAAAATAGAACGAGTGTTCGCAAAAAGCTTCCCCTAACCACCTAAGAAGAATTACCTATAAATCATGGATTTTAAACTTCAAGCTCCTTTTATTCCCACTGGCGATCAGCCTGAAGCCATTGCCCAACTTGTGCAAGGTGTGCAAGGCGGTCAGCAGCATCAGGTTTTGCTCGGCGCAACAGGTACAGGAAAAACCTTTACGATCGCGTCCGTTATTCAGGAATTGCAGATGCCGGCCCTCATTATGGCGCATAATAAGACCCTCGCCGCGCAGCTCTATGCTGAGTTCAAGGAATTCTTTCCCGAGAATGCCGTTGAGTATTTTGTGTCTTACTACGACTACTATCAGCCCGAAGCCTATGTCCCGCGCCGGGACTTGTACATCGAAAAAGAAGTGGATATCAACAATGAGATCGAGCGCCTGCGTCTCGCGGCGACGACCTCGCTCATGTCCCGCAAGGATGTCATCATCGTAGCTTCTGTCTCGTGCATCTATGGGCTCGGAAATCCCGAAGAATATAATCGTGGCGCGGTCACGCTGCAGATGGGGGAGTTGACACGCCGCAATGCCCTCATTCGTCGCTTGATCGAAGGACAATATCAGCGCAATGATCTTGAATTGCGTCCGGGTTATTTCCGTGTGCGCGGAGATACGCTCGAGATCATTCCGGCGTACATGGAAAAAAAGGGCTATCGAATTGCTTTCTTTGGTGATGAAGTCGAACGTATTGTTGAATTCAGTCCCCTTACAGGTGAGATCCTTGCCGAGTTGGAGCAGGTGGATATCTACCCCGCCAAGCATTATCTGACTGCGGATGACCAACTCAAAGAATCGATAGGGGACATTGAGCGCGAACTTGAAGAGCGGATGGAACTTTTCAAGAAGAACGAGCAATTCCTCGAAGCACAGCGTATTGAGCAGCGCACAAAATATGACCTGGAAATGCTGCGCGAAGTTGGCTATTGCTCAGGGATCGAGAATTACTCCCGTCACTTTGACCGCCGCGGAGCCGGGACACCTCCGTGGACCCTGATGGACTTTCTGCCGAATGAGTACCTCCTCGTCATGGACGAAAGCCACATGACTGTTCCGCAGGTACGCGGTATGTACAACGGCGACCGTTCACGCAAGTCGACGTTGATCGAGTTCGGTTTCCGTTTGCCATCAGCGCTGGATAATCGTCCCTTCAAATTTGAAGAATTCGAAGAGCATATGGGTTACACGATCTACACATCCGCCACGCCGGGACCTTACGAGATGGGGCGCAAGGAGCAGGTCGTTGAACAGATTATCCGTCCGACGGGGCTGATCGACCCACCTGTGGATGTCCGTCCTGTCGAGGGGCAGATTGACAATCTGATCGGCGAGATTAGACAGCGCACGGAGATCGGGCAGCGCGTTTTGGTAACCACTCTCACCAAGCGCATGGCGGAAGATTTGTCGGATTATCTGCTGGAGTTGGGGATCAAGGTTCAATATCTGCACTCGGAGATTGACACGCTTGAACGCGTCAGTATTTTGCGAGACTTACGCCTGGGCGTTTTTGATGTTGTCGTCGGGATCAACCTCCTGCGTGAGGGGCTTGATCTTCCTGAAGTCTCCCTTGTCGCCATTCTGGATGCGGACAAGGAAGGTTTCCTGCGCTCAGATACGGCTCTTATCCAGACCATTGGGCGCGCCGCACGACACGTGGATGGCAAGGTCATCATGTACGCCGACAGGATGACCGATTCGATGAAGCGTGCCATCGACGAGACCGACCGTCGTCGCGCGAAACAGATCGCGCACAACGAGAAGCACGATATCCAGCCGGTCAGTATTATGAAGGCTGTCCGTGATATTACTGATCAACTTTCCGAGAAGGCGGGGGCAGTTGCCGAGTCGAAGGGTGAGTATAGCGTCGATGGTGCAACGAGCATGCCTAAATCAGAGTTGAAGCGAGTGATTTCCCAAGTCGAAAAAGGAATGAAGGAAGCTGCATCCAACCTTGAATTTGAAAAAGCTGCTATGCTTCGTGATCAGCTTTTTGAATTGCGCAAGACGTTGGCTGAAGAATCTAATTTGCCGCCATGGGAGCGCGTCAAGTTAATGGCAGGAGAAGAATAAACTGAGCCCTTGTGAAGTCTCACGACTTTGGCAAGGGCTTTTCAGAAGGAGAAGAATATGAGGAAAAAACTGAAATGGATCATCCCGTTGATTTTGGTTCTTTTGGTCGCCGCGGTTTATTTGCGCCCAACCCCAACACAGCCCTTTGATGAGGTCTACGCAAGCGTGGATGCGGAGACGGTCGCTTCTTTACAGGAATTTCGCGAGGCGCATCCTGTTCAACATTTGGGCGTTGACGGTGTGACCTGGGAATATGTTGCAATGGGCGAAGGCGAAGGTGCGATCCTTTTTCTGCACGGCATGACGGGAGCGTATGATATTTGGTGGAATCAGTTGAATGCCTTTGAAGATGATTATCACCTGATCTCGGTCACATATCCTGCTGTGGATACATTCGATGAAATGAGTGCGGGGGTTTTAGCGATCCTTGAGAAAGAGGGCGTTGAGAAGTTCAATGTGGTTGGCTCGTCCTTGGGCGGCTATTTTGCGCAATACTTGGTAGGACATTACCCCGAACGCATTGAGTCTGCGGTCTTTGCGAATACTTTTCCGCCGAATGACTTGATCGCCGAGAAGAATAAGAGCATTGGCGCCGCCTTGCCCTATCTGCCAGAATGGCTGATCATGGACGTGTTGAAAGGGAGCATTGTCGAGAACGTTTATCCGGCATCCGGGCATTCTGAGATCGTTTTGGCGTATATGATGGAGCAATTGGGCGGACGAATGAGCAAAGCGCAAGAAGTAGGACGTTTTCGTTGTGTGGTCGAGCCTTTTGAAGCCGCCGATGTGGAAGCGCTCGGTGTCCCTGTGCTTATCATCGAAGCAGATAACGATCCTTTGGTTGAGTTGGCTTTGCGCGAACAACTAAAAGAGACTTATCCCGGTGTGCCAGTGGAGATCCTGCATGATGTGGGGCACTTCTCATATATGAATGAAGCAGAGCTTTATACCGAAATCCTTAGGAGCTTCTTCTCAGACGCTAAATAGTTTGAGTATCCTGAAAAAAGCAAGCTTCCGAAGTCTTGAAGACTTCGGAAGCTTTTGAGTCTACTTGTTTTTCTTCGCCATTTCTCTCTGGCGGCGTTTTTCTTCCTGTTTTTTGCGCCGCGCCTCTTCTATTTTTTCTCTCTCGCGCTGTTTTTCGATCCGAGCCCAGGTATCGCGCAGGGTGACAGTACGATTGAAGATGAGATTTTCATCGGTGGTGTCGGGATCAACGACGAAGTAGCCGAGGCGCTCGAACTGGAATTTGTCTCCGGGACGCGCGCCTTTTAGGCTTGGTTCCAATTTACAGCTTTTCTTCACCTCGAGCGAATCGGCGTTAAGATAGTCGATGAAGTCTTTACCCTCTTCCTTGCTCATGGGGTTTGGAACAGTGAAGAGACGGTCGTAAATCCGTACTTCAGCATCAATGGCTTCTTCGGCAGAGACCCAGTGGATAGTTCCTTTGACCTTGCGTCCATCAGGAGCGTAACCACCTTTGGTTTCAGGATCGAACTCGCAATGCAATTCGACGATCTCTCCAGCGTCGTTTTTGACCACATCTGTTGCCGTGACAAAGTATCCATAGCGGAGGCGGACCTCACGTTCAGGAGCGAGCCGGAAGTATTTCTTGGGCGGGTTTTCCATGAAGTCGTCGCGTTCAATGTAGAGTTCACGCGAGAAGGGGATTTTACGACTCCCGGCACTTTCATCTTCGGGATTGTTGACCGCGTCCAGCATCTCGACCTGTCCTTCGGGATAGTTGGTGATGATGACCTTTAACGGGTCAAGCACAGCCATGCGCCGCTCGGCGCGAATATTCAGATCCTGGCGGATATGATGCTCGAGCAGCCCGACATCGGCGGTGCTGTTCTTTTTGGCAACACCTGTTGCCTCGACAAAGGCGCGGATGGCTTCGGGGGTGTAGCCACGACGCCTGTAGGCGGTCAGCGTGGGCATACGGGGATCATCCCAGCCCTTGACGTAGCCTTCTTTGACGAGACGCACGAGGCGGCGTTTGCTCATCACGGTATAGGTCAGGTTCAAGCGGGCGAACTCGATCTGGCGCGAGGGGAAAATCCCCAACTCGTTAATGAACCAATCGTAAAGCGGACGATGGCTTTCGTATTCCAGCGAGCAAAGGGAGTGGGTGATACCCTCGAGGGAATCGCTCTGTCCGTGTGCGAAATCATACATCGGGTAAATGCACCATTTCGATCCCGTGCGATGATGTGGCGGCTCGTGCAGGATGCGATACATGATCGGGTCACGCATATTGATATTTCCGGAAGCCATATCGATCTTGGCACGCAGAACGATGGAACCATCGGGGAATTCGCCATTCTTCATCCGCCCGAAAAGATCGAGACTCTCCTCTATGGGGCGGTCACGGTAGGGCGAATTAGTGCCTGGCTCCGTGAGCGTACCGCGATTTTCGCGGACCTCGTCCGGAGTCTGCTCGTCAATATAAGCTTTGCCATCTTTGATAAGCTGAATGGCGTAGTCGTAAAGTTGATCGAAATAATCGGATGCGTAAAATTCGTTTTTCCATTGGAAACCCAACCATTGGATATCTTCTTTGATCGCATCCACATATTCAACATCTTCCTTGACAGGATTGGTGTCGTCAAAGCGCAAGTTGCAAAAGCCGCCATTCTCTTCAGCGATGCTAAAGTCAATGATAATGGCGCGCGCGTGACCGATGTGTAGGTAGCCGTTCGGCTCCGGCGGGAAGCGGGTGGCGACATGTTCAAATCGCCCCGAAGCAAGATCTTCGGCTACCGCCTCGCGGATAAAGTGGGTGGGCTTGGTGCTTTCTTCAGTCATGATTCGGGTTTCCTTTTTGCGCCTTATGAAGGTTTTATATCTTCGTAAGGCTTACGAAATGATCTCATGTGATTATAACAAATATGGGCATTTGCAAAGCATATTGCTAGACGTATTTTGGGCGGCATGGTAAAATACTGCCCGCTGAAGTGGGGGCTCGTCTAACGGCAAGACTGCAGTCTCTGGAACTGTCAATAGAGGTTCGAATCCTTTGCCCCCAGCACTAAAAAATCCCCTCATACGAGGGGATTTTTTGATGTAGACTTCCAGGATATGCGCATAACCAAGAAGACAGGATGCAAGTTTTATTTTTGTATCTCTCAAAAGCAGGGAAGGGGACTTACGCCCACCCCATCAAGCGCGCTAGGCTGGCAGTCAGGATCGTTACAACAACACCGATCCCGAGCGGCATCAGGGCGCCGATGGTTGCCCATCTGCGGCTGTTTGTCTCCTTGAAGATTGTGATGATTGTCGTCGCGCAGGGATTATGTAATAACGCAAAAAGCATCAAATTGACGGCAGTCAGCATCGTCCAGCCGTTTTCTTCCACGAGCAGGACGCGCAGAGCTTCCATCGATTCGAGCTCGATCATCATGCCCGTGCCAAGATACATCATCAGGATAGTTGGGACAACGATCTCATTTGCGGGGATGGCAATGATATAGGCCAGTAGAATTATGCCATCCAAGCCCATCAGGAAACCAAGCGGGTCAAGGAAGTTTGCGGTATGCTGTGCAATGCTTGTGCTCCCAACATAGATATTTGCCATGACCCAGATCACAGCGCCTGCTGGAGCAGCGGTGAGGATTGCGCGCCAGAGGACGAAGAGCGTGCGGTCAATGATGGACGTGTAAAGGATCTGCAAAAAGTTTGGCTTGCGATATGGCGGCAGTTCCAATGTAAACGCGGATGCTTCGCCCTTCAGGATGGTTTTGGACAGTATCCACGAGACCGTCAGCGTAAAAAGGATGCCAAGCACGACGACGCCCACAACCGAGCCTGCTGCCGCTATGGACGCATACACCGGCGGGAACGCTGCGGCGACAAATACTGTTCCGAGCATGATGAGCGTGGGGAAACGCCCGTTACAAGGCACAAAGTTATTCGTGAGAATCGCTATCAGACGTTCACGCGGTGAGTCGATAATTCGCGTAGCCACTACTCCAGCAGCATTACATCCAAAACCCATTGCCATAGTAAGTGACTGTTTTCCATGCGCACCTGCCTTTTTAAAGAGGAAATCCATATTGAAGGCAACGCGGGGCAAATATCCCAAGTCTTCAAGAAAGGTAAAGATCGGAAAGAAGATTGCCATGGGCGGCAACATCACTGCGATAACCCATGCTAACCCCCGATAAACACCGTGCCAGATGAACCCGGTCAGCCACCAAGGTGCGCCTAAATTGTTGAAGAGGGTGGCAGCCTGTGCCTCGACCCAGAATAGGGCAGTGGCTAGCATGCTCGATGGGACATTTGCGCCGACCACTGTAACCCAGATCACTACTGCCAGGATGACAAGCATCAGAGGCAAGCCAAAGATAGGAGAGGTAATAATGCGGTCGACACGCTGGTCGAGATCATAATCTTTTTCTCCTTTAGCGCGGACAGCACGATTTGAGATGGATTCTGCTTCGTTGTAAAGCGATTTGACCATTTCATCGCGGAAGCCTGTAGAAAGGGTGCTGCGTAATTCGGCAGCTTTGTTGAGAATATCGTTTGTCTTCGTCATTTTATTGTCTCCCGTCTACAGCCATTTTTTTGCTGAATTCGACATCGGCACTTTGTTGACGACGAACGAGTTCGTCTAATGTGCCATCGCGCAGGGCTTGCTCTACTTTGGCGTCGCCATCCAGCAAGCGGATCGCTAACCAACGGGCATTGGGAATACCAGGAGCAGCTGCTTCGATCATTGGGGCGAGTTTGGCAACCGCCTGTTGGAATTCTGGTGTGCCCTCTACGCGGCGTGGTTTGGTCGCAATCTGGCCCTCGATCACCTCTGCAACAGTTGAGAGCAGTTGGTGGATTCCGTCTCCGCTGCGTGCCACGATTGGGACCGCTGGCACGCCTAAATCACGGGCGAGGCTCCGCGTATCCACATCCAACCCTTTTCGCTCGGCCTCATCCATTAGATTGACGGCAACGACCACGCGTTCAGTGATCTCCGTTACCTGCATGACGAGGTTGAGATTTCGCTCGAGGGCAGTCGCATCTGTGACAACGATCGTGCAATCCGGCTGACCGAAGAGGATGAAATCCCGTGCCACTTCCTCATCCTGAGATGCGGAGAGTAGTGAATAGGTGCCGGGAAGATCGACAAGTTTATAGCGGATTTGATTGAATTCAAAGCCGCCCTCCGCGCGGGTGACGGTTTTTCCGGGCCAATTGCCGGTGTGCTGTTTTAGCCCTGTCAGGGCGTTGAAGAGGGTTGACTTTCCAGTATTGGGATTGCCAGCCAGTGCAATGACGCGGTCAAATTTTCCGACGTCAATGCCCATTTGTTCCAATTGTGTAAATGCAGGGCAAGTTTCACAGTGTTCAGTGGGAAGTTCTTTGGTTTTCGTATCCATAAATTCTCCTTACCATAATTTGGGCAAGTATTTTCCTGTAGTTTTCATATAGTCGCGATATTGGTCGCCAAATTTTTCTATCAAAAAGCCTTCTTCCTGTGGAAGGCGGATTGATAATAGAACGAGCGCAAAATTGCCATAAGCCCCATAAACCAACTGTCGATCATCAAGGCAAATGAGAGAAAAAAAAGCGTACCAAAGGTGTAAAGTGGATGGCGTATCCAACGATAGGGACCCGATGTGACGAGCTGATGTTCTGTACGTGTGGCGACTGTAGGGGTAATGCCTGAGCCTATGCTGCTGAACATCCAGTAAATTAAGCCAACTGATAGAAAACCAAGCCCAACACCAAGCCAGCGTGACCAAGCAGGTAAACCAACTTTTGACCATGCCAACAAGGGCGGGTAAATAAGATAGCCGAGCACGCTCAACCAAAGAACCAGGCCCCCAATGCGCAAAGCGAGCATTACAGTGCGGCCTTCGTCTTTTAGCGAGACTTTTTGACCAGAGTCGCGGTCGGCTTTACTGCGGAAGTAGGCGGAAATTGAAAGTCCGGTGAAAAAAGTGAGTGCTGCAAAAATGCGGAAGATTTCGTTGTTCATAAATACCTCTAAATCTGTAAAAAAGTGTGATTGCTCACGCAACCGGCTTGACCCAGATCTGATTCGCCTGTTCGCGCCGTAAGGCGATCAACGTGCCGCGAACACGATAGCCGCGTGGGTCACGGAAGGAGTTCTTCAGCTCTGGGGCAATAACCGCGCCGGGCGTCAGCCCAAGATCAAGAAAGCGGCGGCGGGTAAAGCCTTGACAAGCTTCATCGAGTGCCACGATCTCGGCTTTTTTAGCGTGGGGTAATTCATTCAGCGGAATAGCGTCAGCAATTGCTAGCACACTTTCCGGCAGCGGAGCGACATGTACGTTAGCGGCAACTGCGGGAGCAAGGCGATATTCACTCTCTCCATCGCTAAGAATATAACGCTCAGCGCTGCTCTCCAAAATTCTGATCTGTTGCCCCAGACGCAATCCCTCTGCCATGATCTGCGCAAAGGCGATCTCAGGCTCATCTTCAAGATGAACAATGCGTGCTGGCATATCTTCCTGCCAGGCTGTCAACGGAACACCCTCCGCTTCGGCAATGACGCCATCACGGTTGGGGATCGGGTCACCGTGCGGATCACGGCTAGGGTAGCCAAGCGCGGCATCCATTTCATCTACCTGCGCAGGGGTCATGCCATGTTCGCGGCGATGCGCCTCGGCGTGAACTTTTTCCAAAGGCAGGCGTGCCTCGTCTGCGAGATAGCGTTCCAGCAAGCGATGAGCACGTACCACATGAATCGCCCAGCGCTCGCCTTCAGCGGTCAAGTGCAGTTCCACCCCGCGATGCTCGATCAAACCTTGTTGCTGCATTCGCGCGATGATCTTGTAGATCTTCTGCGATGAAAACCCCGTTGTGCCCGCTAGGGATTCGGGCGAGGCATGCCGCCCCTGTTGCTCGCGGTCGAGCAAATGTTTAAGGGCATCTTCGACTTCTTCGCGACGCTGATTTTCGCGCTGTTCCCGAACCAGCTTCGGGGTAAGAAATGCCCCGATCAGCAAAATAACAAGTATTGATACAAATAAAATCGGATCCATGAGATTCCTTTCAGGCTTCTTCTTCTACAAAAATATGACGTGTGATCGCAGGTCCGACGACCATCTCTTCTCCTTCGACGATGAGGGTCAGATTCCCGTCAAAAGGCGAAAACGCGCTCACTTCGAGCTTGCTACCGGGCACCAGACCTTTTTCCTCGAGATGACGCAGGAGGTCCGCATCGTCGGCGTTGACCCGTTGTATGGTCGTAACTTGTGGCGGACGCAGCGTCGATAACGGTATGGATGCTTCTCGGGGCATCACCAAGCTTGGGCTCGGGATCGGCTCGCCGTGCGGATCATGGGTGGGATGTCCCAAAAGAGCATCGATCCGTTCCTCAAAGGCTTCCGAGATAACGTGTTCCAATCGCTCCGCTTCCTCATGCACTTCCTCCCAGGGAAAGCCAAGGGATTCGTGCAGGTAGGTTTCCAGCAAGCGGTGATGACGGATGATCTCCAGCGCCGCGCGTTCGCCTTCGGGCGTCAGGCTGGCACCACGATGCTTGCGATACTCCACGAGCGGCGGGGTGGTCTCAGAGAGGCGTTTGAGCATCCCCGTGACCGAGGCTGCTTTGATATTCAGTTCTTCCGCAAGATCGTTGGTGGATGCGGGCTCACCATCCATACTGAGGGCATAGATGGCTTTTAGGTAATCTTCGGTTGCATGTGTTAGTTGGTTTGTCATAGTTCTGTCTAATATAAAATTTAGGCAAGGCTAAATTAGTTTAGCGCAAAAGAAAAGCCGCGTCAAGGGGCGCGGCTTTTTGCGAAGCATGCAATATCTATGATTATCGTGAAGTTTTTTACCTTTTTGAGAGAATCTCTATTATTTTTGGAAAAGTATATTTGCTGTATAGCCCAGAAGACAAACAGACAAAAGAAAACAATGAAAAGAGATATGTCTCGCGGGGGATTATTTGTAGGATAGAGAGTATCGCCAGAATCATGAGAATCATGAAAAGGATTATTATTTTAAATAAAATCCTTTTCCACTTTTGGGGAACTGTAGAGTAAAAATCTTTGTAGCTTGAATATAAGACTCTAAATCGCCAGTACGCATATGATCTAAGGATTAGTGTGAAGATTGGAATCAATAGAATAGCTACGATTCCAACAATCAAGGCAATACCGCCGATCACCCCTATAAAGGGAGCTAGCAAGCTACTTATTGGCTGTAAAGCTTTTTGTGGCAATAGAGCTAATATAGCTAGGAACTGGAGAAACAAGAAAAATCCAGCGAGAAAAAAAGAAAGTATTTCGTTTAGCTTGGCAATGAATAAAAGCATTTTTCTTTCCTAGATTCCAAGCAGTGCTAATTGCTCTTTCACAGCACTTGGCGAAAATAAATGAATATTTTCTTCGATCTTTCGCAAATGATCTTCAACAAGCGCTGTCGGAATACCTGCTGGTACATAGGCAACATACAAAACATGGGATGTGTTTTTGGTGATGGGGGAGCGATTATCCTGCCCATAGATGATCGTGCAGCAGACACCGCCATCATCTTTCATGACCATATCATTAGAGTAAAGTGTTTTCACTGCGCCGTTCATCTGGGTCATCACATCGCCCTCAGCGGCGATGTCGATAAAAATATCCCCCTTCAATTTTTCAACATCATGTCCAGCTGTGAGTATGAGCGTCTCCACCTCGGCGGCAAAATTTGAGTCTACCAACGGTGAGACCTTTGGCAGATTTCTTCCCTTCAGCGCAATGGATTCTACCTGCTGCAAAACATGATAGGTCTTCTTAAAACGTTTGTAGTATTCACGGTAGACAGCCATTGCTGGGATCGCCAGAAAATCCTGCCGCTGAAAACTCTGATATTGCTCGCGTAGTTCAGCTTCAACCTCACGTTTTTTTTCTTCCAATTCTGGAGATTGGAGTGTATTGTCAATACCTGAAACTTCCAACAGGCCGATAATCGCGCCAGGGTGTGCTTTTTTCCATGCCTCGGTTGCTTTGATTTGGAGCATTGTATCCTCTTTAATTAATCTGTTCCTTGCTAAACAGAAAGCTCGGCGACCTCTTTCAGCGCCCAGGCTGCCCTTAGCGTTACCCATTTATTGGGTTCTTTCTTCTTGCCAAAATCGACCCATGTCTTGCCTGTGTAGTCATACTCTAATAGCCATCGTCCATCTTTATCTTGTTTTTCATGGATTAATCCGAGCGCGTTTTTCAAGCGTGGGTCATTACCATAGCCTGTTCGGATCAAAGCTTCAACATTTTGCAGAAGATCGGTAATATAAAAAACAGGAAATCCGAATTTCCACCAATTTCTGCTGGGCTTATCACTCCAGCCGGTTGGATATGCAGATTCTGCCGGGTCAACGCCTAACAAAAAATCAGCGCCCATCTTTATAGCCCTTTCAATTATAGGCGTACGTTTCTCTTGCGGAAGTTTGCCAAAGGCAAGCATCACCTTCACAGCCCCCCAGGCACAAGGTAATTTATTATTCGCTCCACAAAGGAAATTGGGACCATATTTTCCTGAATAATAACGTACGCGGGCTTTCTTATCGCTCATTGGCGCTACACCCTCACCGGTAACACTTCTCGCCATCCATTCAAAGGCTTTTTCCAGACGAGGGTCAGTAAACCCTAGATCGAGCATTGCCGCACATAGATTTCCCTGCAAGCAGTCGGCTGTTCCGGATGGTGTCCCGGAGATGCTAAATTGCCCATTATCCGTAAGCGCATTTTCAAACAGGTGCAGACATGCGTCTTCGATACGTTTGTCAATTGCTATCGAGGCACCTAATTGAGCCAAAATGATCACAGCCCAAACGGTCCCCCGATATTTTGGACTATAGCCTGGACCGGCTTTAACCTAAAAACCAGCTTCATCCATCTTTTCTAAGACGAGGGAGATTTCCCCTTTTTTATGAGCCAATTCCTGGGCAGCAATGAGTTCAGCATTATCTGTAGGCAAGTCCATTAGATCTCGCAACGCGAGGTAGCGAATACCCGGGTCACTGGAATCCAGGAGCCAGGATAAAATATCGCCATTAAATTCTGCCTGCCATGACATTTTATTCTCCTTTTTATTGATTTTACCTTAGACAACTTCCTCTATAAATCCCGACCTTTGTACCTTCCCTCACGCTTGGTATAATCACGCTCATGTTTGAATATGAACTTCTCGCCACGCAGGGCGGTGCCCGCGCAGGCGTTTTCCATACCCCCCACGGCGCACTTGAGACACCCGTCTTCGCGCCGGTCGGGACACAGGCAAATGTCAAGCTGCTTACACCGGAGCAAGTTAAGGGTGTGGGCGCATCGCTTGTCCTCTCCAACACCTATCATCTCTACCTGCGCCCCGGCGATGACCTCGTCCGCGATATGGGCGGTCTGCACAACTTCATGCAATGGCAGGGCCCCATGCTGACCGATTCGGGCGGATTTCAGGTTTTCTCCCTTTCCGATACCAGAAAAGTGGACGAAGATGGCGTCACTTTCCGCAGTCATATTGATGGCTCAAAGCACCGTTTCACGCCCGAAAAATCCATCCAAATTCAAGAAAACTTGGGCGCGGATATCATCATGGCCTTCGACGAATGTGCCGACCCCTATGACGAAGCCTATATCAAAAAGGCAATGGACAGGACACATAGATGGGCTGTCCGCTCACTGGAAGCGCAGACGCGTAAGGATCAGGCTCTCTTCGGCATCATCCAAGGTGGGGTCAACCCCGACCTTAGGCTTGAATCCGCTAAATTTATATCTTCTCTTGATACACCGGGGGTTGCCATTGGCGGCTTGAGCGTTGGGGAGACCAAAGAAGAAATGTACAGCACCCTCGATGTGGTCACACCAGTCCTTCCCCAAAATAAACCCCATTATCTAATGGGAGTCGGCACCCCTGAAGACCTGATCGAAGGCATTCGCCGTGGCGTGGATATTTTCGACTGCGTCCTCCCGACCCGTCTCGCTCGCCACCATGCAGCTTTCTCCCCTGAAGGTCGCCTAAATCTCAAAAACGCCATCTTCAAACGCGATGAGCGTCCTATCGACGAGACCTGTACCTGCTATACTTGCCAAACCTTTACGCGTGCCTATATCCGCCATCTGGTTGTAGCAAAAGAGTTGCTAGCGGGCACACTTCTTTCCATTCATAATCTACATGCGTTGATCCACCTTGTCAAAGATATGCGAGTTGCTGTTTTGGATGGTACTTTTGAAGGGAAAGTTCCTGGCTGGTTAGATTATTGGGCAGGGAACGCCGCACGACGCAACTGATCTCGCGCAGAGCATATCATTATGAATTTTATCCAAGCTCTTGTCCTTGGCATCATCCAGGGATTGACCGAATTTATTCCTGTCTCTTCAACAGCCCATCTTTTGATCGGGCAGAAATTATTAGGTGTCGCATCTAGTTCGTTGGTCTTTGCCTTTCTTATCATCGTCCAGTTGGGAACAGTAGTCTCTCTCATTATCTATTTTTGGCATGATCTTTGGAGTGTAGCCAAAGCCTTTTTGCTCAGCTTTCAAGACTTGCGGAGTTTTAAAAACTTTGCAAGCCTTTCGATGGAATCTCGGTTGGCGTGGTTCATTATCCTCGCAACCATTCCCGCCGCGCTGATCGGATACTTCGTCCGTGGTTTGGTGGAAGCCCTCTTTCTATCACCCCTTTTGAGCGCATCTATCCGTTTATTTTCAGCCGCCGCGCTGATGGCTTCCGCTGAATGGATTGGCAGCCGCTCCCGTAAGTTGGACGAAATGAAATGGCTGGACGCACTCGTCGTTGGCTTTTTTCAAGTACTGGCTGTTTTTCCGGGCGCGTCTCGTTCTGGCTCAACCATTTCTGGCGGAATGCTGCGCGGCTTCGATCGTGAAGCCTCTGCACGTTTTGCTTTCCTGATGTCTATCCCGATTATGCTTGGTGTAGGCATCTATGAGAGCTTTGGGTTTGTGCAATTAACAGGCTTTCAGGAGTTTTTCCCTGCTCTGATCGTTGGCTTTATTAGCGCAGCAATTATTGGCTGGTTGGCTGTAAAATGGTTGCTTAATTATTTAATTAAAAATTCCCTCTATGCCTTTGCCATTTACTGTGCCGTGCTTGGGACAGTGGTGCTTGGTTTCTATCTACTAGGATAAAAAATGGGTTTTGAAGAACGTCTCCCGGGGATGGTTGCCCTTTTACAACAATTGGTAGAGACCGAGTCGCCAACGAACAATAAAGAAGCTGTAGACCGAGTTGGTGCTATTCTATCGGAAGCAAGCCGAAGTCTGGGTGCGAACGTGACTGTCCATCCACAAAAAGAGCGCGGAGATCATATCGTCGCAAAATGGGGTGAAGGCGATAATGGCATCCTGTTGATGGGACATATGGACACCGTCTTTCCGCTCGGCACGCTTGAAATGATGCCTTTTTATGAAAAGGATGGCAAGATATACGGTCCCGGTGTGCAGGATATGAAATCGGGACTGGTGATCGGGCTGACTGCGATCGCTGCGCTAGAGGAAGCCAAGCAGATGCCCGAACGCCCTGTAACTTTTCTCTTTACATCTGATGAAGAAGTAGGTAGTCAGACATCCCGTGTGCTAATCGAGAAGCTCGCATCCCACGCGGCACTGGCTTTGGTTATGGAGCCGAGCGTGCCAAATGGTGCCCTGAAAACATGGCGAAAGGGAGTCGGGGATTTCATGCTCCGTATTCAAGGGCGGGCTGCTCACGCCGGCGGTGCCCATGCAGAGGGGCGCAACGCCCTTGAAGAGATGGCACACCAGATATTGGCTGTTCAGAGATTGACCGACTACGAAAAAGGCACGACGCTGAATGTGGGCGTTGCACAGGGTGGCACGGCAGTAAATGTCGTGCCGGATTACGCTGAACTCAGCATTGACCTGCGTGTAATGCAGCCTCGTGAATATGAATATGTGCAAGGCAAATTAAGAGCCTTACGCCCCGTTCTAGATGGCACCTCGCTTGAACTGATCGGAGAGCTAAACCGTCCTCCGATGCCTTTCAATAAGACGATGAAAGCCACGTTCAATAAAGCAAAAAGAATTGCTGCAAAAGCAGGCATCGAGATCGAAGCCGGCGGCTCTGGCGGCGGTTCGGACGCGAATTTTGTTGCCCCACTAAGCATTCCTGTATTAGATGGCCTGGGCGCTGTAGGAGACGGCTTACATTCTTCACGTGAGTATATTTTCAAAGACAGCTTGATCGAGCGATCTCTTTTGTTAAGCGCTCTGCTGCGTGAGTGGTAAATGCATTATTTATATCTTTTGCTCGTCTTTCTTCTAACTTCTTGTACTTCAAACGTCCTTCCTGCGGATGTGGATGAGCAGATCATTCGCGTTTACGTAAGCCCGGCTGTAAAACCCTGGCTTGAGGATATATACGATTGCGCGGCACGCTCGCCCGAGTGGCTTGTTGAACGTACTCCAGACATCACTTTGGCGAATCTCGTTTTGCGCGTTGACCATACATCCAGCCTGAGCGGCGCACCCTATCAAATCGGCGAAGTTGAACTCGTGCTTTTGCTAAATGCAGATAACCCGCTTTCTCAGTTGAGCAGGCAAGAAGTTCAATCTATCTTTACGGGCAATATCCGTAATTGGGCAGAGGTTGGTGGCGATAATGCCGAAATCCAGATCTGGGCTTATCCGACTGAGGGTGATCTTCAGCAAGTGTTTCGCAAGAGCGTGCTGGGGGATGGCACACTGTCTTCTTTGGCGAAGCAAGCCCAAAGTCCAGGTGCGATGCGGGAAGCGGTTGCCGGAGATCAGTATGCCATCGGCTTTTCTCTTGAAGCAGAGGCGCAATCAGATGAGCATATCTATATTTTCCCATTTACTGAACCGATAAAATTGCCAATTCTTACCTTGTCACCGGGTGATGACACTTCATCCGTAGCGGGGCTTATTGGTTGTTTGCAGAAATAATTTTTTAATTGATTCTTCATTTCTAAGCTGTTACACTATAGCTACGCCAAGTAGAATGCACAGGAGGCTCAAATGGCTAACGCAATCGGACCTGATGTCAGTTTTTATCAAGACGATGATGAAACCCCAGAGGGAATTGATTTTGACAAAATGAAAACCCGTTCGGATTTTGTCATTATCCGAGCCGGGCAAAACCAATGGATCGACCCGGATTTCAGAACAAATTGGGCGGCTGCAAAGAAAGCTGGCTTGCCGCGCGGCTCTTATTGGTACTACGACAGCCGTATTGAGCCCCAGCGCCAAGCAGAGCTATGGCGAGATGCTCTCGGCGATGATCGTGGGGAATTACCTCTATTTGCAGATTTTGAAGAGAATTATGGCGGTCCTTATGAAGGATGGCGAAAATGGTACGCATTTTTGGAATATTTAAAAAATGTGATGCCAGAAAAAGAAATTGTTGTATATACAGGGTATTACTATTGGCGGGAAAACGCACCTAATCCCGATACCCATGCCAGCAGTTTGGAATATTTTCATCAGTATCCACTTTGGATCGCAAATTATGGCGTAGATAAACCAAATGTCCCCGCGCCATGGGGTGAGGATGAGTGGCTTTTGTGGCAGTATACTGAACATGGTGATGGTCCGGGGTATGGTGTGGAAAGCTTGGGCATTGACCTGAATTATTTCAATGGCGATGCGACAGCATTTCGCGCTCGCTTCAACATTCCTGATACACCGCCTCCTTCCAACACGAAATATAAGATCGATTTGAGCTTGCGCGAGTCTCCTGATGTGAACTCAGCATCCACGGGCACGTTGGCACACGATGAGATTGTTGAAAAACTGGACGAGAATGATGCGGGCACCTGGTTTAAAGTTCAGCGCGAAAATGGGGAAAGTGGTTGGACCGCCATTTCACATTTAGTGGAACAGGATGCCCCCGATCCTGATCCCGAACCTACCAGGAATTGGGCTAAGGTTTTACCCGCTGCCTTGAATATGCGCGAAGGTGCCAGCTCCATTTATCAGATCGTTGGAACTCTGGAACAAGACCAGATCGTGAAGGTACTTGAATTCAACGAAGGTGAAAGCTGGGTAAAGGTCGAAGATATAGACAGTGCGGAGCAACTTGTTGGTTGGTGTGATGCGCGCTATTTTGTTTTCTATGAAATTAAACCTGATCCTGTTGTTGACCCTGACCCAGATCCTGAACCGGGCAAATGGTATCGGGTCAATGTGCACGCCCTGAATGTACGTCAGGGTCCCAGTACGCAGTTTGAAGTTGCGGGGACTGTTGTCCGCGATGAGGTGATCGAAAAGATCGAAGAAGATGATACCGGGAAATGGTTCAAGATCCGCAGCTCACAGGGGTTGGTTGGTTGGGTCTATGCTTATTATTTGGTTGAGACTGAAGAGCCCGTGGACCCTGATCCCGATCCGGACCCCGACCCTGATCCTGATCCAGACCCATCCAGCGATTTTTTGGGACGCTTTCAGGTGACGGTGTTCTCATTGAATGTTCGTGAAGGGGCTGGAACAGATCATCCTGTGACAGGTAAATTGCAACGAGACGATGTTGTTGAAGCAATTGATGCTAATGACGATGGCACCTGGCGCAAGATCCAAAGAGGTGACTTGGTAGGCTGGTGTTCGGCACAATATTTGGTGCGTTACCCGCAGCCTGTGCCTGTAAACCAGAAATATTTCAATAAGAAAGTGCGTTATATTCGTGAAATTTACGAATCACCACGCAAGATGATCGTTCATGTTTTAGTGATCGACACTTTTGCCGACGGGATCAATTTTCTCGTGACCCCGCCAGATCACGCATCGGATGCAGCACCTCTTTGTGCGAGAACGACCACAGAGTTCCTTGAAAAATATGGCATGGATATTGCGATCAACGGAGATGGATATTTCATTGTTGATCCAGCCAATGCGCCTGATCTTTCCTGCGCGGATGGGCGCGACCTGTTTGACCCGAATAGCTATGCTGCATCAGAGGGCACGGTCTACTCACAACGTTTGAACCGAGATCGCCCCATTTTATATCTCAACCGAAAAGGACGCAGCTCTTTTAATGCACTTTCCGGAAATGTCTTCAATGCGATTTCGGGCGACCGAATGTTGGTTGAGAAAGGACAAATTCCTGCAAATCTGGATGACACTGTTTTGGAACCGCGTACAGCAATTGGCGTCAGTTCGAATGGGCGCTGGATGCTCTGGATCGTTGTCGATGGACGTCAGCCGGGCTATAGCGAAGGCTGCACCTTGACCGAGTTGGCGGATATGCTCATCAAGTATGGTGGTGCTTATAATGCGATCAATCTTGATGGTGGTGGCTCGTCCACGATGGTGCTTAAGAAAAGCGGCGTCGCAGATGTATTGAACTCACCGATCGAGGGTGGCATTGCTGGAAAAGAGCGCCAGGTGGGAAACCATCTTGGCATTCGGTTTGATTAGATTGATCTACAAGAAAAATCCGAAGTCTTGAAGACTTCGGATTTTTTCGTTTAAGGATAGTGAATTACCCGTCAACAAATCCCTGTTCCACCAACAACTCGGCGTTATAGATCGATCCGCCTGCCGCGCCGCGAATGGTGTTATGCGAGACGACGACCATACGCAGATCGAAAAGGTCATCGGGGCGGACACGCCCGACAACGGTAGTCATCCCGTCGCCTTCGGTGATGTCGAGGCGAGGTTGGGGGCGGCTGGGCTCGTCTCGGACGCGGATAACAGGCTGCGGTGCGGAGGGGAGTTGGCGGGAGATTTTCGGAACCTGATATTCTGCCAACGCGCGCCGGACAACTTCAATGTCCACGGGCGGATCAGCGAGCTCCACGCTCAGGACGACGGTATGCCCATCGATCACGGGGACACGGTTTGTGTGCACCGAGAAGCCAATATCCGCTAATGCCAGTCTTCCATCATTCACAGTGCCAAGCATTTTGCGCGGCTCCCAAGCGACTTTTTCTTCCTCACCGCTGATGTAGGGAATGACGTTGCCGAGAATGTCGAGCGAAGCCACGCCGGGATAGCCTGCACCTGAGATCGCCTGCATGGATGCGGCAAAAACGCGCTTGACGCCAAAAGATTTCTGGAGGGCTTTCAGGGCAATGGTCATGCCTGTGCTGGTGCAATTGGGGTTGGTAACGATAAAGCCATTGCGCTGATATTCCTCGCGTTGTTCGTGAATGAGCGCGGTGTGTTCGGGGTTGACTTCCGGCAGCAAAATAGGCGTAAACGGATCTTCGCGAAAGGTACCCGCATTAGTACAGACCGCTATGCCTGCTTCAGCAAAAAGTGGTTCGATGGTTTTCGCTTTGCTTTTGGGCAACGCGGAGAAAACCAATGGGGTTTGCACGGCTTCCGGTGTGGAGGGGAGCACTTCCAGCTCACGCACATTGCGGGGGATGTCCGTAGGCAAAACCCAATGGCAGCCTTCGCCGTATTTACGCCCAATAGTGCGCTCGGAGCCGGTCACGGCGACCACATCGAACCAGGAGTGCTCTTCAAGGAGTTGGATAAAACGCTGTCCCACCGCGCCAGTGGCAGCAAGAACAGCTACGGGGATTTTTGATTTAGACATAAGCTATAAGACCTCGGACTTTAGATTTTAGACTTTTTAACTTGTAATAAAGTGATGCAGCGTTTGCACAGCTTTTTCGGCTTCGTCTGTAGCAACAATCAGGCTGATCGCGACCGCGGATGAACCCTGCGCGATGGCAAGCACATTCACACCTGCCGCACCCAGTGCGCTGAATATCTGTCCAGCCACACCGGGCGTTTCCTGCAGACCGTTTCCGACAGCGGTGATGATCGCCACGTCATCGCTTGCCCACAGGCGGTCGATATCGCGCTGGGCGAGCTCGGCGGTAAAAGCGCTGTGTAGCGATTTCAAAACCGCATCGACCGATACGCTGGGAACGGAGAAGGATATGCTCTGCTCGGACGATGCCTGCGTGATGAGCGGGACACTTGTGCCCGTAGCAGCGACTGCGCCAAAAGTCCGCGCGGCAACGCCCGGTACCCCCAACATGCCACGCCCCTCAACCGTGATCAGCCGTTGATGATGGATCGCTGTGACCGCCTTGACGATATTCTGGGCACCGTTTTTCGATTTCTGCTCAGTCCGACCATTCTTGATAACGCGTGTTCCATCTTCTTCAGGTGAAAAAGTGTTACAGATCCGCAAGGGGATGCCTGCCTCGACCACCGGGCGCACGGCTTTGGGATGCAAAACCTTCGCGCCAAAATAGGATAGCTCTGCCATCTCCCGATAGCTTACTTCGGGAATGGTACGTGCCTGCGAGACAATGCGTGGGTCAGCCGTCATCACGCCGGTCACGTCTGTCCAGATCCAGACCTCGTCGGCAGGCAGGGTTGCACCGATGATGGCAGCAGAATAATCTGAACCGCCACGTCCCAGCGTGGTGGTGATGCCTTCTTCGGTCGCGCCAATGAAGCCTGTTAGCACGGGGACCTGCCCCTGTGCGAGCAAAGGCTCGATAATCTTCTGGATATTCTCTTCGGTTTTGACAAGATCAGGGTAAGCGCTCTGGAAACTACCATTCGTTACGATCAATTGCGTGGTCTCGATGAACTGCGCAGACGAACCAGCAGATTGTAAGGCTCCTGCGAGAATGCGCACAGAGAGCCGCTCACCGAGCGAGACGACCGCATCCAATGCGCGGTCTGTGGCTTCGCCCAAGATGCTAATCGCACGGCAGAGACTGCCAAATTCTGCGACGAGGTGCTTGATCTCATGTTTGAGTTGTGCCTGCTGGGCGGAGTTAGCAATGAGCTTTTCGGCGATATTCCAGTGCTTGGAGATCAGCTCGGTCTCGGCTTGAGAGATGAAAACTTCATTGCCCTCTATTGCGCACTGTGTGCTTTCAACCAATAAATTGGTCACGCCGGATAGAGCAGAGGTCACGACAACAACGCGCTCCCAATATTTCTGGCTCTGACGGATATTGGCGACTGCCTGTGTCATAGCTTTAGTGGTCCCGACCGAGGTGCCACCGAACTTCATTACGAGTGTGGATGGTTTCTTTTTTGTCATAAAGATTTTATTCTTCCAATAACAATTTCCCATACGCCTGCAGGGCTTCGTAGTAGGGCATGATGCTGGGAATATAATGCCGCTCTTCAGACGTATGCGGACCGATCCCACTCTGCCCCCAGACGACGCCCTGTCCATCGGGGGCGAAGCGTGCCGAGGTGCCCGGAAGTTTACGCCCGATCTGGGCAGGTTCGCCCGAAGCAAGTTTCACAGCTGTAACCAACTTCTTCAGATATGGATTCTCGGGATCACAGGCAATTCCACCTTCCGTCGCACCGACACGGATATCAAGGCCATTTTCTTCGCAGTAGTCGCGCGAATCCCTGATGAGAGCTTCCAGATCATCCTGCGGGATGCTGCGAATCTCGATGCCCAGGGCACCATAATCGGCGGTGATATTGTATACATCCGGGATACCAACCTGGATGAAAGGGAAGCGAATTTGCGACTTCCAGCCATCATCGCTTTCGAGGGTGAGATATTTCTCAGCGAGTTCTTTTAGCTTGGTGCGAGCACCGATCAAACGCTCGGAGAGATCGGCGTGTGCGCCCGCGACCCCGGAGTGACCACGTTTGCCTGTCGCGACGATGTCAAAACGCATGGCGCCGCGATTTTCGGTGCAAATTTCTCCCCAAAGCCCGTTGCCTTTTTCTTCGGTGCGCTCGCCCGCGATAAATATCTTTGGCTCATAGCCGGATTCTTCCTTGAGCAACTTGAGGACATGCGGCGTTCCCATTGCTTCACCCTCACCGTTCTCTTCGTTGCCGATCAGCATTAAATTGACGGGCGGATAGGGTGCGCCCTGCTTGAGGGCGTCTTTCATCCAGACCATGTAGGTGGCAACGACGGTTTTCATATCACCGGAGCCGCGCCCCCAAAGATAATCACCTTCGACATATGGCTTGAATTGTTCGTCGTCGGGCTCGGGCTCGACCACGTCGAAGTGTCCGCTGAACATGACCGGGGCTTCCTCGCCATCGGGAAAAGAAACCAGCATGGATGGGTATTTCTCCTGATCGAAGAAGCGTACCTGCAAGCCGTGACTTTGGAGATAGTCGTAGATAAAGACTGCGGCACGATGGACTTCATCCAGGCGTTCATCGGGGGAAGCGGTTACGGAGGAGATGCGAATCAAGCGGGTGGCAAGATCAACGATTTCGCTGGTTTTGTCAGTATATTCAATATTGATGAGATTCTCCTGTTGTGGGCTGAAGCGGATCGGTGCTTGTGCATCTTTGTGGGCATGGCTGCGCAGACGATAAAGCACATCACCGAGCTGTTCTTTTTCGTCGTTCCAAAGCGCGACGCTGGATGCGACCATTTCGATCTCTTCGGCGATTTTTTTTTCGTGATTTTCAACGACTTCCTTGAAGACATCCAGCGGAATTTCTTCGCTTTCACCTATCTGTGCACGGACTTCATCGCGCAGGCGCTGAGCGGTATTGGGCGCGCCCGCGACCATTTCCGTGAGTGGATGCAGGTCTTCCCAGATATCCAGCGATTCTGCCAGCGGTCGAATCTCTTCGAGCGTCCAGCGCAGGAAGTCGCGCATCTTGATGGGCTTGCCGGTGAAGGGATTGGCGATCTCGGCTTGCAAGCCATGCTTTGCGGCAAGGGTCTCATTTTGACGTGCCAGGCGAATATCCTCGTTATCGTAGCGGAAGGCACGCGCAAATTCGGAGTCAGCGTAGATGCGCATCGTCAGGAGATTCTTTAGGGTCATGTTGGCAAGCTCAAGGTCGAGCGGGTTCCCGCCATCGTCGGTGCGGACTTCCACACGCGTCATTGGCAGATCCACGCGCGCAAGCATATTCTGCACTTCGATCTGGCGTGCCATCTCGTCAAGGGGTTGTGCTTCGCCAGCGGCGTAAAGGCCACGCGAGTAAAGCCCATCCAGTTCATGGCTGGTCACTTCGATCAGGCTCTCCACACGTTCTTCGAGTGAGCGCGCGCGGACGGGAATCCAGTTGTTGTTGCCAAAGCGTACGCCGCGTCGGACGAGATCATAAGATGTCTGGATATAGTCCTGATGCGAGCGATAAATGTCGGGGACATCCAACATGGCAGGTTTGGGAAATATTTGACTACGCAGCGAATTTTCCTCAGTCAGCAAAAGCACGGATTTTCCATCGCGGATCTCAGACCTGAAAGGCGACGCTGCCGATGTGGCGATAAAGAGCGGCGCAAAAGCACGCAGCAGGCGCGTGATGGTGATATAGACTTCGTTCTTGTAATCATCGAGCAAAAAGCCTTCACGCTTCGCTGCCGGCAGGTGCATAAAATCCCACATCAGGAGCGGCTCAGGCAGCGAGATATTGGTGTGGTTCCCCGCAGTCGAGAGCGTATCGCCGTACATATCCACACAGCGCTCGATATAGCGGCGCTTCGCAATATGCCAGCCACCCGGAATGGAATCGTAATTCACGGTCGTGAGATAGGGCAAATTCCCCTGCCAGAGATGCAGTTTTTCTTCAAAAGATTGCCCGGCTTTATACAACGCGTTCAGCACCACGCCCTGCAAAATTCTCCCCTCATAGATCGCGCCGCGCGCCGAATAATAGGGGTGTGTGCCCCATTCGATCATCCACTGAAAGGCTTCCAGATCGGTCTTGTCGAGCACACTTTTGGGGATGTAGTTCTCGCGCAAATAATCGACAAAGGATTTCTTGCTGGGACCCGCCCCAACAGTCAACAACGGACGCAGGTCGGAATCGAGCAGGAGCAGTTCGATCTCCAGCCCGCAGGTGCCCTGCTGTGGAAAATCCTGGCGGGCGGTTTCGATGGAAAGTTGATATTTCTTGGCAAATTGACCTGGACTATAGCTCATAATCTTTATCCTTGGGATGGGATGCACGGGACGCTCGTGGTTTGAAATTGCTTCCGCTATATGGGCGAAGTGACAGTCACCTTCAAGGTGACTGTCACTTTTCACAATCCTATTTCAGTGCCTTTAACCCTTCCAGCAAACGTTCTGCCGCGCCCTGCGTGCGCTCTGGCGGCGTGGCATAAGAGAATCGCAGCCACTCACCACCATACCTCGAGAAGAAGATGCCAGGAACTACCGCAACACCATATTCTTCCGCCAGATACTGACCAAGCGCTTCAGTATTTTCCCAGCCTTTGGCTTTGAGCCATTCCCCAACGTGGATGAAGGCATAATAACCCTTGCCAAGAATATATTTGAAACCTTTCTCATTCAGGAAGCTCTGCAATACTTTTCGGCTGGCATTGGTCGGCTCGACGATGGAGCGGCTGGCTTCCTTGTAGCCCATCTCATAGGCTGCCATCGCGACGGCTGTTCCGTAGAAGGGCGGGATGATGTTATGCGACGCACGCGCGGTAATGAATTTTGCAATTCTCTCAGGTGCGACCAAATGTGCACTGCGCAGATTTGAACCACCCAGACTCTTGGTCAGCCCGTCGAGGAAGATCAAACGCTCTCGTTCGGAAGGCTCGAATTCAAATATGAAAGCGTTGATATCCATCGGTTCTTCGTCGGTGACCTGGTGATAGATCCAGTCGTAGAGCACAAAAGCAACACCTGCTTTGAGCGCGGCCTTACCAAGAGCAATTTGCTTTTGCATAGAGATGGTCTGCCCAGTCGGGTTGTCGGGGTTAGTGACGACCATCCCCGCGATCTTGCGCCCGGATTTGGCGGCAAAATCTACGCTGGCCTGGATGCCTTCTTCACTGTAGGTCCAGCCCTCTTCTTCTTGCCCGGGGGCAAGCATCACGTTCGCGCCGACGCCATAAGGCCCCCAGTTATACGAGATCCATGGGACGCGGGAAACGAGCAGGGCATCGCCCTGGCGTCCGTAGCCGAGGGCAAGCATTGCTTCGTAGGATTTAACGAGACCATCTCGACCGCCCACCGTCGCGATGACATTGGCGGGAGCAAGCCTCGAGCCAGGTTCGAAACCCCAGTAATTTTCAGCAACGATCTTGCGGAAGGCAGGCGTCCCGAAAGGGGAGTCGTATCCCGTCCCATGTGCGACCTGGAGCTGCGCTGCGCGCTCCAATATTTCGGGCGGGGTGCCGGGCAGGCTGGCGCCGCCGTCGCCCTGAGATGCGTCGTAGACGGGGCTGCCGGAATTATTTTCCTGGTAGGTCTTGAGTGATTTTTTGATGAGGAACATCCGTGAGGCGGGGATCTCTTTCATCTTCGAGAGATGGTTGCTGCGCGGGATCAGGTTCTTGTCAGGAACAGCGTAAACGGGCTGGTCTGGTGATGGAAGGCGGGCCATTTTTTTCTCCTTAGTGATTCACAAAGAAAAACGCCCCGATAATTCATCGGGGCGTTTTTGAGTTTAGCTTGACATAAGTTTTTACTTCTGCCGATAACCAAGCACCAACGCCCCGGATTGCATACGGGTATTATCATTGGTATTGGTGGTGGCAAGAAGGTTGGTGTTTTGCATCTTGGGCGAGACTATACCATTTGGTGGAGATGTCGTCAAGGCAGTTGTGAAAAGTTTACCGAATATTTATTCTCAGGGTAAAATAAACAGGCTGTTAGCTCATTTGCAAGGAGGACATAATGGTTTGCTACAATCACCAAGAGAAACAAGCGGTTTCTATCTGCAAAAATTGTTTCAAAGCGGTTTGTGATGAATGTGCAATCCCCGACGATAATGGTTTTACGTGTTCAGAAAAGTGCCATAAAGAAATTATTACATATAACGCAATGATGGAAAAATCAAAAACCATGTACGGGCTAAAACCCGGGCGAACTCCTGTCACGACAATTTTCCTGTTACTTGGTTCTTTACCATTCTTGTGCATGGGTGTTTGGTCCATTTTCAACGGAGATTGGTTTGGACTTTTCACTTTAGTGATGGGTATTATTTTCCTTTTAGTCGGCATAATCTCCTATGTCAATATGAGAAGAACAGGACTTCGTTCTTAGTCAATACAAAAAAACAAACTCCTCATCATGATGATGAGGAGTTTTGATATCTCTCAGAAATTTAGCCCAAAAGATCAGGCAACTCTTCGGGATGATTTGCAACCCGCACGCCTGCTTCTTCGAGAGCTTTGATCTTGTCAGATGCCGCACCTGAACCGGATTGGATGATCGCACCGGCGTGCCCCATCCGTTTGCCGGGAGGAGCGGTCTGCCCTGCGATGAAGGCAGCCACGGGCTTGGTCATCTTAGTGGCGATGAATTCAGCGGCTTTCTCTTCGTCGGTGCCGCCGATCTCACCCAGCATGACGACCTTGTCAGTCGCGGGATCATCTTCGAACATGGCTAACACGTCGATGAAGTTGGTGCCGTTCACGGGGTCACCGCCGATGCCGACACAAGTCGAGGCACCCATGCCTTTCTGCTTGAGCGCGTAGAGTACTTCGTAGGTCAGTGTGCCTGAGCGGGATACAGCACCCACGTTTCCGGGGATGGCGATGCTGCCGGGGATGATGCCCACTTTGGCTTCACCGGGGGTCAGCAAGCCTGGGCAGTTCGGTCCCAGCAAGCGAGTGTCGAGTTGGTCGATGTAGGCGCGGACGCGCATCATATCACTGACGGGTACGCCCTCGGTGATGCAGACGACCAGATCAATACCTGCATCCGCGGCTTCGAAGATCGCGTCTGCTGCGAAGCGGGCGGGAACGAAAATCACGCTGGCGTTGGCGCCGGTTGCTTCAGCAGCCAATTTTACAGAATCAAAAACGGGGATTTTTCCATCCATCACCCATTCACCGCCCTTACCGGGGGTCACGCCACCGACAACGTTGGTGCCGTAAGCGACCATTTGTTGGGTATGAAAAAGACCTTCATTTCCGGTAATGCCTTGCACAAGCAGGCGGGTATCTTTATTAACTAAAATGCTCATCTTATGCCTCCTTCGCAACTTCAACAGCTTTCTGAGCTGCTTCAGCGAGGGTTTCTGCTGTGATCATATCCGCATCGGCGAGCAGGGCGCGCCCTTCTTCAGCGTTGGTGCCGACCAAACGCACGACCATCGGCACGTCGGGCTTGACTTCTTCCATCGCTGCCAAAATACCTTTGGCAACTTCGTCGCCGCGGGTGATGCCGCCGAAAATATTGATCAAGACAGCTTTTACTTTCGGGTCAGAGAGAATGATGCGGAATGCAGCCGCAACCTTCTCCGCATTCGCGCCACCGCCAATGTCGAGGAAGTTAGCGGGGCTCCCGCCAAAGAATTTGACAATGTCCATCGTGGTCATCGCCAAACCGGCGCCGTTGACCATACATCCGATATCGCCGTCGAGCTGAATATAAGCGAGATCATGTTCACGGGCGATTGTCTCGGTCTCGGCTTCGGTGTCGATGTCGCGCATATCAGCCAGGTCAACATGGCGGAAGAGAGCGCTGTCGTCAATCAGCATCTTGCCGTCCACTGCCAGCAAAGTTTCTTCTTCAGTAATGATGAGTGGATTGATTTCAGCAAGAGTCGCGTCACTGCCTTTGTAGGCTTTCCAGAGACCGTTCGCGATCACACCGAATTCTTTCCAGTTCTTGCGGGGAAGTTCAATGCTCGCAGCAATATCGCGGATCTGATAGCCCTGCAAACCCAAAAGGGGATTGATGTAAACTTTGATGATCTTTTCGGGGGTCTCGCGGGCAACTTCTTCAATGTCCACGCCGCCAGCGGCAGAGACCATCATAACCGGCATTCGCTTTGCGCGGTCGTTGGTGATGCCGAGATAAATTTCGCTGGCAATATTGGATGCTTCGTCTACCAAAACCTTGCGGACAGTAAGACCTTTGATATCCATGCCAAGAATTTCAGCAGCACGCTCTTTGGCTTCGTCGGGGTTGTTGGCGAGCTTTACGCCGCCAGCCTTGCCGCGCCCACCGACCAAAACTTGCGATTTAACGATAACGCGACCACCCAGGTCTTTGGCAATATCGTATGCCTCTTGTGGGGTGATCGCCACTTTCCCATTGGGAATGGGTACGCCGTACTCGGCGAAAATTCGTTTGGATTGATACTCGTGAATCTTCATTCAAACAGACTCCTTTTGCTAAGGATTTTTATAGCTAAAATGACGGAGCGATTATACCATTTGGATGGGGCGATAGACCAATTTTCAGCCTGCTCTATGAGTTTTGTCCCCGATATAGATGACATGCGCGGGACACACGCGGATTTGGACTTACCTCCGTTAAAAGAGTATCGATGTGTCGATTTTTGTGTTATAAGCATTAGGATAATCAAGATCGTTTATATCAGCTATATCAACAAAGGAGAGTATAGTGAATATCTTATTATGGGTTTTGCAGGTGTTTTTTGGTATCTACTTCACAGCAATTGGCGTGATGCACTTCATTGTTCCCCCGGGGTTGCCCGCACAAATGGCGTGGATGTATGAATTGTCCCCGGGACTGCACGCTTTTAGCGGCCTGGCTGAGATACTGGGCGGGTTGGGGCTGATCCTGCCCGGTCTATTCAAGATCCAGACTCGTCTGACCTATTTCGCAGGCTTTGGCTTGGTGCTTGTCATGCTTGGCGCCATTGGCTACCATTTTCAGCGAGGCGAGTTCAGCAATATCATGTTCAATGTGGTACTGGCTCTTGTTTCCGGCTTCATCGCCTATGGCAGATGGAAGCTGAGCCCACTAGCAGAGAAATAGATCTGTTGGATAAAAAAAGCGACCTGGATTTCCAGGTCGCTTTTTGATTCTATATTTTATTCAGGTAAAACAAATTTCATCACCCGCTGATTGCCCGCATCTGTAACCCAAATGCTGCCATCCTCTGCAACAGTCACCGCTGCGGCGAGACCAAAAGCATCGTTCCCGACGCCGAAATCACCCCAGGTTTGGATGAACTCGCCCTCACTTGAAAATTGCAGGATACGATA
>CAZASG010000013.1:0-81499 GCA_964487745.1 uncultured Anaerolineaceae bacterium | reverse complement strand
CACTGATCTTTTCCGTTCTTTATAGCAAAATGCTGGCAAAAACATCCGTCCAGACAGCGCAGCGAGAATCTGCGACCTATCTTCGCCCTGCAAAAACTTTCTCTGAGCGTATTTTTCTGGTCTCTTCTTATTTTGTGCTTTTTGCCCTTTTTATTCTTCCCATGTTTGCGCTGCCTCTGCGCTCGGTGAGCAAACTTGAAGCAAATCGTGGAGAGCGGACAACCCTAGAATCAGGTTTTACAACGGATTATTACGCAGAGCTTTTCATCAATAGGCGTAGCTCACGTTTTTATGTTCCGCCTATTCAGGCAGCGCGGAATTCGCTCCAGTATGCAGGGATCACAGTTGTGCTCTCGCTTTTGCTGGGATTTCCGGTCGCATCGGCATTAGCGAAACCGACCAAGCTCGATAACGCCCTTGACCCATTCCTGATGCTACCGCTCGGAGCATCTGCCGTAACCCTCGGCTTGGGATTCATCATCGCCTTTAGTCGCCCACCGTTAAACTGGATCGCTTCGCCTTTCCTCGTTCCACTGGCGCATACGATGATCGCCTTGCCTTTTGTGATCCGTTCGTTGCAACCTGCCTTAGCATCCATTCCCCAGCGGTATCGAGAAGCGGCGGCGATGCTCGGTGCTTCGCCATTCAGAGTTTGGCTGACAGTGGATTTTCCGATCATCTCCCGTGCTACGCTTGCTGCGGCGACCTTTGCATTTACCGTCTCATTGGGTGAGTTTGGAGCGACCTCCCTTTTGGCACGCCCCGAGTACCCGACCATCCCCACGGCGATCTATAGATTTCTTTCCCAGCCAGGTGGGTTGAATTACGGACAAGCAATGGCGATGGCGACGATTCTAATGGCGCTGACCACGATCAGTATTTTCTTGATAGAAAGGTTGCGCTTCCCGGGAACAGGGGAGTGGTGACAAAATATGTTGACTTTGAATAACATCCAGAAATCCTATGAAGGAAAGCCCCTATTAAAAGGCATTTCTCTTGAATTGGCGCAGGGCGAGACCCTTTGCTTGCTTGGTCCCTCCGGCAGCGGAAAATCGACGCTGTTGCGGATCATCTCCGGTTTGGAGGAAGCCGAAGCGGGCGAAGTCTTGTGGGCTGGAAGGAGCCTTGCGGATACTCCATCCCATGAGCGGAATTTTGGGTTGATCTTTCAGGATTACGCGCTTTTTCCGCATTTGAATGTTTTCGACAACGTTGCTTTTGGTTTGAAGATGCAGAAGATGCCAAAGGATGCCATCCGGCAGCGGGTCGAAGAATCTCTCAAACAGGTCGATTTAACGGGATTTGAATCTCGCCGAGTCACTGATCTTTCCGGCGGTGAGCAACAACGGGTCGCGCTCGCTCGGGCGCTTGCGCCCCGTCCCCGTTTATTGATGTTTGATGAACCCCTCGGTGCATTGGATCGTCGTTTGCGGGAGTATCTTTTGGCCGAGATCCGCGATATTTTACGCGGTAGCGGTGTGCCAGCCATATACGTTACCCATGACCAATTGGAGGCTTTCGCGCTGGCGCATCGAGTGATGCTGCTGAATGAAGGTGAAATTGTCCAGAGTGGCAGCCCCGAAGATATTGTTAGTCATCCCGCCTCGGCGTGGGTGGCGGAATTTTTAGGAGTAAGTAGTGAATATCCCCATACAACGTTTTACAAAAAGTGAAGAATTAGCCAACGCGATCTCCCATCTGGTTGGGGCAGTGTTGGGAGTGGTTGGGCTTCTCCTGATGATCGCATATTCTCTTAGGGACGGGAGCGGATGGCATTTGGCTGTCTCCATTGTGTACGGCAGTGCCCTTGTGGTTTTATATCTTTCGTCCACGTTTAATCATTGGCTGCCGGAGGGGAAGGCGAAAGAGTTTTTCTTTAACTTCGATCAGATCGCGATCTATATTTTGATCGCGGGCACTTATACCCCGCTGGCGTTGATCGCCCTGCATGGTACATTTGGATGGGTAATTTTTGGCATTGAGTGGGGTTTTGCGCTGGTTGGAATTCTCATCAAAATATTCAAACCGACGAAATTCAATCAGGGTGTGAGCCTGTTCTTTATCCTTGCTTATATGGCGATGGGCAGTTTGGTCTTTGTCGCTAGCAAACAAGTTATTGACGCAGTTTCGCTCTCAGGCTTTATATGGGTGATCGTTGGCGGGGTTTTTTATGCAGGCGGAACGATCTTTTACAAGATCAAGACCGTCAAGTTTATTCACTTGGTTTGGCATCTTTTTGTTATAGCTGGGAGTGTTGCGCATTTTATCGGGATTTATTTTTATGTCCTGCCCTTGGATGTAAGTTAGTTTTTGAATAACCAGGAATCAAAAAAGGCTTCCAGATCTGGAAGCCTTTTCTCTTTTTAGTAGACGCCAAGGGCGCTCATAACCTGGTCGCCGAATGTCCAGGCGAGACCACCAAAGACGACCACACAGCAGCATAAGACGATGGCTACAATGCCAACGATCAGCCAAGTGTTGGGTTTCTTCTTCTCTTTGACGGGGGGAACAAGATTGTCGTTCATAAAAACTCCTTTTTAGAATGAAAGTGAATCAAGAATAGGAATGGTCATACCCAAAGCCGTCATTACAAGGATGACGCATATACAGAGGACGGCGGGCACGAGTTGAATATATCCAAGGACGAGACCGGCAGTTGCCATGCCATCACCCTGAAGGCGGCCCATACTTTCGCGGATCTCACGCTTTGCCATGTGACCCGTGATGATCGCCACCAGCGAGCCAAGTAGCGGGGCTAATATCCAACTGATGATGCCTGCGATCATGCTGATCATTGCCAGGGTGCTACTGGGCGCAGTAGGGGGGACTTGTTGTTGATAGGGTTGATCGTTCATTTTCTTTTCCTTTGAATAAAATATTATGCTGAAGCTTTGGCGTTTGAGCGGCGCCACCACCACCAGATAAACGTGGTCGTTAGCAAAACAAGAATAATGCCGACGAGAATGGGAATAACAATGGCGAGAATGGACAAAAAGGTGGAGAGAATATCTTCCACAAAGCTGACGGGGGCGTGAGCTGTTCCACCTGTAGTCGCAGTGATTGCTGGACGTACCGCAGCCGATTTGACCGTGTGTACGCTCCCAGCAACGAGTAGTCCTGCGATCATCGAAAGGACGGGGCTGGCATCTGTTATCACGTTCGCGCTGGCAGCGAAGACGATCGCCCCTGCTGCCGGGCGGACAAAGGTTTGGATAATGTCATTGATGTGGTTCACAGCGGGGACTTTGTCGGCGAAGAATTCGATGGTGCCGAGTACGATAAGGATACCGATCACCCACCAGGAGGTAAGCGTATCCCAGGGGGATTGAAGCTCAATTAGGTCAGTGAATTTAGCGATCAAAGAGACTGCCAGCAGCGGAATATAAGCATTAAGCCCTGCGCTGGCAGATAGCCCGAAGGCGGAAAAGATACCGGTGAGTAATTCCATTGGATGATCCCTTCTACATATCGGTAAGAATTACCTTTAGTTTACCCTATTGGGAAGGCGCCCCAGGTACCTGTCATTTGTAAACGGAGCAAGTCGATACCCATGACCATAATGAGAGCGAGTGTAAAACCGGCAAGGATGGCAAGCCACATATCCTTGAAGTGGGTAAAGCTATTATCCTGGCGCATGATCATCATCCAAACGACGCTGAAGATGAGGGATAGGAGCATGAGGACGCCGAAAACACTGATATAGGCAACCGGGTAAAGGACGATGAGTGACTCCGACAAAACCAGGAGATCGACGACCAAGATGATGGTGACAAGCAAGCCCAAATCACGCCACGATGCGAGGGCGGGGCGCATATCCACATCTTTCCAGGCGGTCTGGTTGAAGGCGGCATAAAGTACGGATGCCATCCCCATCCCCATTCCGCTCCCAGTTAGCAAACGGAGAGTATTGTTGGGAATATAGAGATTGGGGATCTGCGGCAGTGCGCCGGGATAGGTTTGCTTGATGAGATATAGATAGGAGTTTGCGCCATCGAAGCCCCAGATAAGAAATAATGTGACAAGAACGATACCAATCTTTTTTGCGGGCATCCCCGCGCGTTTTTTGCCGATAATGGCGATGAAGAGCATACTAAGGGCGGCGCTGGTGAAGGTGCCCGTATCGCGCGCGCACATGGGGAGTTGGCGGTCGTGAATGTGGAAGGAACGCTCATCAATACGATGGCAGATGGCGTAACCGACCGCGTCTGCCTTGCCGAGAAGCCCGGGCGGGGTGATGACAATATAGACTGTAATGGCGATTAGCGCTGCAAGCGGGATAAGCCATTTTGTGAGCTTGGGGGCATTTTTCTGCATGAGGGTCATTATAGAGGCTTTGCAGGGGAAAGGCAAGAAAACTCAAGTTTAATGAGAATTTTCATGAGATCGATGGGATGAAAAGTTCTGAGATTTCTCTAATACCATTTTTCTTGACAAAGGTTGCGTCAAAAAGTTAGAATGCGCCTACACGTTAATGAAAATAGTTTTCAATAAGGATATTAGGAATGAGAAATTTATTGATATTGATCTTTGCAAGTTTATTATTGGTTGCTTGTAGTTCAACCGAATCCCCTGCTGTGGATAATGGAAAATTGACCGTTGTCGCGACAACCAGCATTGTTGCGGACGTGGTTTCGAATGTCGGCGGTGAGCATATAGATGTGGAAATTTTGCTCCCTGTTGGCGCAGACCCCCACAGCTTTGATCCCACTCCACAGGATATTGCCAAAGTCGCTGATGCGGATATTGTCTTTGCGAATGGCGCAGGCTTGGAAGCTTTCATCGACCATCTGCTCGAGAGTGCCGATGCGCAAGGGAAGATCATCGAAGTCTCGGAAGGGATCGTGCTCTTGGAACAGCCAAATGCTGAAGTCGAAGAAGATGATCACGCAGGGGGCGAAGAGCATAGTGAGGAGCATGAAGATGGTGAAGAACATGATGACCATGCAGATGATCATGATGACGAGCATGTCGAAGACGATGACCACGAACATGGAGTGGGCGATCCACATACCTGGACAGACCCGAATAATGTCATTATCTGGGTTGAGAATATCGAAGCAGCCCTGAGTAAAGTCGACTCGGCTAACGCGGAGAGCTATGCCACCAACGCCGCTGCTTATAAAACAGAGCTAGAAGAAATCGATAGCTGGATCCGTGAAGAGATCGCGCAGATCCCGGAAGAGAATCGCAAGATCGTTACGGACCATCGCCTGATCGGTTATTACGTCGATGAATATGGCCTTGAAATGGCTGGCGCGATCATTCCCGGCTATAGCTCACTTTCCGAGCCTTCGGCGCAGGAATTGGCAGCCATCGAAGATGCGATCGGTGATCTTGGTGTCTCAGCAATTTTTGTTGGGAATACCGTCAACAGCAATTTGTCCGAGCGTGTCGCCGAAGACACCGGTGTGGAATTGGTCTTCTTTTACACGGGCTCGCTCAGTCCTGCCGATGGTGACGCGCCGACTTATCTGGAGTATCTGCGATACAATACGACTGCTTTTGTTGAAGCGTTGAAATGATATTCTAACCACGAAGAGCACAAAGGATCACAAAGGAAAGCCCTTTGCCCTTCTTTGTGATCCTTCGTGTCCTTTGTTGTGAAAAAAACAATGTCAATCTTTCAGGAACTCAAAAAAACCACCCATCATCTTGGCTTGCAGCAGCGTCATAGCCATGATCCCGATGCACCTATCCTGCGCGTGGAGGGACTCGGTGTACGCTACGAGAGCGGCGCTGCCCTTGAAGATGTTTCTTTCGAGCTTCCACATGGCGACCGTGTTGCGATTGTCGGCCCGAACGGCGCGGGAAAAAGTACCCTCATCAAGGTCATTGTGGGGGTGCAGACTCCGACTGCAGGGCAGGTCGAAGTTTTTGGCCACGACCCCGATGGACATATCTGCATTGCCTACGTCCCGCAGCGCACGCAGGTCGACTGGAATTTCCCCGTCACGGTTGCGGATGTCGCCATGATGGGGCGCGTGGGGCAGATGGGACTTTTCCGTAACCCAATGCCCAAAGATTGGAAGATCGTGCAAGAAGCGCTCGACGTGGTTGGCATGGGGCATCTCGCCAAACGTCAGATCGACGAGCTTTCTGGCGGGCAGCAGCAGCGCATGTTCATTGCACGCGCCCTCGCGCAGGAAGCTGAATTGATCCTGATGGATGAACCCATGACGGGACTTGACGTCCCTTCGCAGGATAAGATCTTTGATATTCTCGACCAGCTTAAAGCGGATGGGGTGACCGTACTCATATCCCTTCACGACCTGAAAATGGCCTCCGAACGCTTCGACAAAATTATGCTGCTGAATAAGCATTTGCTTGCCATTGGACCTGCTGAGGAAACCCTCCATCCCGATAATTTGATGCGCGCCTACGGCGGGACTCTGCAACTGCTCCCCACCGAAGATGGCATGTTAGCTATCGGCGATACCTGTTGCGAGGGGGAGCATGATCATGCTTGATTTCCTTTTCGAACCCCTGCAATACGCCTTCATGGTACGCGGACTTATTGCCGCCATCGGTGTCGGGATCGTCAGTGCCGTCGTCGGGACCTACGTCGTCCTACGCGGCATGGCCTTTTTCGGTGATGCCCTTGCGCATTCGATTCTGCCCGGTGTGGCAGTAGGATACCTCGTTGGCGGCGGGGCGCGTGAACCGCTCTTTTGGTGGGCGCTGGTCGCCGCGATCTTGAGTGCTTTCGGCATTGGCACGATCAGCCGTAATACCAAGATTAAGGAAGATACCGCCATCGGCATTATCTTTGCCGGGACATTTGCTCTCGGCGTGGCGCTCATCTCGACAGTGCGCTCTTATACCGTCGATCTCGCACATTTCCTCTTCGGTGATGTGCTCGGCGTCCGCGAAAGCGACCTGTGGCTGATCGCCATCTTCGGCGGGTTGACCATTTTACTGATCTTGGCATTTTATAAAGAATTCTTGGTTTTATCTTTTGACCCCATTTTTGCGACCACGTTGCGCTTGCCCGTTCGCTTACTTGAGTTTTTGCTTTTAGTACTCATCGCCATAACCATCGTTGTCTCACTCCAAACCGTCGGTGTTGCGCTGATGGTTGCGATGCTCGTCACTCCGGCGGCGACGGCCTATTTGCTCACAAAACGCCTGCCGATCATGATGGCACTGGCTGCGACCTTTGCATCCATTTCGGGTGTGATCGGGCTATATATTTCCTATTATTGGAGTATCGCTTCGGGTTCTGCCATCGTGCTGGTTTGTACGGCGCTCTTTGGGCTGGTCTGGGGTGGGCAGACTGTTTTTAAGAATTTGAAAAATTAACCACGAAGTACACGAAGAGAACACAAAGTTAAAAATTTAAGTAGAACTGCATTGCGCTTTTTCTCCCCTAAATTCAGAGAATTTGGGGGAGATGTCCGAAGGACAGAGGGGGCTGGTGCGTTGCAGTTCGGGTCTAGCCAATATAACCGATGTGCAACGCACTCTTCGAGTGCAATGCACATCTCAAATCCCTATGAAAAATAAAATAATCTTCATCCTTTTCACCCTTCTCCTCGTCCTCGGTATCGCCGCTTTCATCATCTGGGGTGTGCCCTACTTTTTCTCGCCAATAGAACGCGTCCAAACGGAAGCAGGTTTCGGGTCAGGGACGGTGCGGGCGGAGGTCACGCGGGTCATCGAAGAAGGCGAGATCACGCTCGGCGATAATCCGCCGCAGCTCTATCAAGTCCTGCGTGTCAAACCCCTCGATGGTGAATATGAAGGCATCGAGTTGGAGATCGACAATGGCAGGCGACAGGTGCGCTACGACGACATCCATCTTGAGCCGGGCGACGAGCTGCTGATCGCGATCACAGTGACGCCCGATGGTACGCTGAACGCCTATTTTGTCGATTACGTCCGCTCACATTTGCTGCTGCTTTTGCTGGGGATTTTTGTGGTCGCCATTTTGGCGTTTGCGGGGCGCAAAGGTGCGGGCGCGCTGCTCGGGCTGGCCTTCAGCCTGCTGGTCGTCATTGGCTATATCATCCCCCACATCCTCGATGGCGAAGACCCGGTGCGCGTAAGCATCATTGGCGCGGCGATTTTGCTCTCGGTGACCCTTTACCTGACCTACGGCTGGAACCTGAAAACGCACGCGGCGGTGCTCTCTATGCTCATGGCGCTCATCATCACCGGCACGTTGGCGTGGATCTTTGTGAGCGCAACCAAGCTGACCGGCTCCGGGGATGAGAACGCGCTCTTTTTGGTTCAGATGGCGAACTCGTCGATCAATTTACGGGGATTGCTCTTGGGCGGGATGATCGTGGGCGCACTCGGTGTTTTGGATGATCTGGTCATTACCCAGGCATCTGCCGTTTTCGAACTCCACGATGCGAGCCCCGAGATGGGCATGCTCTCCTTATATCGACGGGCGACCAATATCGGGCAGGATCACGTTGCCGCGACCGTCAACACCCTTGTCATGGCATACGCCGGGACAGCCCTGCCCATGCTGCTCGTCTTCTCCATGTCAAAAGGGGATTTTGGCTATCTCGTCAATTTCTCTTTCGTCGCCGAGGAAGTTGTGCGGACGCTGGTCGGCTCACTGGGCTTGATCGCCGCTGTGCCGATCACCACCCTGATCGCAGCCTACTTCGCGATGAACGACGAGGGCTTTGGGGCGCTGCGTCCATTCTTGGGGAACAAGAACAGTGCACGGGGTGGGCATCATCATCATTGATGAGTGTGGATTTTTGATTGCTGATTGTTAAATGGGAAAATGAGTTGACGAGTGATGAGTGAAAAGAAACGAGAGGGCAGTACGTAACACTCATTTTTCATTAAGCTATTGGTCTCTTCTCCAAGGATTAAATGTGAATCTTTATGTAAAAATTATTTAAGCTCTTTATATTTGCTAAATACTTGAAATGCCTCTACGAAACGCCATTTCCGTAGATGTAAAAGACCTAAATCGTAGTAAACGTATTTGTACTGAGGATTCGTTTGGATAGCTTTACGATAAGCTTTTTCGGCATCTTCGTAACGCTTGAGATAGTGTAAAAGGTTGCCCAACCTGGTATAAGCGTATTCATCCCTAGAATTGATTTCAATGGCTTTACGATAGGCTTCTTCGGCTTCTTCGTAGCGTTTGATATCTGACAAAAGGTTGCCCAAGCTGGTGTATGCGTATTCGTCCTTGGAATTGGCTTTGATGGCTTTTCGATACACATCTTCGGCATCTTCGTAATGCTTGAGATAGTGTAAAAAGTTGCCCAATCTGGTATAAGCGTATTCGTCTTCAGGGTTGGTTTGGATAGCTTTGCGATAGACTTCTTCGGCTTCTTCGTAACGCTTGAGTTTTGACAGAAGATTGCCCAACTTGGTATAAGGGTATTCGTCCTCAGGGTTGGTTTGGATAGCTTTGCGATACTCTTCTTCGGCTTCTTCGTAACGTTTGATTTCTGATAAAAGATCCCCCAAGACGGTATACACGTATTCGTCCTCAGGGTTGATTTGGATAGCTTTGCGATAGGCTTCTTCGGCTTCTTCATAGCGCTTGATATCTGAAAAAAGATCCCCCAAGACGGTATACACGTATTCGTACTCAGGGTTGATTTGGATAGCTTTGCGATAGGCTTCTTCGGCTTCTTCATAGCGCTTGATATCTGAAAAAAGATTGCCCAAGCGAGTGTAAGCGTATTCGTCCTCAGGATTGATTTGGATAGCTTTGCGATACGCTTCTTTGGCTTCTTCATGGCGCTTGATATCTGACAAAAGGTCGCCCAAGCGGGTGTAAGCTGCAGCATGCTCAGGATCGGTTTGGATGGCTTTTCGATACGCTTCTTCGGCTTCTTCGTAGCGTGTCAGTTTTTTATGTAAGAGAGAGCCTAGACTTGAGTACACTAGGGCGTTTTTGGGATTAAGTTCGATTGCCCTGCGATAAGCTTCCTCGGCATCTTCGTAACGGTTGAGTTGTTTGTGAAAGAGCATAGCTAAGACAATATACGTAGCTTCTTTGGGATTGAATTGTATGGCTTTTTGATAGGCTTCTTTAGCCTCGTTATAACGATTGATTTTAGATAAAAGGGTGCCTAAGTTGTGGTAGGCAAAGGCATTTTGGGTATCAAATTGAATCGCTTTTCGATAGACTTCTTCAGCTTCCATGTGGTGTCCGAGATTATCCAACACAACACCAAAATTAGAGTAATAGATAGAGTTCTTAGGGCTAATTTGGACAGCTTTTTGGTAGGCTTTTTTGGCTTCCTCGTAGCGATTGAGCTTCGATAAAAGGATACCTAAATTGTGGTACACAAAGTCGGCTTCAGGATTGAGTTCAATAGCTTTTAGATAGGCTTTTTCGGCTTCTTCGTAACGATTGAGTTCAGAAAAGAGATTACCGAAATTATAGTATGCGAAGTAGAATTTAGGATCAAATTGTATGGCTTTTCTATAGGCTTCTTTGGCTTCGTCATAGCGCTTGAGCTTTTCATGCAAAAGTAAGCCTAAGCGATTATTTATAATGGCATCTTTTGGATTAAGTTGTATCGCTCTTTGATAGATTCCTTCAGCTTCGTTATAGCGTTCGAGGTTGCTTAACAAGATGCCCAAATTATGGTAAGTTGCGGTGTATTCAGGACTAAGTTTGATGGCATTGCGATAAGCATCTTCGGCTTTGGCATAGTGTTCTAAATCGTTATTGAGTATTCCGAGATTGAAATAGGCAATTGCTAAGTTTTGGTTATCGGTTTCCAACTTAATGAACTCAGCATAACAACGTTGTGCTTCTTCAAAGTTTTTGTTGTCCTGAAAAACGCTGCCACGTTCAAACCATTCTTGAGCTGTCAGTTGTTTTTCGCCCACAGGTTTAGCTTCATTTGCAGCAGATTTTTGCTCTTCTGTTACCCTCTTTGTAATATCTGATATAGGTTGGGAGACTAATTCTAGAGGTCTTTTTAGAAATCTGTCACTCCGAAGTTTTTCCATTGCATCTTCAAAGTATTCTGCTGGGATACTCATTGCATTGAAATTCTTTAGCAGATTAAGTTTGCCAGTTAATGCTTTCTTTGTTGTAGCGCTGTGAAAATCAAAACCTTCCATTACCAGTGGAATAATATTCCTTTGGTTTTCAATGGCCAGTTCGATTTCATGACGTAACCAATCTCCTGGTTCGTGGCAACGTTCAAGTGCAGATGGACTGAGTACCACAAGGAAATGGGCACGATAATTTATATTTTCTGTGATAACCTGTGCAAAATCCCCGCTGGGAATGCTTTTATAGTCAAAGAAGACATCATATCCATTTTTGTGGAGATCTTGATATATGGCTAGTGCCGTCCAGAAATTTGCACGTCTATAGCTGATGAAAACGGTCTTTTCGATTCGTCCCATGTGTTTGTCCCGTTTGAATGTGAAAACGTACAGAAATTATAAACCATCATGTTCCAAACAATATCCTCGAAACCCCGCTTCATCTGCCAAATCCGTGTTCCAAAACTCCCCAAACCAATTTCCACAATCCTGCAACTCATCCCAAAAACTCTCGTATACTAGGTACATAGAAAACACAGGAGAAAAAGTGGACGAGGAAAAGACCTGGATCCTCCAGGCGCAGCAAGGCAGTGATGAGGCATTTACGATGCTCGTCGAAACCTATCAAAGACCAGTCTATAACCTTTGCTATCGTATGTTAGGCGAAGCAGACTGGGCTGAAGATGCAGCACAGGAAGCATTCTTGAGAGCCTATAAGAACTTGCATCGTTATGATGTCAAGCGTTCTTTCGCGACCTGGCTGCTCTCTATCACCGCACATTATTGTATCGACCGTCTTCGACGGAAGAAATTGCCCACTTTTTCCCTCCACGATGATGAAGGTACGCCGCGCGAGTACATCCCCGACGCCGGGGCTGTACATCCCGAAAAAGCGGCGATTTACAGCGACCAGCAGAGTTATATGGAAACTTTGCTGGGTGAGCTGGGCGAACTTGATAGAGCTGCCATTGTGCTTCGCTACTGGCACGACGCCTCCGAAGTGGAAATCGCTGAAGCCCTCGACCTGACTGTTAGTGCGGTGAAGAGCCGTCTGCATCGCGCCCGGCGCAAGTTGGGCGAACTGTGGGAGGAAGACCCACAACCATCTCAAAATATGGAAAGGATGCCTTATGGATCACCGGCATTTTGAAGAATATCTACTCAACGACGCGCCTATTCCGCGTGAAGAAAAAACCGCTTTTCAGGCACATCTGAAAATCTGTGCAAAGTGTGTGGCGCTACATGAAGCCAACCGTGCTCTGCACAACGTCGTGATGGCGGCACCCGCCCCGGGATTTGCTAGCAGGTTCCAGGCGAAGCTCGCAGCGCGGCGCAAAGCCCAAAGGCGGCGTCACATCTTTGGGGGGCTGATCCTGCTCGTCGGCGCGCTGGGATTGGGCTTCTGGCTTGTCCTGCCCATCCTGCCTACAATGCTCTTTTCCCCATCCACTTTACTGGTTTCCTGGGGAAATACGCTCGCATCCACATTCTCTTTAGTCCGCGCCACGGTTGAAGCTGGTGGCGTGATCTTGCGTGTTGCGGCGGGATTTATTCCCGCTGAAGCCTGGCTTTTTATGCTTAGCGTTTTTGGCCTTTTATCCTTTGGTTGGATGCTCTCCATCCAGAAAGTTACTCGCCTGCCACAGGCAGTTTAAGGAGTTGATCTATGAAGAAAACTTTCAAAATACTCATTCTTTTACTTGTCCTGATCCTGGTGCCGACCCAAACGGTTGCGGCGCAGGGTCTATCAGATGGTCCTGTTATTTTTGGCGGCACCTATACCCTCGATAGCGACGAACATCTCGAAGGTGATATTGTCGTTTTCGGCGGCATCGTGATGATCGAAGAGAACGCCGAAGTGGACGGCTCTGTCGTGGTCTTTGGCGGTACGCTGACGATCAATGGCGAAGTCTATGGCGACGTGGTGCTGATCGGTGGGGCAGTGATGCTCGGCGAAGAGTCGCTCATTGATGGTGATCTTTCAGTGGTTGGGGCAACCATCAACCGCGAAGAAGGCGCAGAAGTGACTGGCGATGTTATCTACAATGCGCCCGGTTTCCACACTGCGCAGAATCCCTTCACCCCGACCATCCCCGATGTGCCCGGCATACCGGATGTCCCCTTTGTGGAGCAGACTCCCATCGTCGTTCATACAAATCCTGTTTGGGCAGTTGTCGGCGTTCTTGGGCGCTCGATCGCAATGGGATTGCTGGCGATGCTGCTGGCGCTCTTCCTCGAAGAACCCACCCGTCGCATTAGTGACGCGGTCGTGAAACAACCCGTGATTGCTGGTGGACTGGGCTTTCTGACAATTTCTCTCGCCCCCTTCGTCTTGCTGGTTTTGGTGATCACGATCTTTCTTGCTCCCGTTGCTTTCCTGGTTGCTTTGGCGCTGGTGGTGGCCCTGCTCTATGGATGGGTCGCCCTCGGCATGGAAGTTGGTCAGCGTTTCACAAAAATGCTCAAACAAGAATGGGCATTTCCGCTAACCGCCGCCTTTGGCACCTGGCTGCTGACGATCATCTCGGACTCGATCAACCTGATCCCCTGCGTGGGCTGGTTGGCACCTTTCATCATCGTGACACTTGCTCTCGGCGGCATCGTGATGACCCGCTTCGGTACACAGGCTGCCTTGCCACCCGGCGCGTCAGCCGTGCCTGCTCCTGCTGCGGTGGCTAAACCGCTCCCCTCAACAGATGGTAATGGTGTGGAAGAGTAGATAATATAAACGCTCCAGCCGCCGTCCTCGGCGGCGTTTTATGGTAAATCCTGCGCCGAGGACGGCGCAGAGAGCAGTGAATAAAACAAAACTCCCGAAGTTTTCAAAACTTCGGGAGTTTTTCTATCCCTCAGCGATCTTTCTCTTCAATTCACGAATAGCCTTTTTGACTTTCCCTTGATTACCATATAGCATCCCCTTACTGAGATTGAGATATTTATAATAATCCGTCAACGCCGCATTATAGGCTTTTTTCCGCTGCCAGATCGCTGCTCGATTGTAATAAGCGGCGGCATAATCCGGCTGAATGAATATGGCTTGCGAGAAATCTGATATGGCGCCCTCCAGGTCTCCCTGCACGCCGCGCATCAAACCGCGACTATTATACGCATCGGCGTAATCTGGCTGGATGCGGATCGCGGCATCATAATCGCGAGATGCACCATCAAAATCGTTCCGGTTATAGCGCTCGATCCCACGCTCGTTATACGCTTCTGCGAAATCAGGTTTTATCCGAATGGCTTCATCATAATCTGCGACGGCGTGTTTAATATCCCCTTTATCGGCATAGGCTTTCCCACGCTGATATAAAGCTTCCGCATATTCAGGGTCGATCTTGAGCGCCTGGTTGAAGTCCGCAACTGCACGCTGGAACTTCCCCTCATCGCTGTGCACGATTCCACGTCCCAGATAAGCTTTGGCAAAATTGGGTTTGAAACGGAGAGTCTGGTCGAAGTCTCCGACTGCGCCTTCAAAATCCCCTTCGCGGCGGCGTGCCCCTCCACGACGATAATAAGCTTCGGCATAATCTGTGCGGGCGCGTAAGGCTTCCGTAAAGGCGTGGATGGCGTCCGTCCAGACCTCGTGCTGAGCAAAGGCGACCCCGCGTTCAAACCACTCTTCGGTTACCAACTCTTTCATCTGGACAGGCGGGGCACTTTCAGCGGCTTCTTTTTCTTTCAACGTTTTTTCCACAACTGGCGCGCTGAAAGGGGGCAATGTTTCCTCATTGTAAATAGTACTCAGGCAGCGCTCTCGCAGCTTCTCCATCCCGGCAAAGAAATATTCCGAGTACAGGCGCAGCCCGCTATAATCCTTGAGCGCGGTCAATTTACCGCTGAACGCCTTTTGCACAGAAGGATTCTTTGCGTCAAAACCTTCCATTACCAGGGGGATGATATTTCTGCCTACATCAATAGCGGTTTCAATTTCCCGGCGTAGGTAGCTCTCATTTTCCTGATAGGATTCAATTGCTGAAGGCGAAATGATCACCAGAAAATGCGCCCGTTTTTTGATGTTCTCTAAACTTACTTCACTGAAATTTCTATTTTCCTTCCCCCGATAATCCATAAAAACATCAAAGGCATGTTGAGACAAGCCCTGATAGACCGCCAAAGCAGTATTGAAATTGGTGCGTCGATAACTGATAAAAACGCTTTTGTCGATGCGCCCCATCATGGCTCCTGTAATTATGGTCTAAAAAGATTATACAATAAAGCCCTTCTTCCTTTCTCTTGATTTCTGTAGAATTTTATGCCTGATAAAGGCCTTCTTCCCGGATATAGTTGTAAACCGCTTGCGGAAGATAATAACGACAGGGATGCCCTTCCTGCACACGCTGACGGATCTCTCGTGAAGCGATCTCGAGCAATGGCGCGTCCACGAAACGCAGCCTGGACTTTAGGCCTGCTACCGCGTTGTCGGCAGAATCTACATTCACAACATCTCCCGGTCGACGCATTACCCCGATCTCATCGCAGGCTGCCACAAGATCAACGGGGCGATGCCAGGTCGGTAGCTTCTGGAGCGAATCCCCGCCCATGAGAAAAATGATATCAGCCTCCAGGTTCCGCTCTCGGATGATCTGCACTGTATCGACCGAATAATGCGGACCGGGGCGTTCTGCCTCGACGAGCGATAACTCGAAATTCGGGTTGTCCTCGATGGCTAACTCAACCATCTTTTGGCGATGCTTCAAGGGCGTGATGACACGTCCCTGCTTGTGGGGCGGGTCAGGCGTTAACACCCATAGCAAACGGTCCAATTTTAATTGTGACCTGATCTCACAAGCCAGTATCAAATGACCCAAGTGGGGCGGGTCAAAAGTCCCGCCAAAAATGCCGATCCTTTTTTTCTGCATGGAGAAAGTATAACTCTATTCTTTCCTAAACTCGTATGGGCTCCTCCCCAAAATGCGACATCCTTTCGTCGCATTTTGGGGAGGCTGGGAGGGGTGGGCGGGGCGTAAATAATGTAAAATCAAATCATGAAAACCCACCGCCTCCACACCCCCGAACCAATCGAAAACCATCCTCTCCGCGCAGAAGACATCCCCATCCCCGAGCCGGGAGCGGGGCAGGTACGCATCAAAGTCAGCGTATGCGGTGTTTGCCACACCGATCTGCACACCGTCGAAGGTGATATCCACCCGCCGCATCTCCCCATCACGCCCGGGCATCAAGTTGTGGGTGTTGTTGATAAATGGGGTTCTCCCTTAGATCAAACGGATTTGGGGGAGATGTCCGGAGGACAGAGGGGGCGGGTGGGGGCTCGTGTCGGTATCCCTTGGCTGCACTCTGCCTGTGGTCAATGCGACTTCTGCCAGCGTGGGCGGGAAAACCTCTGCCCCGATGCCAGGTTCACCGGCTTCCATGTGGATGGTGGCTATGGCGAATATATGCTTGCCGATAGCCGCTACCTGCTGCCCATCCCTGAAGGGATTTCGGACGAGCAAGCTGCACCGCTGCTTTGTGCAGGCATCGTCGGCTATCGTGCGCTCAAACGCGCTGAGATAAAACCAGGCGAACGGGTTGGGCTTTTTGGTTTTGGGGCAAGCGCGCATCTGATGATCCAGGTGCTTAATTATTGGGATTGCGAAGTGGCAGTATATACTCGTTCGGCAGGGCACCAACAACACGCTCGGGACCTGGGTGCTGTTTGGGTAGGAGAAGCAAGCCAAAATTCAGGGGCGTGGCTCGATAAAGCTGTTGTTTTCGCCCCGGCCGGGGAGGTCGCTATCCGCGCGCTTGAAGCCCTCCGCCCGGGCGGGATCGTCTCCATCAACGCCATCCACATGAGCGATATTCCATCCTTTCCGTATGCGACTTTGTGGGGCGAACGGGAATTACGCTCGGTGGCGAATGCGACTTATCAGGACGGCGTCGAGTTTCTGGCGCTGGCGGAGAAAGCGGAGATTAAATCTACAGTGCAGATTTATCCGGTGACTGAAGTGAATCAGGCGCTTGAAGATATGAAGCATAGCCGTTTCAATGGGGAAGCGGTTTTGTACAATAAATGATTGAGCTTTTTGTCACAAATATATGTGAATTTAATCACTAACGATTTTCTAAGCTCTCGCTTACCCTCCTGTCAGACAAATTTGATAAGGAGATTTTTTATGCCCGAAATTCGCATTGACGCTTTGCTCCCCGGTGAAATGGCGCGCAGAGCTGAATATATTGGTGAACGAAAATCCGCCGCACCGGCGTTGCAAACATTTGCCCTCTCGCTTATGGCGGGCGCTTTTATTGCCTTTGGTGCGGTTTTTGCAACAACGGTTGCCACTGGTGCTTCCGGGGTTTTGACCTATGGTGTAACTAAATTATTGGTTGGACTGGTTTTCTGTTTGGGGCTGATCCTCGTCGTCGTAGGGGGCGCGGAGCTCTTTACTGGTAATAATCTGATCGTGATGGCGTGGGCGAGTGGGAAGGTCTCGACGAAGGGATTGCTGCGCAACTGGGGCATTGTCTATCTCGGAAATTTTATCGGATCACTTGTGACCGTAGGCTTGGTCTTTGCCAGCAAACAATATACATCGGCAAATGGCGGGATCGGTGCCACTGCCCTCAATATCGCCAATGCCAAAATCGGATTTGGTTTTTGGCAGGCGCTCTCGCTCGGCATCTTGTGTAATATCCTGGTTTGTCTCGCTGTTTGGCTCACCTTTAGTGCTCGTAGTACGGTCGACAAGATCGCGGCGATCATCTTCCCGATCACGGCTTTTGTGGCGGCAGGTTTTGAACATAGTGTGGCGAATATGTACTTTATCCCGATCGGTTTGGCGATCAAGGATTTCGACCCCGCCTTTGCTCTTAGTACAGGACTTGATCTCTCTAGCCTGACTTGGAGTGCGTTTCTTGTTAATAATCTGCTGCCCGTCACGATTGGCAATATTATCGGTGGCTCGGTTTTTGTTGCTGCCCTCTATTGGATGATATTTTTGCGCCGCTCATAGAAAAAAGGAAGGAAGAAAATGAAAGCATATGTTTTGTTGAATATTCGAAATGGGGAGGGGCTGGCTGTAGTGCGTCAGCTTCGCAAAGTAAAAGGCGTTGAGGAAGCACATTTCACCTTTGGGCCCTACGATGGTGTTGCCGTTATCGAAGCAGGTGATATCAAGCAGGTCGGTAGCATCGTCCATGATGAGATTCAACCGATCCCGGGCGTTTTGGATACACTCACCTGCCTGGCTGTAGACAGTTAGGTTTTACGAGTGGCATTCATTTTATGGGTGCCGCTTTTTTTCTTTATCAATTAGATTTGGGAAAATATATAGACATTTGTCTGACAAATATGACATCTGTTACTTCTCATTTAAGATGACGATTTGTATAATTATTGTGTTGTGAATTCAACCTTACCTAGTAGGAGAAACTATGACTGCAAAAATGATTGATGGAAAAGCAATTGCGAAAGAATTGCGTGAAGAGATCAAGGCCAAAGTGGCAGAACGCACTGCAGCCGGTAAGCAAAAACCAGGCTTGGCGACCGTTTTGGTCGGCGCTGATCCCGCTTCTGAGGTCTATGTGGGGATGAAAAAACGCATGTGCGAACGACTGGGCATGGCTTCATTTGCTCATACCTTGCCCGCAGATGCAAGCCAGGAGGAAGTTGAGAAATTGGTGAAAGAGTTGAATGCTGATCCCAAAGTGAACGGTATTCTTGTTCAACTGCCCTTGCCTGGTCATCTAGACGAAGAAAAAGTTTTGCAGGCAATTGATATCACTAAAGACGTCGATGGTTTCCATCCCGTCAATATGGGACGTTTGGCGCAAAAAGGACGTGAGTCGCTCTTTGTCCCTTGCACTCCGGATGGTTGTCTTTATCTGCTGGATAAAAATGGCACAGAGTTGGAAGGTGCCAATGCAGTTGTTTTGGGTCGTTCGAATATTGTTGGGATGCCAATGGCATTGCTCTTGGTCAAACGCAATGCGACGGTCACCATTTGTCATTCACGCACAAAGAATCTGAAAGATATCTGCGCTGAAGCAGATGTGTTGATCGCTGCCGTTGGGCGCGCTGAAATGGTGAAGAAAGACTGGGTCAAACCAGGTGCCGTCGTTATCGACGTGGGAACCCACCGTATTGATGATGAGACTAAGGAAAAGGGCTACTACCTCACCGGCGATGTTGCTTATGAAGAAGTCAGCGAAGTAGCAGGAGCTATTTCTCCTTCACCCGGTGGCGTTGGCCCGATGACGATCGCAAAGCTGATGCACAATACGTTGCGCGCGGCTGAAATTCAGGACCCGATGTAATAAGCACAGTATTTAGAGATAAAAAAACAGTCTCGTGAAAGCGAGACTGTTTTGCTTTTATAGGGGATTTTATTCCTGCCACTCCAGCTCAAAATCGGCAACGTAGACCGTATCCCCTTCCTGGATGCCTTTCTTACGCAAGGCATCGTCGATCTTCAGCGTGGACATGATCTTCTGGAAGCGGCGGATCGAGCCATAATGTTCCCAATAAGTCATCTTGGCGGCGCGCTCAATGGCAAACCCGCTGATGCGCCAACCACCGTCTGGCTCGCGGCTGATCTCAAATTCATTCGGGTCGGTTTCCGGACGATAGATCGGCAGCGGCGCGACTTCTTCGAGCGTGGGGGTTTCGGCCAATCTTTCGACAGCTTTCATCAAAACAGTACGGATATCGGTACGCGCCAGCGCCGAAATTGCTACCACTTCATGACCGCGTGCCTGAAGATCGGCTTTTACCGCTTCCCAGCGCTCCTGGGCTTCGGGCTGATCGATCTTGTTCAGGGCGATAACCTGTGGCTTATCACCCAGGCGCTCATCAAAGAGCGAAAGTTCAGTATTGATCTGGCTGAAATCGGCGATGGGATCTTCGCCCATCCCGTCCAGCAAATGGATGAGAACACGCGTGCGCTGGATGTGGCGCAGGAATTCATGTCCCAGCCCGGCGCCCTGAGATGCGCCCTCGATTAACCCCGGGATGTCAGCGAGAACGACGCTGTCGTATTCGTCGATAGCGGCAACGCCTAGATTGGGAACAAGCGTGGTGAAGGGGTAGGCAGCGATCTTCGGCTGGGCATTCGTCAGGACGGAGAGCAGCGTCGATTTACCGGCGTTGGGGACGCCGATCAAGCCGATATCGGCGATCAGCTTCAACTCCAGGCGGACATTCTTTTCCTCGGGCGGTTCGCCTTTTTCTGCTGTGCGCGGTGTTTGATGGCGAGAGTTCTTGAAATGCGTGTTGCCGCGTCCGCCACGTCCGCCTTTGCAAATGATGAGTTGTTGCCCATCATCGGTCAGGTCGCCGATAATCTCGCCGGTATCCGCATCGTAGATGATGGTGCCGGGCGGAACAGGGATAACAAGGTCTTCGCCGGATTTCCCATAGCGATTATTGCGCCCGCCAGGTCTGCCGTTGTCGGCGACATAGCGGCGTTTGTGGCGAAAAGCGGCGAGGGTGTTGAGCGAATTTCTGACTTCAAAGACGATATCGCCGCCTTTGCCACCATCGCCTCCATCGGGCCCGCCACGGGGGACGTATTTCTCGCGCCGAAAGTGGACGATGCCGTTACCGCCCTTGCCGGAGCTTACGTAAATTTCTGCTTGATCGATAAACATGATTTATTCTTTGGGTTTGAATAGTCAGTCGGTTGGACTGGTCACTGAATACTGATTACTGCCCACTACACACTGTAAGAGGGCGGGCTATTTTATCATTGAATCAAAAAAGAGCCGAATGAATTGTATCATCCGACTCTTTTCTCTTTAGCATTATTCGCTTATTTTATCAATTTCCACGCCGCAGGTAAGGCAAGGGCTGCCAAAACCAGCTTGATGGCATCGCCGATCAAGAAAGGCAGCACGCCCAACGCGAGTGCTTTTTCAAAACCGAAGAGTATTGTCAGCCAGCTAGCGCCGAAAATATAAATAACCAATGTGCCAACTAAGAAAGGCACGAGCGACGTACGCAGGCTGCGTTCCAAGCCTCGTTCGGCCAAGCGACCGATTACGTAAGCTGCAACGATGAAGCCGACCAGATATCCCAGCGTGGCGCCGGAGAGATACGCCATCCCAGCTGCGCCGCCCGCAAAGACTGGCAAGCCAAACGCTCCCAAAAGAGTGTAGAAAAACAGTGAAGCAGCACCGCGTTTGGAGCCGAGTGTAGCGCCAACCAGTAAAACGGCGAAAGTTTGCCCGGTCAATGGGACGGGGGTGAAGGGCAGCGGTATTTTTACCTGTGCCAGCAGGGCAACAAAAAGCGCGCCAATAGAAATCAGAAAAGCATTACGCAGCCAGGCGGCAGTGCGTGGAAAATATCGCATTGAAAGAGCGGGGGCGAGTGTTGTCATTTTTTAAAACTCCTAATAAAGATCGGGGATAGTGTCATCCCTCCCTCGCTATAACCCGATTCTTAGGCTTCGGTTCTGCGTGGACGTACTTTTCCAATATGACTTTTGCCACTCTTGTTTTTTCATCTGACTTATGCTATTTTTACCCAAGATTTTGACCAAAAGGAAAAGAAAGATTTTATGACCTCCCCAAAGAGAAAAGTGATCGTCGTAGAAGACGAACCCGATGCCGCTGAAATGTTCGCTGAGATGATGCGCGTGAGCGGCTATGAGGTCATTAAGATCTTTAGCAGCACCCCTGCTATTGGTATCATCTCAGCCGAAGAACCCGACCTCGTTATTCTGGATATCATGATGCCGGACGTCTCCGGTTTGGAAGTGTTGCGTTTCATGCGCCGTGAACCCCATTTACATAATATTCCCGTCATTCTTGTTTCGGCAAAGAGTATGCCCTCGGATATCAAGACCGGGATGGACGCAGGCGCCTCGCGCTATTTGACCAAACCCGTCGGATTTCTTGAGTTGAAGACCGCGGTGGAGGAACTCGTCCCCGCCCTTGAAGAGTAACTTGCTCGGCGGTTTATGAACTTGGTGCGCGCCTTTATCGCGGTCGAAATCCCCTCAGCCCTGAAAGAAAAACTCTATCGAGAAACAGCTGCCATGCGACGGGCATTGTCTCGTCCACTGGTGCGTTGGGTGGCTGTGAGTAATATCCATCTCACGCTTAAATTTCTGGGTGATACGCCCCTCGATGAGTTGGAGAAGCTGAAAGGATTTTTGTCTGAAGAAGTTGCAGGGTTTACGCCCTTTGAGATCGACATTTGCGGGATGGGAGTCTTTGCCAGTTTTTCGCGTCCACGCGTGATCTGGGCAGGGGTGCGGGATAACGGAGAACTTGCCTCGTTGCACCGATGTGTGGAGGCGGCAGCAAGCCGAATTGGGAGCGAAGCGGAAAGACGTCGCTTTTCAGCACATCTCACACTTGCGCGTATCAGGCAGGGTGTCCGTGAGAATGAGCGTATCCGGATCCGTCGTGCAGTTGAAGAAAATCGGGAATTGAACTTTGGTAGAATTCAAGTGAATTCCATCCATCTATTTGAAAGTAAATTAAAGCCAACTGGAGCGGAGTATCGCTCTTTATTTGAAGCCAGTTTGGCAGGTTAGGAGAGTTTTTTGAACGAACAGGAATTACAATATGCTATTGTTGACGCATTGGAAGAAAAAAAGGGTGAGGATATTCTCTTGCTCGATCTGCGCGGGGTGACGGAATTTTGTGATTATTTTGTCTTGTGTACTGGTACCAGCGACCGCATGTTAGACGGTTTGGCAGATGATCTGGTGCGTAAGATCAAGACATCGCATCAGCTTAAGGGGCATTTAGAAGGCCAGTCGCGCGATGGCTGGCTGCTCGTCGATTACGGCGATGTGATCGTACATCTCTTTTCGCCCGATCAGCGCGATTATTATGCACTGGAGGAGCTGTGGGAAGGCAAGCCGTTGGTGCATATTCAGTAGATTAAATAAAGATGCCGAGCATTTTCAAAATGCTCGGCATCTTTTGCTTTAGGGTGATTTTATTCAAAAATCCAGCGGTCAGTATCGCGCTGCCAGTCGACGAGCTCTTCGGCTTTGAACCAGAGTTCAGTTTCAAGCTTGCCGTTCTCTACACTGTCTGAAGCGTGGGTGATATTGCGACCTACTTCGAGACCATAGTCATGGCGTACGGAGCCGGGAGCGGCTTCGGTGGGGCGAGTAGCGCCCATGGTCTGACGCACAGCGGCGACAGCATTGGGACCTTCCCATACCATTGCCATGACGGGGGCAGAGGTGATGTATTCGATCAAGCCATCATAAAAGGGTTTGCCCTTATGAATGCCGTAATGGGTTTCTGCCAATTCCATGCTGACTGCCATGAATTTGGCGGCTGCCAAACGCAGACCGCGACGTTCGAGACGGGCAATAATTTCACCGACGAGCCCACGCTGAACGCCATCCGGTTTTACAAGTACAAAGGTTCGTTCCACAACTTCCTCCAAAAAATAATTTGTATTTATTGTCTCAGTGACCAACTGAGAGTCCAGCTTTTTGGGCTGGACTCTCCAGGAAACGAGTACGTTTTTTCAAACCGCAGTATTTTACCGCAATAATTCTTCCGCTTTGGTATATGCATCGAGGGCATCTTGCAAACGCCCAACTCGCATATAGGCATCGCCCAGTGTCTGCCAGATCGTAACATCGACGGGATATTCGTAAAGGGCTTCGCGCAGATCAGCGATGGTTTCTTCCAGTAGACGATTTTTCTTGATAAGTTTTTCATACTCAGCCAGGGCAGCGGTCACATTGCCCTCCTGCATGGCGGCTTGCGCGCCCATCAGGGTGACGTCGCGCAGCATGGTTGTATCCATTCGTTTGGGTTTGCGCGCGGGTTTCTCGGCCGCAGCTTTTTCTGCAACCGGCTCAGGCTGAACAGTTTCACTTTCAACAGGCGCTTCAGGAGCCTTGGTTTCTTCTTGAATGGGTGCTTCTTGAGGCTCGGCTAAAGGCAAGGGAGGAATAACCGATTCTTTCACAACCTTCTCTTCCGATCCTGCTACCGGTTCTACAGGTTTCCATTCATCTGCCTGGACGGGTTTGACTTCATCCACGACGGGGGCTGGGGCAGTCCCTTCTTCCGATTGGAGCCAATCGGGCAGGTCTTCTTCCTGCGGAGTAGCTTCATCGGTTTCACCACCCAGATTGGAGAGCCAGGTGGGAAGATCATCGTCTCCTTGTGTTAGCTCACTTTCAGTGGGTGGAGGTGCCGAGGTTTCGCCACTATCCATGCGTCTGATCCAGGTGGGAGTGGTGTCGCCTTCTTCTGTTTCTGCTGGCTGTTCAGCAGGCATTTCGGGCAATTCTTCGGCTGGCTCTTCCATTACCGCTGGCATATCAGGTTCTTCGGCAACTGGAGGTGGAGCTGAAGGTTCGGGAGTAAGAATACCCTGGTCGAGTTTTACCTTGGCACTTTCTGCCAGGAGGGCATCTTCTTCCTTTTCATCAGTAGAGAGTAGGGCTGCATCATCGCTAAGCGCGTTAAGCCAGGCCATATCATCTTCTGCTTCGCTTTCGGCAGGAGCAGTGGGTGCGGGTTCGTCAGTTTTTTCTTCCTGTAATAATTCAGGAGCATCCTCTGGGCTGCTTTCAGCAGACGCTGGGATATCCTCTGTGCCCACTTCATTGAGCCATGACATATCGTCTACTTCACTTGCTGCTGGTGCAGGTGGTATGGCTTCCTCTGCAGGGGTTTCAACACTGACATCCTGTGCTTTTTGGACCCATTCCGGTGCATCTTCTGTGCGAGCGTTGGGATCGGTGATGAGCTCTTCCGGGTCTGCGCCCTGATTTGCAGCGAGATTTTCAAGCCAGTTCAGCGCGGCATCTTGTTCTTCGCTGGATGTGCCCAAATCACCGATCGTTGGGTCAGATACAGGCACGGATTCAACAGGAGTTTGCGGCTCGTCCGCCGGGGGGCTTGCTTCCATTTCAGGAACAACTTCCGGCCCTTCGTCATCTTGCAGCCACTTGGGAACATCGCCAGCTCCGGCTTTGTCCATAACGGGAGCAGGTTCTACAGGTTCAAAAGGTTCAACACTGATATCTTGATCTTGGGCTTTTTGCACCCATTCTGGCGCTTCTTCAGTACGTGCGTTGGGATCAGTGATGAGTTCTTCGGGATTTGCACCCTGATTGGCAGCGAGGTTTTCAAGCCAGTTCAGCGCGGCATCCTGCTCTTCGCTGGATGTGCCCAGATCACCGATGTCATCAGTGCTTTCGGCTTTCTTTTCTACAGGTTTCTCATCTTCACTATCACCGAGAAGGTCATCGATCCATTCATCAGCCATCTCATCTCCCATCTCGTTTTCTTGCTCCGCTGCCAGTTCTTCCGGTTTTGGGGCGATATCTTTCATCCAGTCTGGCATTTCGCCTTGCTCGATGGGCTCATCATCGCCATTGGATTCATCGAGTATGGAGCCAGGTTCCTCGGCTGCGCCGGAGGAGGCTCCCCAGCCTGCTTCACGCATGAAGTCGGGAATACCCTCTTCTTCGGCAGTTGTATCCTTAGCGGAAGCAGGTTCAGGTTCTGGTGTGTCTGCCCCTTCTTTGAGCCAGGCAGGTTGTTCCTCTTCTTCCTCTTCGAGTTGAATGCCCGAAGATGAATCCCAATCGCTATCCAGTTGAGGGGTATCGCCGGGATGCCAGTCTAGTCGTTCCAGGCTAATAGCGGCATCAGGGACTTCGTCGATATTGAATATGGAGCCTTTTACAAAGGTCGCGTAAGGATCAAGGGCATTGACTCGATGGCGGTAAACTTGTGTGCTTTCAGCACGGTTCGTTTCCGGCAGTACTTCAACTAAAATTCGATTTGCATCGAGACAGTAGGGATATTTGGCAAGTAGATCAGATGCGATCTTGGAGGCTTCTACGCGCTGCCCTGAGTAGAAATAAGCTTTGGAGAGGAGCACTTGCATATCCATTCGCCCGGGGTCTTGCGCTTCAACGCTCATAATCTCGGCAATGGCTTGTGTATATAGTTCGCCCTGCACATAAACATTGGCGAGGGCGCCACTGGTCATACGGATCTTGGGAGGTTGTACACCATCGCGGCGACCGTAAAGACGCTGTAATTCTGATTGCACGGCGGCATTGGATGGCTGTGATTCAAAGGCACGTTCCATATGCCAGATGGCTTCATCGAATTTATCAGTTTCATCTGAGATCAGGCTCATGCCAACATGAGCAACAAAATCATCGGGTACAGACATGATCAGACGTGAGAAAATATCTGTCGCATCTTTATAACGCTTGGCTTCAAGATAGGCTTTGCCCAGCAAGCGATAGGTTTCGAGATGTTTGGGATAAGTTTTGAGAATATGATGACAATGACCGACAGCCTCTTCTATTTGACCTTGATCGATCAAAGTTCCAATTTCCCGATTGTAGATTCGTAGAGATACTTTTGCCATGTCTGCACACTCCTTCGATTAGTATGCACTATTCCTTAGATTTTCGCAAGCGATTATGTATAGAATAAAGGTAGGGGGGCTACAGGTTCATCGCTAAAACGATGTGCTGCAAGCACCTCTTCGCGTGCCCTTTCCAATAATGCAGCATTATTGGCGTGGATGGTGAAAAGTGGGGCGCCAACTTCGATCTTGTCGCCAACTTTGTGATGGATGATGAAACCAACCGCATGATCGATGGGATCGCCCTTCTGGGCGCGCCCTGCCCCAAGGTCGACCGCAGCTTCGCCGATGAGACGCGCGTGGACTTCGAGCAGGCTCCCGCTATGGGGAGATGGGATAGTCTCGATCAGCGTTGCCTTTGGCAACTTTTCGGGGTGATCAACAAAATCCAGATCGCCACCTTGTGCTGCAATCAACTCACGGAATTTCTCAAAAGCGCTGCCATCGGCAATTGCCTCTTCTGCCATTTTGCGTGCTTCGGTGATATTTTCGGCGCGTGCGCCCAAAACCAGCATCTCGGCTGCCACGTGAAGGCAGTGTTCACGAAAATCTTCCGGTCCACGACCGTGGAGGGCATCAAGCGCCTCGAGTACTTCGAGGGCGTTCCCCACAGCATGTCCGAGAGGCTGATTCATATCTGAGAGGAGGGCAACAGTTTTTCGCCCTGCCAACTCACCAATAGCCACCATCTGCCTGCCTAGTTCACGGGCATCTTCTAGAGTTGCCATAAAAGCGCCTAGGCCCAGTTTTACATCCAAAACAATGGCTTGTGCGCCGGCAGCGATCTTTTTGCTCATGATCGACGATGCGATCAAGGGGATGGATGGTACTGTCCCGCTCACGTCACGGAGAGCATAAAGTTTTCCGTCTGCGGGAGCGAGATCGGCGCTTTGCCCGGAAAGGACCATTCCCACATCGCGGAGTTGGTCTTTAAACTCTTCTGTCGTCAGGTCAACGCGGAAGCCCGGGATCGATTCCAATTTATCGAGCGTCCCGCCGCTGAATCCGAGCCCACGTCCGGACATTTTGCCAACGGGCAATCCACGTGCAGCAACGATGGGGAGTACTACCAGCGTGGTTTTATCGCCAACGCCACCGGATGAATGTTTGTCAACGGCAATATCGACTACATCTGAAAGGTCAAGCACATCGCCCGATGCCGCTATAGCGAGGGTCAGATCTGTTGTTTCGCGGGGATTCATGCCATTGAGCAATACTGCCATTGCCCAGGCTGCTGCTTGGTAATCAGGAATTTCACCCGTTGCAAAACCACTAATAAAGAAATCGATCTCTTCTTTTGTGAGCTCCCCATTATCACGCTTTTTTGTAATAATATCTACTGTGCGCATCTTTTTCTTTCTGCATTTTTTATTAAATATGATGGTGTTTTTAGGTGTGATAATTGTAACCGAGATTTGTATCCTATAAGGAAGGAGGCGAGTGAAAGTAAGGGTGTGTTTGTTGACTTCGAGAGATAAATCATATACACTGACTTGTCTAAATCAGGAATAAGGATAGCAACATGCACAATGATACTAGCTTGGGAACAGGTGTTCTCCGTAAAAGAGATATTGAAAAAGCTCTTGCCGAAAGGCTTGTTGAGGAAGAAGCACGTGTAACTCATACACGAGAAACTTCAGAAACACTCCCCAAGCAAAAGCTTTGGATGTTGGTTGCACTGATCGGCGCATCGCTGGTAAACACCTTTGTGCTGGGCATAGTGGATGTTATTGCAGTTTCTGGCTTTATTGGTCATACGGGTATTCAAAATCTGCCCTGGCTTTGGGTTGCTGAGTTGAGCCTGAACTTGGTCATCTCAGGCACGATCATCCAGTTGATCGATCGTGTAGCTCGCATGAAAATGATCAGAGCACTTATCTTTTTCCTCTTTCTAACCTATCTCCTGCTCGCATATCTTTTTTATATCAATATCCCGACCAAAGTGCTTTACCCCTTGATGTACCTGATCTATGCACAGCAAGGCATCCTTTTCCCGATGGCGCTCTGGAATTTGGCAAATCAGGTTTATAGCCCTTCTGAAGCAAAGAAGTTTTTTCCAGTACTTTCTTCCGGCGATCTGTTGGGGCGTTTGATCGGCTACAGTCTCTTTACGCTCACAGGATTATTGGGCTATGCTGAACTTAGTCAGAGCCTGATCCAAAACCCGATCATGCTCATGGGTATTAGCGCTCTGCTTTTCGCAATTGGTGTACTTGCCTTTTCGCGTCTCCCTAAATTCCAGACAACTTTCCCCGCGCAGGAAGATACTCCCTGGCTTGAGAATATCAAGGATTGCTTTGAGACCATCAATGAAGTCCCCTTCTTTCGCAATGTCGCCAGCCTGGTAGCCGTTACATGGATTGCGCTAACCCTTTTGCTCTATAATTTCTATGTCACACTGGACACTGCTTCCGCTCAAGGTTATCAATTTCAGACGCTTTACAGTATTTACAATATTACGGTTCTGCTTTTACCCCTTCTCTTTCAGTGGACGATCGGCGATGAACTCCTCGAGCGAATTTCCCCAAAGAATGGATATTTCTTTTTGCCTTTTACCATCCTGATCGGCGTTGGGCTTGCCTTCTTTATCCCCGGCATCTGGGGTGGGGTCAGCGCCCTCTTCATCTCGATCATCGTTTATCGGGGTTGGTATATGCCCCTCTATCAATCCCTTTATACTTTGGTGCCTCCCAAAAAGCGCGGACGTGTACGCGGGCTTCTCGGAAGCTATTCATATATTATCGGCTCTTTGTTTGCAGCGATCTTTATTGGCGGGATGCGGTTTTTATTACCTGTTTTGGATATGGGACTCGAGAACGCTCACAGCCTCGACTTGCTTGCTGCGCTTGTGGCAGCTTTTGCAGCGATATTCATCGCCTTCCGCATCCGTGCTACTTATGAGGACAGCCTGCTCTCGTGGCGTGTTGCCCGCCGTAAGCGAACTGCAAGTCCCCTTGAAAAGCTGGATGAACTTTGATCAAAAAGTCCCCGAAACGGGGACTTTTTCTTTGAGGTTATTTACTTTCTCTTCTTTTTCTGCGCGCGTACTTCCCTGGCTTTGGCATGTAACTCTCTGAAATACGCCGAATCTGTGATCTCAGCGACTTGTACATCACGTTTCTTTTCATCTATTTCAATACGCAACTTATTGATCTCCTGCCTTAATGCCTCTGCGCGGATATAGCCTGCCAACGCAGCCGAAGTAAGTAAGGATAAGCCTTGGATCACTTCATCTGATGAGAAGGGAATGATTTCCCCTTTTTCCGGGTCAAGCGCATTAATGAGTTGGAGTACACCGATAACCTTGCCATCATCGCCTTCGAGGGGAAATGCGAGAAAGGATTTAGAGCGATAACCGGTGCTTTTATCGAAGCGTTTTGTGCCAGAGAAGTCAAATCCCTTGGCTGTATAAGCATCTGCCAAGTGGACTCGTTCCCCTTTGATCGCGACGTACGCTGCCACATTGGAAAGATTCTCGTTGCCATTTTCATCGTATAAATTCAGGGGAGAAAAGGCAATTTCTTTTCCTGTTCGCCCGCCCATTTGAATATCCAAAGAATCATTTCTCAAAACAACAAAGCGGAGCTTATCTCCCTCACGCAGATAGAGTGTGCCACCATCGGCGTTGGTCACTTTTTGGGCCTCGATGACCATCATTTCGAGCAGACGGTCGAAATCCTTTTCGGCGGAGAGGCGAACGCCCATTGGGATGATGACTTTGAACAATTGCAGGCGTTTGTCACGTTCAGCGACTTCGCGCGCCATTTTGTCGAAAACTTTGCCTAGCTCCCCCAATTCATCCGGGCGTTGGATGATCTCTTCCAGGTCTTTCGCTTCATACTCGCCTGATTGGACGGCGTGAGCAGCATCTGATATTTTTGAGATGGGTTTGGTGATCCTGTTTGCAAGGAGATAGGTGATAAAGATGGCCAAGGCCAGCACAAAGAGCGCAACGCCCCCCATACGCCATAATTGTGCTTTAAGTACCGTGCTGTCAATATTCCAACTGAATACGATGCCCAAAATGAACATGGTCATCGTGATGATGATGGCAACGGTTAGTAGCATCCGTGTACGCAGGGTCATCTAAAACTCCTTGAAGGGGATCAAGCCAAAAGTCGGGTAGCGATCCGGCGAAAATCCTGTGAGAGCGGATGATTGGGATATTCCCGAACAAAAAGTCCGCTGCTGCCGAGCGTCATCAATTCATCTGAATGATAGAGAATGCCCGCTACTTCTGTTTGATAGGTCTCGCTGAGCCTTGTTGCAAGGTCTACGGCTTTGTAGCTGTCGGGGACTTTGTTGGCGATCAGCAATAGATCTGGGACCTCGAGTTTACGCCCCACCTTGATCGTGACACCCGTGCCCTGATAGTCTTGTTGGTCGGGGCGCAGGATAATGATGAGAATGTCTGAAAAGGCGACGGAGAGCAACGTTTCTTCGTTGACGCCCGGATGTGTGTCGATCAGAAGAAAATCAAGATCAAGCGCATCGATCAAGTTCTCAAATCCGCGATTGAGCAAGGCGCTATCGTAGCCTTCACGCAGAATGCGGGTGATCTCGCCGATCTGAATACTGGATGGGATCAGGTAGAGGTTGTCGTCTTCGCTAACCTGATAGGCGGTTTCTTCGATCTTGCAACGCTCCCAAATATAGTCATTGAGCGTAAATGTGATCCTTTCTTCATTCAGCCCAAACAGGACGTGGATGCCCGGAGAGAGTATATCGGTATCGATCACGCCGACCCTTTTGCCCTCGGCTGCCAACATTGCTGCTGTATTCGCTGTGATATTGGATTTTCCTGTCCCACCGCGGAACGAGTGAATGGAGATGATTTTTGACATTGCCACTTCTCCTCAGGTATCGGATGCCAATTAGATTATACATCCTGTGAGAAGTGAATGGTCGATAACTTCGAATATTTGACAAAAAAGGAGAGGCTTAGCCTCTCCTTTTTTCTATGCTGGTAAGGGTGTTTCCTTTTCTCTTTTACTTCTCTGATACCAATATCCAAAGAGTGAGAAGGTGAGAAGATATTGCAAAATGAACTGTATCCACTCCGGTTTTGAGTACCAACCGATGGCAACGTATAAGGGCATCCCGATAACCCCTTCTTTATGGTAAAAGATCGTCTCGGACAAGTTGAATGCCTTTGCAAAGATCGGGCTCTCGGCGGCGAGTAAACCCAATTCTTTTGATGCCGAAAGTGCTTCATGAACGCTGTATCCCAACAGGAAGCCGGCTTGCAAGACCAAATAGGCAAGGGTGACGTTGAAGATCGTTTGCAGTTTGATCTTTACGAGTGAATGGTAGAGCGCTACGGTGAGAGCGATCGAAAGCGCCAACCCGATGACCACTGAGCTGGTTGTGTATTTCCCTGCAAATTGAAAGAGAACAATTTCTGCTCCCTCACGTACGACCATAAATGCTGCCAACCAAAATATGCCTTTTGGCGACAAATTAAGTGCTGCTTCACCCTCAACATGTTTCTTGATCTCCGCACCGTGGTTGATCATCCAGATGATGAAAGTGATAATGAGCATCACGGCAGCCAGACTGGCAACACTCTCCCATAATTTAGCGGTTGCGCCCATGCCGCCGATGCTGACAGAGATCGCTTTCAAGATAATCCCAAAAATAAACGATGCGGCTATCCCGGCATATAAACCGTACCAAAGATTTTTCTTGAGGTACTCGTTATTGGTCTTCTCAAGAAATTTGAGCAAGATCATGATGATCAGGAAAGCCTCCAGGCCCTCCCGAAAAGCCATGACCAAACCTTGAATAAAGGTATCCATTTTTTTTCGTACTCCTTACAATAAATATTAAATAGTCTCGACTTGTCCAAGCAGAAGGGCGGATGCCAACTCTGCGGATATGTGGACACGTCGGTTATTGCCTGCTAGTAAAAAATCACCACTGCTGCCAATTGCCACGATACGCACGCGGACCCCGGGCTTGATTCCCTCCTTGAACAGGAACTTGGTCGTGACTGTGTCGGCGTTAACTCGTATCACCTGAGCCGATTCGCCGATCTTGAAATCGTTCAAGGGAATCTCCTCGAAAAAAGGATCGTCTTCATCCCCAACCTGCGGGATCGGGTATCCCGTATAGGAGACGGTGGGGTGATCGAGAAAAGCATCCAGTCGGTTGGCGACATCTATCGAAATAAGGTGTTCAAGATCACAGGCGAGCGCATCCGCTTCTTCGACGGACATCTCCAACTCGCGGACGAGAAAAACTTCCCATAATCGCCGATGGCGTAAGACACGTAACGCCTGTTTTTGCCCCTTATCGGTCAAGACAACGCCCTTGTAGGGGATATATTCCAACCAGCCGCTTTCAGCCATCTTTTTGACCATTTGGTTTGCGGACACAGGCTGTACATGTAGCTCATCTGCCAACGATGTGATGGAGAGCGGGGAGGTATGGTCTTCATCGCTCATGGTGGCGATCGTGATCAGGTACATTTCTGTGCTCTCGCTCATTTTTTGGTTGGGCATATAAAAAATCCTTTGTTTCTTATGTCTAAGCATAACTTTATCTCAAAATCAGAAAAAGTCAATATAAAAATGTCATGTTGACAAAGTTTTTTGTCATATTACGCAAAAAACGCCGCATATGCGGCGTTCTCTAAAGCGTTTGTGCTCACGAATTTAGGCGAGGGCTACTTTTATCCGTTCTAGCCCTTCGACGAGCACCTCGCGGGGACAGCCGAAGTTCAGCCGTACAAACCCCTCCCCGCCAGGACCGAAAGTTGGACCGTCATTGAATGCGACCTTGCCTTTTTCGATGAAGAAATCCTGCAAGGGCGCTGTCACTTTCCCCTGCTCGATCAATTCGCTGAAATCGAGCCAGGCAAGGTAAGTGGATTCAGGATTTGTGATGCGCACCCCGGGAAAATTCTCTTTGACATAATTCACAAGGAAATTGCGGTTCTCGGTCAGGTAATCCAAAAGTTCTTTGAGCCAGTCATCGCAGACGCCTGAAAAACCGATCTCGGAAGCGATATGCCCCAGGCTATTTGTGTGCAGGGTTAGCTTTTCTGCCTCTGCTTTGAAGTGACGTCGAATGCTTTCGTTCTGGATGATGGCAAAGCCGACGAAAAGCCCTGCCACGTTGAAGGTCTTGCTGGCAGCCACGAGCGTGATCGTCCGCTGAGCAGCCTTGTGTGAGAGCATGGCAATGGGTGTGTGTTTATTGTCATCAAGCAAGAGCTCGCTGTGGATCTCATCGGAGCAGATGATGATGTCTTCGCGTTCGCAGATATCGACCATGCGTTTCAGGTCGTCGTCGCTGTAGATGGTGCCGGTCGGGTTGTGGGGATTACAGAAAAGGAACATGCTCGTTTTTGCGTCTTCAGAATGAACGGCGTTTTCGAAGACATCCCAATCCACTTCGTAGTGGAGAGTATGCTCGTTGGCGATCTTTTTTAGTTCGGCGATCTGGGTGACGGTATCGGTGTTTTTCTGTACCTTCATGAAGGGTGGGTATACCGGGGTCTGGATCAAGATGCCATCTGAGGGTTTACAGCTGATCCTCGCAGCGATGTTGAAACCCGTGACCAAGCCGGGGATAGGGACGACGTCGTCCGTTTTTACATCCCAGCCATAGAGTTTTTGCATCCGTTCAGCAACATTTTGTCTGAGTTTTTTGTTCGGGAATTCGTATCCTAAAATGCCGTGATCGGTTGCGCTATGCAATGCGTCGAGAATGGGCGGTGGAGCAGCGAAATCCATATCTGCCACCCACATGGGGAGGACATCTTCGCCGAAGGCGTGCCATTTGATCGAGTTGCTGGGGCGGCGGTCGATTATTTTATCGAATTGAGAGGGCATGGGGAGTTCCTTTGGAGAGTGTGTTTTGATTTGCGAAATTATACCCCTCTGCCCGAAAAGAAAGTAGAATGAAGGAAGGAGTTGCCATGAAGAAGCTCATTTTGATGCGCCACGCAAAATCCAGTTGGGATCATCCAACTTTATCCGATCATCAGCGCCCGCTCAACAAGCGCGGACGCCGTGATGCGCCACGGATGGGTGCTTTTCTAAAGGGACAGGGTGTGGAGATCGATGCCATTCTTTGCTCCACAGCCCAGCGGACGCGGGAGACTTTGGCATTATTTTTGGAAGAGTTTTCTTTTGAGAGAGAGCCGCAATTTCTGGAGCAGCTATATGATGCCGACCTACGCGATTATTTGGATATTCTTTCCAAGCTTTCCGATGATTTGGAAAGCGCCATGTTGATCGGGCATAACCCGACCATGTCTGGCGCGCTGGAGTTCTTTACCGATTCTTATGAGCCTTTCCCCACAACGGCAATTGCTTATATCGAATTTGACATTGAAAGCTGGGATGCGTTGATCGAAAATTACGAAGGGAAGTTGTTGGGCTATTGGATACCGAAGGGGATTTGATCATTGTTGACGGTTTAGGAGACCGCCACCAAAAGAAAAAGCCGAGCATTACGCTCGGCTTTTTGCTGTCTAAATTCTGACGGGAACTCGCTCAAAGGCGAAGAGGTGTCGCATCCGCTCGGCTTTGGTGGAAAGGTAGTGGATATTCTCGTCGTTGGGCTGGATCATGATCGAGACGCGTTCCTTTACGGGCATGCCCAAATCGGTCAGCGCTTCGATCTTGGCGGGGTTATTCGTCAACAGGCGTACCGATTCGACGCCGAGGTCTTTCAGCATCGCGACGGCGATATCATACTCGCGCTCGTCAGCTTGATGACCTAATTCAAGATTGGCATCAACGGTGTCAAGACCCTTGTCCTGAAGGTTGTAGGCGCGCAGCTTTTCTGCCAGGCCGATGCCGCGTCCCTCCTGTCGGAGGTAAAGGACGATGCCGCGTCCTTCGTTGGCGATGGCATCCATCGCGTAATGGAGTTGGGGGCCACAGTCACAGCGTTGTGAACCGAGAACATCCCCTGTAAAACATTCTGAGTGGACGCGAACAAGTACATCTTTACCGCGCACATCTCCATAAACCAGCGCCATATGTTCCTTATGATCCTGGTCATTATCAAATAAACAGAGCTGGAAAGAACCCTCTTCGGTGGGGATACGGGTGCATACTAATCTGTCCAGATTTATGTTTTTCATTGTTATCTCCTTTTTCATTGGACTTCATTATAGCAATAATTATTACCTTTTTTATCAAGAAATCGCTTTTCTGATATTTTTCTTACTTTAACTTCCAACAAAGGCAGGAGAAAGCCCTTGTGTGAGGGATAGCTTTTCGGCAATATGCTTGGGAGGAGATTTAGTTGGTAACTGGTCAAATTTGCTTGACCCAGCCAGCAGATCGATCTCGCTGCGCTCTGTGATCACGCGAGCGATCTTTCCATCGACCATTTGCACAACTTTGTCCACATATTTACACATGCGTAAATCGTGTGTGACCATGATCCCCGCGCGCCCGCCTTCATGGATCAGATCGGCGAAGATCTGTACAACCTGATTCGCGCGTTCGGTGTCGAGGCTGGCGGTCGGTTCATCGGCGAGCACCACGCTCGGGTCATGGATGAGGGAGCGGGCAATTGCTACACGCTGTTGCTGACCGCCAGAAAGCTGGGATGGCAAATTGTGCAGGCGATCTCCTAACCCCAAACGGGCCAGTAGGGAAGTGGCTTTTTCGCGACTTTGACGACCATTTTTCTTGTTGAGACGTAGCATCAATTCAACATTTTCCAGCGCAGTCAGATAAGGAACGAGATTGTTGGACTGGAACGTAAAGCCGATCTTCTCTCGACGAAATTTAGTGCGCTCACGGTTGCTCATCGCACCCAGGGCTTGCCCGTCGATCAATAGGCTTCCATCTGTCTCACGCAGCAGGGTGGCCAAGATCGCCAACATCGTTGTCTTACCCGATCCACTGGGGCCGACCAAGCCAACGAATTCCCCTGCCTTTACGCTGAGAGAGACATCATCAAGAGCTTTGACGATCAAGCCATTACTGTCATAGTTTTTTGTAACATTTTTGGTTTCGAGAATATATTTTTCTTTCATGATTTTTTCCTTACATGCCTAAAGCTCTGAGGGGTTCGACTTTGAGTGCCAAACGTATGGAGACCATCCCGCCGATGGGGCCGATCAATAGCAGCGAGACAACTGCAATGGCGACGGATGTGCCCGTAAACAGGATCGGTACGCTGGAAGGCATTCCCAGTGCCAGACCGAGAACGGCTAGCCCGCCTAGAGCTACGCCGAAGACCGTCATGAAGATGATCTGCATAATGGCGGATGTTGCCACAACAGGATTTGGGGTGCCGATGGCTTTCAGCATCCCGATCTGGGGAACTTTCTGCAAGGTCTGGATCTGGAAGAAACCGCCGATAACCAGGATGCCGATCAAAAAGGTGAAACCTTTCATTGTGTTCAATGTGTTTTGTTGCGCTGAGTACCCGGGAGCAGATTCATAGGCGGTTTTTATGTCGGATGTCTCCACATCGGAGACCGCTGCTTCTATGCGGGCACTCATGCTTGCCATATTTACAGATTCTTCAAGTTGTACGGCAATGATATTGGTGATCGGGCGTGTGCTTGAGATGCCCGCATCTGCTTTGGGACGATATTTATCCCAGATGGAAAGAGAGACAAATACCGAGGGTTGAAAGAAATATTGTTGTCCACTGGTGATCCCGACAATGCGCAGGTCGTAGAGTTTATCTTCCGTTCCCTGTGTAGATTTGATGGTGATAGTATCGCCTACGCTCAGATTTGCAGATTCTGCGATCCGCTCATCGATCATGACAACTTTCGCTTGACGCGAGCGGATCGTATCCCCGATAATGGGGGCGGGGAGGCCTGGTGCTCCCGGTTCAATACCAATAAAGGAAATATCAACGGAATCAAGCCCATTATCGAGGACGATCTCGGCATTGCTGAAACCGATCGGTCCGGCATCGGATACGCCATCCACACGCCGAACGCGTTTTATCTTCTGATAGTCAAGGCGACTTTCAATAGTAGAGTAGTCGGTACCATCTTGAAAAACAAGTAGCTCGGCATCCAGCTTTTCGAGATATTCTTTATTGGCAGAAGCAAGCCCTTCGCCAAGCCCGGCGGTGAAAAGAACGAGCACAGCGATCAGGGCAATAACGAGGCTGAATAGAAAAAATCGACTTTTGTTGCGCCATATTTCTTTGAAACTAAGATAAACAGACATTTGAAAACCTTCTTTTTATGGTCAAATTAGACTAAATTTGCCCAAATATATCGTGAAATATTTGTTTTGTCAAGCATTTGCAAAGAAAACATGTGCAAAATATTGACAAAAAAGATTTTCTTTGCTAATATAATGCCATCTTCAGAAAAGGATTCTTAAATATGAGTGATTTTGCTACCTACAGTCTTGGTGTTGTGTTACGAGAAACGGGGATTAATCCGGACACCTTACGTGCATGGGAACGCCGTTATGATCTTCCCCAACCCTCCCGCAGTGAAGGTGGGCAACGCCTTTATTCCCAGCGTGATATCGAGATCATCAAATGGCTTCTGCAACGTCAGAGGGAGGGAATGCGCATTGGGCAAGCGGTCAAGCTTTGGAAATCAAAAATCTCGCAAGGAGAAGACCCTCTTCAAGAATCAGCCCCTTCCTTGTTCCCGCCTGTAGAGCAAGCGCTTGATGAAGCTCATCTGAATATATTCAGAGAAAACTGGCTCAATGCCTGCCTTTCCTTTAACGAATCCGCTGCAGAGCAGATCGCGAACGAAGTCTTGGCGCGTTTTTCGCCACAGAGAGCTTTTCTTGAGATATTTATTCCCGCTATTCGTCAAGTTGGCGAGCTCTGGTATCAAGGCGATGCTACTGTACAGCAGGAACATTTTGCTTCTGCACTGCTTGCCCGCCGTCTGGATGCCCTGATCTCTGCTCTGCCTGCTCCTACTCGTCCCGAAAAAGTCATCGTCGGTTGTCCACCAAAGGAAGAGCACACTCTTGCCCTCTTGCTGACAACTCTTTATTTACGCAGACGTGGCTTCAACGTTATTTATCTTGGGGCAAATATCCCCATCGAGCAGTTTGCAGAAACAGCTAAAGAGCTTCAACCGCAACTGGTGATCTTGGCAGCACAGCAATTGACCACGGCTGCGACCCTTAGAGAGACCACGCGAATTTTGGCACAAAATAATATCCCCGTTGCCTATAGTGGCCGCGTCTTTGTATCTGCTCCGGAATTACAAGAGAAGATCAGCGCCTATTTTTTAGGAGAGACTTTGGCAGAAGTTTTTCAGAAAGCCGAGGATCTTCTTGTACGGGGAGCAGCTCTTGTTGACATCAAGGATAGTAAAAACCCATATCAGCCATTGCAAGAAAAATTTATCGTATTTCGCCCCGCTATCCACGCTTATCTAACTACCACTTTGACCAGTTGGGGGGAGCCATCTTTACCTCTCTTCTATGAAGCCAATAATTTTCTGAGTGCCAATATTTTGGCAGCCCTTCAATTAGGGAATCTGAATTTTCTGCGACCAGAGTTAGATTGGGCACGAGGGCTCTTGCAAAATCAGGGCTTGGCCCATGTGCCCATCGCAGAGTATTGGAAAGCCTACGCCAAGGCGGTCAGGCAGACGATAGGCGATGATGCCGCTCCCGTTGTGGATTGGCTCATGGCGGAAGCCGCCAGATAAACGCACCGTTCCACACTTATAAAGAGCTTGCCTCCACTAAAGAAAACAATGCCTGCTGAAAAAAAACTTCCGTTTAAACGCCCTCTCGCTACCCTCACTGATATATGGTTCTGGGCAGCTTTTATCCTGCTCAATAGTTTGCTCTTCCTGCCGACCTTGCTCTTTTTAGAGCCGGAAAATCGTATTTTCATTAATCTTGAAATAACGTTGGGGCTGATGTTCTGGGTTATCTTTGCGTCGCGCTGGCAGAAAAGATGGCGGCGCTGGTTTTGGGGCGGCTTCCTTTTACTGCTCTATCTTGCCATTATCTATCAGAGCTACGCAGCTGTTTTACAGGGCGTCTACCAGAAGCAGCCCAATTTTTATAATGACCTTCCTTTTATTGCGAATGGATTGCCCTTTTTGCTTAGCTCATTGAATTTCCCACAGGGATATTATTTCGCTTTTGTAGTTGTTGTCTTGGTTCTGTTTGCTTTTCTTGCCCATTTCACTTATTCACTTTTAGTCGAGCGCATAGAAAAAATTGGACGGGTCACGCAGATGTTGATGGTTTCGTTTGGCACTGTTTTGCTCCTCTATAGCGGATTCCACTTGGAGATGGATGCCGAACTGCCGACTGGCGTAGATAGCTTGGCAGCCGGGATCAGGCAGAATATCCGGGCGTCGCGGGCATCCCGTCAAAGCATCGATTCCTTCCTTGCCCAAAATCCCTATACAACCTACGACTACGCTCGATACGATCTCGTAGAAAAGCCGAATATTTACATCTTCTTCTTTGAGTCCTATGGCAGCGTGCTTTATTCACAAGAGCATTTTTATCCTGCATACAAAGAAATAGCGACAGATTTTGAAGCTCACCTTGCGAATGCTGGCTGGGGGCTAACCTCGGCATTATCCACAGCCCCGACCTGGGGTGGCGGCTCATGGATGTCTTATACCAGCACGCTATTTGGGATCAACGTCAGTGAGCAGAGCCAGTATTTAGCTTTGCGCGAAGAGTATCAAAATATTCCTTACCCTAATATGGGGCGTTATTTTCACACTCAAGGCTACGAATATATTTGGGTGGTACCCATCGACCGAGAACTTCCGCCAAAATATCAGGAAGCGGATTATGCTTTCTATGGTGCAGATCGCTGGGTGACTTACGACACGCTCGAATATGATGGGCCTGTTTATGGTTGGGGACCATCCCCGCCCGATCAATATACCTTTGGTTTTATCCAAAAACTGGTTCAGGAAGAAGATAAACCTACCTTTCTTTTTTATCTCAATCAAGATTCTCACTACCCCTGGATCCCGCTACCCGAACGTGTGGATGACTGGCGCAGCCTCGCGACTTCAACCGCAGCAGGTGGCAGGTTGAGTATCGAAGATAACCGCGAGATCTCTGTTTTTCAGGCACGCGAGAACTATATTGCCGCACTTGAGCATAGTTTCCAAAATGTTGCGGATTTTGTCACCACGCTCGATGACCCGGATGCCATCATCGTCCTGATCGGCGATCATCAGCCACCGACCGTATCCAAACGCGATGATGGGTTTGAGACCATCCTTCATATCATCAGTCAAAACGATGATTTTCTGGCATCTTTTCAAGAATATAAATTTGAGCAAGGGGTTTTGTTAAAAAGTCGAGAAGCACAGCTCGCACATGAGGGTTTCTACTCTCTATTTATCCGTAATTTTCTTGCCCACTATGGTGCCAACATAACCGATCTTCCGCCTTATTTGGCGGATGGGCTTATCAAACAGGAGTAAGAAATGAAAATTCTAATAGCAGGTGGAACCGGCTTTATAGGGAGTGCGCTCACAGCTGCGCTTCTGGAAGATGGACATATTGTGACGGTTTTATCGCGTAATCCCGAAAAAGCCCGCAACATGCTCCCTTCAGGCGTGCTACCCGTAAAATGGGATATTGCCCAACCCAAAACCTTATCCCGTTTAATTCCCGAAACAGATGCAGTCATCAATCTCGCTGGCGAAAGCATCGCTGGGGAAAATCTCCTTGCCATCCTGACCAAACGCTGGACGGATTTGAGTAAAGAGCGCATTCAGCAAAGCCGCGTGGATATGGGGCAGGCGCTCACCGCTGCGATTGAAGCATCGCCGAAGAAACCGGATGTTTTCATCCAGGCCTCAGCGGTAGGCTATTATGGTACAACAGGTGATAACGTGATTGCTGAAGATGCTCCGCATGGGGACGACTTTCTCGCCGAGACCTGTCGCCTTTGGGAAGATTCGACCGCCGCCTTGGACGAGATGGGTGTGCGCAGAGTCGTCATCCGTACGGGGTTGGTGCTCGCGCCGAAAGGCGGCATTTTGCCAATGATCTTGTTGCCTTTCCGCCTCTTTGCAGGGGGGAAGTTGGGCAGTGGAGAGCAGTATGTACCGTGGATCCATATCGACGATGAGGTGAATGCTATTCGCTTCCTGCTCACGAACAAAGATGCGCGTGGTGCGTATAACCTTTCTGCGCCGCATCCGGTCAAACAACGGGAGCTAGCCCAAATTGCGGGGTGTCTCTTGCGTCGCCCCAGCTTTATCCCTACGCCTGCTTTTCTTCTCCAATTGGCATTGGGCGAAAAATCCACCCTTGTCCTTGATGGGCAACGTGCAATTCCTGAAAAGTTGCAGCTTGAAGGTTTTGAATTCAATTTTATTAACTTAGAGACAGCCCTTGCTAGCCTGTTTTAGGAGGTAATATGAGTATTCGTATCGTAACAGATAGCACCTGTGATTTACCCGCTGAAGTTATCGCTGAACATGGTATCGAAGTTGTTCCCTTACACATAAATATGGGTGATGAGACTTTGATCGATGGGGTGAATATCACCAAAGAAGAGTTTTATACACGCTTACCGGATTATGATCCGGCACCAAGTACTGCGGCACCGGGATCAGAAGTTTTTTTAAAGCGTTTCGAAGCGCTGGCCGCACAAGGTGCACAGGCGATAATCTCGATGCATATCTCCGAAGCCTTGAGCGCGACGATCAATTCGGCGCGCTTGGCGGCAAAGGAATTCACGCGCATCCCCGTTACGGTGCTCGATTCAACGCAGCTCAGTTTAGGTTTGGGACTTTTGGTCGAGCATGCTGCGAAGATGGCAAAGCTCGGTCAAAAAGCGGATGAGATCGTTGCCAAGTTGAAAGACTTGATGCCGCGCACCTATGTCTTTGCTGCGCTTGACACCCTCGAATACCTGCGTCGCAGTGGACGAATGCACATCGCTGTTGCACGTTTTGGTGAGATGCTGCGCCTCAAACCCCTCGTTTACATGAATGGTGGAAAGCCCGAGGCGCACCGCGTGCGTACACGCCAAAAGGCGATCGCACGTCTCTTTGAGTGGATGGATAAACACGGCCCCTTTGAGCACCTAGCAGTCGTCCATGCGGGCGTCCTGGACCGTGCTGAAGAACTGCGCGAAGAAGCACTCAAATATTTACCAGAAGGTGAAATTTCCATTCAACAGATCACGCCCGTATTGGGTACAAATTTGGGTATTGGGGCACTTGGCTTTGCCGGGATTGCTAAGGAAAAATAGTTATGATCCAGCGTTTGTATCGTCAACAACTTGTTTCTGCTTCGCTAGACGAAGTTTGGGCGTATTTTGCCACGCCAAAGAATCTCAATGAAATGACCCCCGAGGATATGAAGTTCGAAATCGTTCATGGTAGTGACGCGAAGATGTTCCAGGGACAATTGATCGAATATCGCGTTCAGTTCATGCCCTTTATTAAATCACGCTGGCTGACAGAGATTGCTCATGTCGAAGATCGTTCCTGTTTTGTCGACGAACAGCGTATAGGACCTTATCGCTTTTGGTATCACGAGCATCGCTTTGAAGCTGTTAAGAGTGGCACACAGATCACCGATCAAATAACCTACGTTTTACCTTTTGGCATTCTTGGTGATATTGTTCATGCCTTATGGGTAGGCGGTCGCTTAAAAGGAATTTTTGATTTTCGTCATAAAAAGGTAAAAGAATTATTCGGCTAAATCGCCAAAAAAGGAGTGTTTATTTATGAGAGTACTCCTTTTGTAAAATAGAAGGAAATTAGAAATGAATGAAAATGAAAAGAAATTTTTCATCGCCAGTATTTTGGAAATACTAATTGCTGTAGGCATTGCCTTTGCGGGCAGCCAGTACAGTGTTAAGGTCGGTAGTTTGCCCCTCTTTGGTATTCTCGTGGCTTGGGCGTTTCTTCTCAATTGGCTGGTGTTCATCCCCTCTTATAAGTATCAGACCGAAAAAATCTTTGATCTGACGGGGAGTATCACTTACATCACAACGATGCTTCTGGCCTTTTTGCTAAACCCGGAAGCCCGTGACGCACGCTCCATCTTGATGATGGGCATTGTTCTAGCTTGGGCTTTCCGCTTGGGTACCTTCCTCTTCAGTCGGATTCAGCGCGATGGTAAGGATGGGCGCTTTGACGAGATCAAACCCTCCTTTGTAAGCTTCTTCCATGTTTGGACATTGCAGGGCTTATGGGTCACATTTACCGTGATCGCTGCTTCGATGACGATGACCAGTGTCACGCACAAACCGCTTGGAGTTTGGGGCTTGGTTGGTGGCTTGGTTTGGCTCTTTGGTTTTTCTATTGAAGTGATCTCTGATAATCAAAAAACAGCTTTTCGTAAAGACCTCGCCAATAAAGGAAAGTTCATCAATACTGGTTTATGGTCACGTTCCCGTCACCCAAATTACTTTGGTGAGATCACTCTTTGGTTGGGCGTGATGCTCATCGCCGTGCCTATTTTACAGGGCTGGCAGTGGATCGCACTCATCTCACCGATCTTTGTGGCCTTGCTGCTCACACGTGTCAGCGGTGTCCCTATGCTCGAAGCCCGCGCTGATGAAAAGTGGGGCGGCGAGGAAGATTATGAGCAATATAAAAAAGATACGCCCGTTCTAATTCCAAAACTCTAAAATGAGTGAGGTATAAATGGATATGAAGGATAAAATCATCGTTATCACCGGTTCCACGCGTGGATTCGGATACGCCCTCGCAGAAGCCTTTTTGCGAAAGGGTGCTCAGGTTGTTGTTAGCGGTAGGAGTCAAAATTCGGTAGAAGATGCCGTTAATGCACTTCAAGCCCAAGGTCGTGTACGTGGCGTCGCTTGTGATGTTACTGACAAAAGCCAAGTCCGTGCGCTGGCGGAATACGTCATCCAAAACGAAGGTCAGATCGACATTTGGGTTAATAATGCGGGCTTTTCGACTGGTGCAGGGGACGTGCTTGATTACGCTCCTGATGATGCTGTAGCGATGTTTATGACAAATGATCTTGGTGCATTTCATGGAGCTCAAGCTGCACTCGAGTATATGTTGCCAAGAAAAGCTGGGGTTTTGGTCAATATCTATGGGGCTGGTAGTTTTCTTGATCCTGCTTCTCCAATGGGTATCTATGGTATGACAAAAGCCTGGCTGACTTCGTTCACGCGTACTCTTGCAAAAGAGATCAAAGGCAGCGGGGTACAGATTGTGGGATTTAGCCCAGGCATGATGCTCACAGATATGCTGACAAGCCCCACCATGATAGGAGAAGCACAGCAAGATGCAGACAAGAGATATGGTTTTGCCTTACGAATGTTGGCAAAACCGCCACAGTTTGCGGTGGAAAAACTGGTGCATTTAATCGGAAAAAACAGGAAAGAGTTTGTTGAATTTCGTGTAATGAAAAAGTGGACGCCTATTTTGGGGTTGCTGAAAATTCTGTGGGAGAATATCACGAAGACAGGCATTGCACCTGAATTTGAAATTCAACCCAAGGATGCATACAAATGGCAAGAATAAAAGTCAACGCTCCTGCACCAGATTTTACGCTGGATGATTTCACGGGGCGCTCCGTGACCTTGTCTGGCTTCCGCCAAAAGAAAAATGTGCTACTCGTTTTCAATCGCGGCTTTATGTGACCTTACTGCCAACGGCATATGGCGCAGTTGCGCCGCGATTTTGAAAAGTTTGAATCCGCCAACACCACCACCCTGGTGGCTGGACCGGAAAATGCGAAAGCCTTCTCCAAATTCTGGGATGAAAATGATCTGCCCTTTATCGGCTTGCCAGATTCTAAACACAGTGTATTAAAATTATTCGGGCAAGAGATAAAGCTTTTTAAATTCGGACGGATGCCTGCCCAGGTGATTGTAGACAAGAAAGGCATCGCCCGCTATGCTCATTACGGACTCTCGATGAGCGATATTCCAAGAAATAAAGAGCTCTTAGAGATTTTGGCTGAGATCAACAAGAAAAAATAATAAATTCTCATCACAGACTTGCTTTAGCAGGTCTGTGCGTTTTAATGGGTTATAGAAGAGAACCAAATGGGGGAATGTCATTTATAAATGGCTTAGATATAATCACGCTCCATATCTTTTTGAAGAGGTTTTATGAAAAAATACTGTCTAATTCTTCTGGCTTTTCTCATGCTCTTTCTTGGCAGCTGCGAACCGCTCACGCCTGTTCCAGTCTCCTTAAGTGCTATTATTGCAGAAATTGAAGGGGGTGAAGTGAATGTACGCCATGCGGGGGCAAGTGATTTTCTCCCTGCGACTCTGAACGAGACACTTGAAGTTAGATCTCAGGTAAATACAGGTCTGGAAAGCCGCACGCGTATTGATCTCTCTAGTGGAACAGTCATTCGCCTCGGACCAGAGAGCCTTTTTACGCTCGAAACGAATCACGAAACCGATAGAGGTCTATTGACTCGTCTCAAAGTGGAAGTTGGACATATCTGGATTATTTTGAACGGCGGTTCACTTGAAGTGGAAACGCCATCTGGTTTGGCAGGTGTGCGCGGCTCCTACATGTCTACAGGTTACGATCCTGAGACTGGCGCAGCCCGCATTACCTGTCTCGAAGGACACTGTTCTGCTAAAAATGAAGCTGGCTCTGTTCAATTCACAGCTGGCGAAGCTGCCGATCTCCCGGCAGATGGGGCCGCACCGGTAAAAGGCGAAATGACCGCCGAAGAGTTCCAAATGTGGGTGGAAAATGTCCCCGAAGCAGGTAGCCTTGTGCCTACACAAATTCCGCCCACGCCTACAGCCATGCCGACCTCTGCTCCAGAACTCGAAGCATCATGTACTGTCACAAGTACTTTTCTTTATGTGCGTACTTGTCCTGAGTCTACATGTGAAACTGTGGGTTATGCACAATTGAATGATGAATTACACATTACTTCACCCGCCAATGAAGACGGCTGGGTAGCGGTCAAATTTGAAGGGGAGACAGGCTGGATCAACGCCAGTTTTTGTGAATAAAAGAGACCGCAGCGCTCGCCAGTTTAAGCTTGCTCCCGTTTAGAAGCATCAAATAGTCCTCGTCTTTTACCATTAAAGACGAGGACTTTATCTGCCTAATGAGCTGGGACGCTGACGAGATCGTGGACCCATTTGCGGGAGAGATAACGTCGAAAGATAATGATGACCTTTACAAGCTCTTCACTAAGTACCATGAGATAAACACCCTCCACAGGGAGGCGGAGTACAAAACCGCCGATCAATGCTGCCGGAACACCGATCAACCAAATGGAAAAGATCTCCATATACATGGCAAAGCGCGTATCCCCACCTGCGCGGAGGGCACCGATGAATAAGACAAAATTGATCGAACGCAACCAGACTGTAAAGGAAAAAATCGTCATTAGCCTTTTTGCACTTTCTGCTACTTCTGGGGATATTTTATATAGTCCGACTATAGGTTCACGGATAAGCAAAACGATCACCCCAGAGATCAGAGCGAGAAATACTACGATGATCAGGAAACGACGGCTATATTCAAAGGCACGTTCTTTTTTCCCTGCCCCGATCTCATTCCCGATCATGATCGCACAGGCATTACCCAAGCCGATGAGGAGAACGAAAGAAATTTCTTCGATCGTCGCATTGATCTGGACGGCTGCTATTGCGCCTGTGCTAATACGAGCATAGACAGCGTTATAAACCGTGATCCCTACTGACCAGAAGACTTCGTTGACTGCTGCGGGCATGGCTGTTCCTAAAACCCGGAAAAGGAAAGCGCGTTTGAATCGGAAGAAGTTTAGCGGATTCACTGCTAGGGGTGTTTTAAGGGTATAGACCAAAATCAGGATCAAGATAAATTGCAGAACCCAGCCGAATGCAGTCGCGATTGCGGCGCCGCGCACGCCGAGGGCGGGCAGGCCGCCGACCCCAAAGATCAGCATATAACTGAGAATGGATTTCAGAATCAAGGCAACTACGCTGACAACGACGGTCAGTTTTACGCGCGTGATGCTGCGTAAAACTGCGTAGTAGGATGTCACAATGGCGGTGAAGAGATAGGATATCCCGACAATCCTTAGATATCCGCTTGAGAGTGCGATGACCTCTTGATCTTCTGTGTAAAACCGCAAGATTGTTTCCGGGATCAATGTAGCCGCTGAAGTAAAAAGTACGCCAACGAGTAAGGCAACGCTCAAGCTGATGCCCGTTACTTTATGAATACTTTCTTCATCTCCTTTTCCCCAGAATTGGGCGGTGAAGATCGCCATTCCGCTAGTGACACCAAAAAGAAAGAGGATATACAAAAAGAATATCTGGTTTGCCAAGCCAAGGGCGGCAATAGAGGCCTCGCCCAGCTGACCAACCATGAGCACGTCGACCATATTTAGCCCGGCAGTGATAAATTGTTGGAAGGCAACTGGAATTGCCAAGCTGAGCATTTTGCGGATGAAATCCGTATCACGAAAGAATGAAAGGTTCATGTTCTCCTAAAAAAGGCAGTTTCTGATGAGAGCATCAAAAACTGCCTTTTGAATTCCAAGTTGTATGACGAAGCTACATATTATGGTGCAGTGACCATGATGTTGTCAAATTTTATATGAGCGCCACCTTCTTCAGATGTAGCTACCACAAAGCCGACCGTGCCACTGGAAATACGTTCATCGTGAATAGTATCGAGAAGCTGGTCATTGACATATAGTTCGAAAGTGTTTCCAACTGCTACGATTTTGATGTGATTGGTACTGGCTCCCGTTTTTATCGCAGAAGAGGGTGTCCAGTGGATGAGTTTTGTCGTTGGCTCCTGTGCATCGAGGTTATCGAATACCAATGTGTAATTTCCATCGCCTGAGATAGCGAAGTAGTAATATTCACGTGCGCTATCGTTATAACGCAGCATAATGCCATAAAGATTGTGATCGGGACCGGCTACTTGTGTGGCGTCTACTTCGAGGATGAAATCAGTAAAATCATCTTTACCTAGACAGGGGGAGAGCGCATACCATTCTGGGACAAGGACATCAATGTGGAAAGCGCCCTCTTCAACAAAATATTGAATCTCATCTGTTGAACTATCGTAAAAACAACCTGTTTCTGTGAACTCTTTTTCTTCAAAAAGAGTTTCCGGTGTTGTGTTCGGCGCTGGTGTTGCTTCTTCCAGTGGGGAAGTGACGTTTGCGATATAAGAACAGGCGATGGTTCCTGATAATAACGACAAAATAGCAAGAAGGACGATAGTTTTTCTTTTCATTTCATACCTCTAAAATACTAGTTTTTCTACGACTTTATAAAGAACTTGAACAAGTGCTCAAGCCGCCAAAGAGGCGGCTTGATTTAGGGTTATGCTGATGAAGTTTTAGAAAGTTTTCCTGGCGGTTTACTCTTCTTCTGGGGCACGGCTGACGATATAAAGCGGACGTCCCTTGGCTTCATCGTAGAGGCGGCCAATATATTCGCCCAGAATGCCCAGCGAGATCAGTTGTACTCCACCGAGGAAAAGCACCGAGATCAGTGTGGTGGCTTGCCCCTCGAAGAAATGTGAGCCTGTCATACGCATGACCGCGACTACGGGAATGGCAACGATCGCGAGCCCTGCGGATGCGAATCCGAAATAACTGGCAACTTGCAAAGGGAAATAGGAGAAGCTCGTGATCGCGTTTAGAGCGAGCTTGAACATCTTTCTAAAGGGGTATTTAGTTTCGCCAGCAAAGCGGGCTGCGCGTTTATACTCCACACCAATCTGTCTGAAACCAACCCAGGCAGACATTCCGCGTGGGAAGCGATGGCGTTCTGACATGGTTTTTAGTACATTGACCACCTTGCGATCCATCAGACGGAAATCACCTGTATCAAGAGGGATTTCCACGTCGGTGATGCTATAGATCAGACGGTAGAAAAGAGAAGCTGTTGCGAGTTTGAACCAGCTTTCTCCTTCACGTTCCGCACGCACGGCATAGACCACTTCGTAACCCTCTTTCCATTTTTCAATCAGGTCGAGAATAACTTCGGGAGGATCTTGCAGATCAGCGTCGATGATGGTGACAGTTTCTCCACGAGCGTAATCCCAGCCAGCGGTGATCGCGATCTGGTGCCCGAAGTTCCGAGCGAAGATCACCGGGCGGATGTTTTTATTAGCGGAAGCAAGTTCCAATATGCGTTCGGTTGAGCCGTCGGTTGAGCCGTCATCGACGAGAACAAGTTCCCATGTCTCGCCTGTGGAGCCCATCACATCCGCTACACGTTTGCAAAATTCATCGACGATTTCTATTTCGTTATAGATCGGGGCAACAACTGAGTGAGTGATTTTTTTGGTCATTAGTTTTCCTGTCTGTCTGCTGATTTTTTCTATATCCAAAATATAGAGAAAAAGTATTCAGAAGTTGTTCAGAAGGTTTTATGGTTGTGTTTAATTTAGCGAAACAAAAAACTCGGCTTTCAGAGTGCTTGATTGCATCTAGGAGGGACGCTCACCAAGTTTACTCCAAAAAACCGAGTTTTGCTTTTCTTGTAATATGATCTAGGCTTCTTCGGGGACAACACCTGCCATCATCAAACCGAGTTTTTCGGGGGTGGCTTCGTCACGAGGAACGATGCCCATGATCTCACCTTCGCAGATGACGGCGATACGATCTGAGACCGCCATCACTTCATCAAGGTCTTCCGAGATCATCATAATCGCTGTGCCGTTTCGACGTTGCTCAATGAGCTGTGCGTGAACATATTCAGTTGCGCCAACATCCAGCCCGCGTGTAGGTTGGGCGGCGACCAGCACACGTGGTTGGCGAGAGATCTCTCGTGCTAAAACCACTTTCTGGATATTTCCGCCGGAAAGGCTGCCTGCTTTGGTCTCGCGGGAAGGGGTTTTTACGCGGAAGCGATCGATCAGATTGTCGCTGTGTTTAGCAATGGTTTTGAGCATCAGAAAACCTTTTTCAGCAAAGGGGCTTTTATGATGCTCGCGCAAGATCATGTTCTCGGAGATGGTGAAATCCTTGATCATGCCGTCTTTCATACGCTCTTCAGGGATATAGGAAAGCATACGATCTGTAAGAATGCCTGGACGGAAGTTGGTGACATCCTGCCCCTCGAGAAGCACGGTGCCGCCCGTGACCTCGCGCAAACCGGTAATTGCTTCCGCTAACTCTCGCTGACCGTTACCAGAAATACCTGCTACCCCTAAAATCTCGCCCGAATAGACATCCAGTGAGACGTTACGTAGCGCGGGCGTTCCGCGGTCACTTTTGCAGGTTACATCCTTGAGTTGCAGACGTGCTGGCCCCAGCGGGATCTCTTCGAGTTCACGGGTCATACTGACTTCACGCCCGACCATCCAGTTTGCGAGTTCAGATTTGGTGATATCGGCGATGATCTTGGTCCCGATCTTGTGTCCATCACGTAAGACAGTGACGCGATCACAAATATCCATGATCTCGTGAAGTTTATGTGAGATGAAGATCAATCCATGCCCATCCGCAACCATTTGGCGCATGATAACGAAGAATTCCTTCACTTCCTGGGGAGTTAATACGGCAGTCGGCTCATCAAGAATGAGCAGAGCTGCTCCGCGATAAAGTGCTTTGATGATCTCCACACGCTGCTGTTGCCCAACAGAAAGCTGCCAGATATAGGCGCTGGGGTCAATTTCGAGACCGTAGATCTTACCCAACTCAAGGATACGCTCAGAGACACGGTCGAGATCGGTCATAAACCCGCGCGTGGAGGGCATCCCCAAGGCGACGTTTTCGGCAACAGTGAGGGTTTCAACGAGCATGAAGTGTTGGTGGATCATACCGATGCCATGATTAATAGCATCGGTGGGGGAGCTAATGCTGATGGATTTCCCGTTTAGGTAAATCTCACCTTCATCTTGCCCGTATAAACCATAAAGAACCTTCATTAGCGTGCTTTTGCCTGCACCGTTTTCACCCAAAAGTGCGTGAACTTCACCTGCTTTAACGTCAAAATCAACGTTAGCATTAGCGAGTACGCCAGGAAAGCGCTTGGTGATATTGCGCATTTCCAGGTTGTCGATGCGGGTATGGCCAGAGGGGAGTTTGTTATCGCTCATCACTTTGTCCTTTGATTGATTTCTTCTCTTCTTCTTTCAAAAAAACGCGAAAAAGTTCATGCTTTTTTGAAAGAAGTGTAGGCAGGCAGAAGCCTGCCTACACTCGAAAAACTAGATTACTCTACAGGGATTTCGATGGAGCCATCAATGATGCCAGCGGCTGCTGCATCACCGGCGGCTTTAACATCGTCGGCAAGATCGTAGCCAGCGTTGTAGTCCATCAAGAGACCGCCATTGGCGAGGGTGATGGTGTAAGCTTCGCCACCATATACGCCATTGTCAATATTAGCGATAATCTCATCAAGAACAACGGTCCAGTCATAGATCTGGCTGGCAACAACGGTGCCTTCAGCAATGGAGGCCTGGCTGGCCTGAGTGCCGAACCAGAGTGCGCCATTTTCTTCAGCAACACCAATTGCACCAACAACCATCTGGGCGGTACCGGTCATTACGTCTGCGCCAGCGGAAACGTGCGTGTTGGCAGCTTCAGCAGCGAGGGCGACATCCGAGAAGGAGCCGATCCAGTTAATGTTGACGGTTGCATCAGGGTTGACGGAAGCAACACCGGCTTCAAAACCGATAACATAAAGTGCAGCATCACCGGCTTCGATGGGGCCTACAACGCCGATAACACCGGATTCGGTCAGGTTAGCAGCCATTACGCCATTCACGAAACCACCTTCATGGGCATCAGCTTCATAAGCGAAGATATTGTTGATGCCTTCGTCTACAAAAGTTTCAAGGGTGGTGCCATGAGCGAAAGCCGTGGTGGGGAAGTCAGGAGCGATTTCCTGAAGGGAGGAGCCGTACTGCGAACCGTGAGCGATCACGAGATCGTAGCCTTCGGAAGCATAGTCGCGGATGGCTGCTGCGGCATCATCTACAACGAACATACCTTCAGAGTATGCGATTTCCATAGCTTCTTCGCCGCCCATTTCTTCCTGAACAGCCAGAAGAGCATCGAACATGCTCTGGCTGAAAGCCAGGTCGGTGATGGAGCTGGGCATAATGATCGCAACTCTGAAGGGGTCTGCCATTTCTTCAGCAGGCATTTCTTCTGCGGGAGCTTCTTCCGCAGGTGCTTCAGCAGCAGGGGCACTGCCACAAGCGCTCAAGACCAAAGCGAACGCTAACACCAAAACAACAAGCAAATTCTTTTTCATTTTCTTCTCCTTATCTAATGGTTGAATGAAATGAATTTTGAGTAAACCACCATAATTGGTTGGTGGATTTTACTAAATTAATCGCCACGATCAAACGGTTTTGTCAGCGCCGAAGGGGAACGTACCCGTGAAACACTGGCAACCAGAACGATAATGGTCAGGATATAGGGCAACATAACAGCAAGATCGGGGGAGATGGTGATACTGTCGATGATTTGCATGCGCAACTGAATGGCCTGAACCATACTAAAAAGCAGTGCACCGCCCAAGACGCCCCAGGGTTTCCATGCGCCGAAGTAGACAAGAGCAACGGCAATGAAGCCAAGACCACTCGTCATGTTCTGCTGGAAAACATTGAGAAGGGCGATGGACATCGATGCGCCCGCGACCCCGGAGAGGGTTCCGCCTAAAATAATGGTGAAATAGCGGACGCGTGCCACGCTAACACCGACTGTGTCAGCGGCTTCGGGATTTTCGCCCACTGAGCGGATTTTCAAACCCAGCGTGGTCTTGTTTAAAATGAACCAAGCCAGAGGGACAAGCAAAAAGGCAAAATAAACGAGGATATTTTGTTTGAAGAAAATATCGCCGATAACAGGGATATTGCTTAGCAAGGGAACAGGCACAACAGCGAAGCCACTGACAGTCTCGACGGTGCCGAGCAGCATTTTGAAGAGCAGTTCACTCATGCCCAAACCAAAGAGATAAAAACCGATCCCGCTAATACCTTGTGCTGCGTGCAGATTGACGGTGACAAAAGCCATCGCCAGTCCCATTAGAGCGCCAACGAGCATGGCGACCAAAAGCCCCAGCCAGAGGTTTTCGGTTCTAAAGACAGCGTAAAAGGAAACAAATGCGCCAAGTAGCATCTGCCCTTCCACACCGAGGTTGAGCACACCACTGCGTTGACTAAAAGTCTCGCCGATAGCAGCATATAAATAGGGAGTAGCCAGGCGGATGCCCGATGTCAGGATGGCAATAATGACTTCCGCAGAAAGTAGCTCGGTCATGATTCATCCTCCTTCTTGTCTTCTAGTAGGAGATCAAGCGGTGGATTTTTTTCTTCCTGTCGGGCTTCTGCAATGCGTTGTTTTTGCAGGTCTTTTCGCCATTTCGCACTGGCGACAACGAAGACAACCACTAAGCCATTGATCACGGTAATTAGAGCGGATGGGATTTGAACAGCACGCTGCATCTTATTTGCGCCGACGAGCAAAGCGCCGAAGAAGACTGAAGCAGGAATTGTACCGATGGGATGGAGTTGACCGAAGAGAGCTGCCACGATGCCATTGAAGCCGGCAGCACCCGTGAAGCCGGATGCAGAGCCATCTGTGATCATGCGATAGTTAACGCCGTAAACCTGGATGGCGCCAGCTAATCCGGCAAAGGCACCACTTAGAAGCAGGGCTGTCACGATACGTCGACGAACCTGGATGCCGCCATAACGGGATGCGTGCGGGTTTTGTCCCACTGCGCGGATGCGATATCCTAAAGTTGTCCGCCAGAGAAGGAGATATACAAGGATTGCCAAAATCAGGGCGATCAGGAAACCGATGTGTAAACGGGTTGGGACGAGGCGTGGCAACCGGAAGGCATCCAGCAAGCGAGCTGTTTGGGGAATTTTGGAGGCTTTTTCCAATTGCGCGGGGTCGATCATCGGTCCGCGCAGAAGGTAGTTCATTATCTGGACGGCGATGGCATTCATCATTACCGTGCTGAGAATTTCATTGACACGGAAATAGGCTTTCAGAAAACCGGGAATGCCACCCCAAATAGCGCCACCGAGAAACCCTGCGAAAATGGCCATGATAATGACCAGCCACCCGGGTAGATCAGTAAAGGTTAGCCCAACTTGTGTGGCAAGGATGCCGCCAATGATCATTTGGCCTTCGCCGCCGATGTTAATCACGTTCGCGCGAAAGGCAATACAGATGCCCAAGCCAACGAGCAAGAGCGGTGTGGCTTTGACCAGTGTTTCAGCAATGGCGTTTGTGCTACCGAATGCGCCTTCCCAGAGAGCACCGTAAGCCTCTAGCGGATTGACGCGCAGGATGAGCAACAAGATCGTTCCCACCCCAAGTGCTGCCAAGGTTGCGAAAACTGGTAAAAGCGCATCGAGTAAAGAGTTCAGTCGAGATCGCATAGTCAGATGGCTCCTCCTCCGAATATCGTTCTTCTATCCTACAAAAAGACAATCTTTCCGTCTTCTATCAACGTACCTGCCCAAGTTTAAACTATATGGCGTTTTGATGCTAGTTCCACGCTTGTACCAGGCGCAGGCGTAATTTGCTGTCATCGAAATAACTATTTCCCAGCGCGAGGGGATGATTATCTTTGCTGTAAAAAGACATTCTCAAATTTAGAAGATGGGTATTATTTTCTAAATGGAGGGTCTTTACGGCATCATCTCCAGACGCTGAGCAAATTTCGGTGACAGCAAAAGCAATTTCCTTTTCGCAATATTTCTTCAAAATACCACGAATATGCAAATTCCCGTCAATTTCTTCGATAGGAGTCGAAAGAAATTTCTGCGGGATTAGATTGTGGGCTAAAATGACGGGAGTCTGATCGGCAAAAAACAAACGTTGCATGGATAGAAGTTTTTCGCCGGTGACAATTGCCAAAGCGCGTGCTTCTTCTTCGGTTGCTTCTGTTAGTTCTAACGATAAGGCTTCGATAGATGCGGCATAACCGCTTGTTTCAATGAGACGGGAAAAATCCCATAAACCTCCAAGATGTGTGTTCACATCCTGTATTCGCTCGTTGACATAGGTGCCATCGCCCTGGCGGCGCAAAATCAGCCCTTCTACAGATAATTTTGCCAAAACCGTGCGTACGGTAGCTCGACTAACCCCAAATTCTTCTGCCAATTCACTTTCTGAGGGTAAGCGTGCGCCCGGTTTATAAGTCGCATCATCGATTCTTTCTCGAAGAATTTCATTCACTTGCTCGACGATGGACTTTGAACGAGTTACAAGCATTAAAGACCTTTAAATAGGAGTGGACAGTCGTCTGACTTTTTTATTTTTAGCATAATTTAAACCAAAAGGCAAGTAATTTGTGAAAATAAGTATATTTGGTGGCAATTGGCATGACAAATAACTGAATCCATTCTTCCCATCCTTGTAAAAGTAGATTGCTTATGTTTTAATAGGTCTGACGTTTCCCCGCTTTCCTCATAATGAAGAGGTTATAAATGAAATTTACACTAAACGGACAGGAAAAAGAGTTTGATGGCGATCCTGAAATTTCGCTTTTAACTTATTTGCGTGAACACGAAAATATTACATCGGTGAAAGACGGATGTTCTGGGCAAGCTTCTTGCGGCGCATGTACTGTAAATATTGACGGGAAATCCAAGCTATCTTGTATCACCCCGATGAAGAAGATCGGTGAAGCTAAAATAACCACCCCGGATGGACTTGGCGATTATCGCCGTGAAATTTTTGCAAATGCTTTTGCCGAAAAGGGCGGCGTACAGTGTGGTTTTTGCACCCCTGGCATTGTGATGCGTGCAAATTCACTTATTAATATTAATCCCGTGCCAAACGAGCAGCAGATCAAGCAGGCCCTAACCCCGCATATCTGCCGGTGCACCGGCTATGCTAAAGTAGTCGATTCGATCCAATACGCGGCAGAAGCGATCCGCGAAGAAAAAGAGATCCCCACCCCGACCAGCGAAGGGAAATTGGGATCACGACATCCCAAATACGAAGCCCAGAAGCTGGTTTTGGGCGATCACGACTATACGGACGATATCCGCATCGAGGGGATGGTACATGGTGCGCTGAAGTTCAGTGATTACCCACGCGCTAAAGTGCTTGGGATCGACACCCGAGAAGCAGAGAGCGTGGAAGGTGTGCTACGCATCCTGACCGCGGACGATGTGCCTGGTGACCGCATGATCGGTTTGATCTCGCAGGATTGGCCTCTGATGATCGCAACAGGGGAGATCACCCGCTATCTCGGTGATGTGTTGGCGTGTGTCGTTGCTGAGACCGAAGCGATTGCTCGTGATGCAATGAGCAAGCTCAAGGTCGAGTATGAACCACTGGAAGTTGTGAGCGATATGCACGAGGCGATGAAGCCTGAATCCCCGCAAGTCCACCCAAATACAAGCAATATCCTTGCCAATCCTGTTTTTGTGCGTGGTGATATGGATGAAGCGAAAAAGAAGACGGCTTATATCTCGAAGGGTGTTTATGAAACCCAGCGCGTGGAGCACGCCTTTATGGAAGTGGAAGCTGCCGTAGCATTGCCCGATGGTGAGGGTGTGAAAGTCTATTCGCAGAGCCAGGGTATTTACGAAGATCGTACTCAGATCGCAAAGATTTTAGGATTACCGCTCGAAAAGGTGCGCGTTATTCTTGTGGCGAATGGCGGTGGTTTTGGAGGCAAAGAAGACTTGAGTGTTCAGGGGCACGCTGCGCTGGCAGCCAAGCTAATGGGCATGCCCGTCAAGGTGCATCTGACGCGCGATGAGTCGATCATCATGCATCCCAAGCGTCATCCAGTCTGGATGGATTATGAACTCGGTTGTGATGCTGATGGAATGCTGACTTATCTCAAGGCGCGTTTTGTGGGTGATACCGGCGCATACGCTTCGGTGGGCGCGAAGGTGCTCACGCGTATCGCCAGCCATGCGGCTGCGGCGTATGATGTCCCGGTGGTGGATAGTGAGGCCTTTGCGGTTTATACTAACAACCTGCCCTGCGGCGCGATGCGCGGTTTTGGCGTCAATCAGGCCACTTTCGGCATGGAAAGCTCCATCGACGATCTCTGCGAACAGGGTGATTTCGACCGCTGGGAGTTCCGCTACAAGAATGCTCTGGAAGATGGTTCGAAAACCACCACTGGGCAGGTCTTGCTGGGTGGGGTGGGCGTCAAGCGTGCCCTCGAAGCGATCAAGGATGAGTTCTATAAAACCAAGAATGCCGGTCTGGCATGTGGATTGAAAAATACAGGCATCGGTAACGGGATGCCGGATGAATCATCCGCGCTACTGACAATCGCTGCGCCGGATAAGCTGATCATTGATCACGGCTGGACCGAGATGGGGCAGGGCGTGAACACGATCGCCCGTCAACTGGTTTGCAATGAAACGGGCATCCACCCGGATATGATCGAGGTGCGCGTCGATACCGCTGCCGAACAGAATGCCGGTATGACCACCGCTTCGCGGGCGACATCCCTGCTTGGAAATGCCCTCCTGGATGCCTGCAAAAAATTGAATGAAGACCTTCAACATAACACCCTGGCCGATCTGGTTGGGAACGAATACTTCGGCGAGTGGATCGTCGATTTTACGACCAAACCCGATGCCGTCACCGATAAACCCATCACGCATTACTCCTATAGCTACGCTGCTCAACTCGTCTCCATCGATGATGACGGTCAGATCGACAAAGTGACCGCCGCCCATGACGCGGGGAAGATCTACAACCCGATGCTCTTTGAAGGGCAGGTTGAAGGCTCTATTCACATGGGGATCGGTTACGCCACGACAGAAGACCTGCCAATGGAAAATGGTGTTCCGCTTTCAACGAATTTACGCAAGATGGGCATTTTACGTGCCAAAGAGATGCCATCCGTCGAAGTGATCGGCGTCGAAGTGCCCGATCCACTGGGTCCCTATGGCGCGAAAGGCGTTGGCGAGATCGGTCTCGTCCCGACTGCGGCAGCCGTGGCGAATGCGCTCTATCAATATGATGGCGAGCGCCGGACGAAGTTCCCGATGCCGCTGCCGAAGAAGCGTAAGAAACCGAAGAAGCTGGTCCAAATAGATTAAGTGAAAGAGCGTGGATGAAATTTCATCCACGCTCTTCTTATCTTCTCTAATACCTATTTATCTTCTTCTTCTTCTTCTTCTTCTTTACTCTCAGTCTTAGTTTCTTTCTCGTACAAATCTTCACGCAAGACAGGTTCTTCCCCATAAATTCCCGCTCTCAAATAACGCCCGATCGCCAATGCCGAAGCGATGACCGGCACGATGATAATCGCGCCCAAAATCCCTTGCAGCAGCACCGCACCGATGATAGCGATAAAGACCAAGCCTTCATGCAAATGTACACTGCGTCCCATCAGGCGCGGGCGCAGCCAGATATTCTTCAGGTTGATCAGCACCATGTAGATGACAAGTACAAGCACGCCAAACCAGAAATTTGAAAGGGGCAAATAAAGTGATCCTTCAAGCAGGGCGACGGCAATCGCCACGATAGCAGCGATCAAGGGCCCCAGATCGGGGATGATGGTCAGTATCCCTGCTAGGATGCCGATGATGAGTGAGCCAGGTAAGCCGATTGCCAGCCACGCGATCGAAAAAACGACCCCCACGATGAACATCAGCGCGATCTGGCTGCGCAGATAAGCCGCCCAAATTTCCTTGATCTCCAAAAAGATCAGGTGCGCATCTTGCCGGTAGGCTTCCGGCGCTTGCCTGATCAGCATTTCGCGCAGCTTATCCCAATCCATCAGCAGATAATAAACCGCTACAACGATCACGAAAAACCAGGCGGTATTGCGCGAAGCACTCTCGATCAGATGCAGCGCTTGTTCGGGTAGGCTGCTCAAGAGATTAGCAAGCGACGCTTCCAGTTCGGGAAAATAATTGCTCACATCGATCACAAAAGTCCCAATCTGGATCGGCTCATTGAAGAAAGCAACCATCTGCTCGTAGATCACTAGCAGATCGTCCGAAAAAACCTGGAGTTGCGCAAGCAGTTCAGGGATAAAAATGACAGGGGAAGCCAGAACCAGCAAGAGCAGTGTGAAGTACACCAAATTGACAGCCAGTTTGTGCTTCATCCTCAGGCGGTGTTTGAAAAAATCTACAACCGGCATCATGATGTAGGCAAATAAGCCTGCTGTTATCAAAGGCTGGATCATCGAGCGTGCATACCAGCCTAAAACCGCAAGAAACGCAATCAGCAATACCAGCGTCAGGTAGCGCGCTGGCGTACTCCACTTCTCTCTCATAAAAGTTTTTTCACAGCCTCGAGGGTTGGTTCAATAATAGGTGCTTCACTCACGGATTTCATCGCCGCTTTCACGTCTTTTAATCCGCTGCCGGTATTCAAGACCAAAACAGGATCAGTCGGATTCACAACTCCTTTTGAAATTGCTTCCACCAAACCGGCATAAGCTGTCGCCCCGGCAGGTTCCGCGAAAACGCCTACCTTACCCATTTCCGCTATGGCAGCATAGATCTGTTCATCCTGAACGATCACATACTGACCACCAGTTTCGGTGGCAGCCCGCAATGCCCGAACGCCGTCACTTGGCATATCAACCGAGATGCTATCTGCCATCGTTGTCGCGCTGACGGGCGTAATGTCTTCGGTGCTTGCGTTGTAGGCATTGGCTATGGCGGCAGAGCCTTCTGCCTGTACGCCAATGATACGCGGCATCTGCTTCATCCAGCCCAAAGCGACCAGGTCTTTAAAGCCTTTGTGGATGCCGGAAATGATATTCCCATCACCAACTGAAACGAAGACCGTCAGCGGGGGCGAGCCTTCAGGAAGGGCTTCAAGGGACCATTCCCACATTTCAAAGGCGGCAGTTTTCTTGCCCTCGGCAGTAAAGGGATTGTAGCCTGTGTTACGGCAGTACCAGCCGAACTCGTTTGCGGCTTTGACAGCGAGAGCGACCGCGTCGTCATAATTCCCGTCCACGAGCATGACTTGTGCCCCGAAGATCAGCAATTGTGTGATCTTGGCAACAGGCGCAGTCTTTGGTGCAAAGATCACCGATTTCTGCCCAACTGCAGCAGACATACCGGCCAGCGCGGCGCCTGCATTTCCTGTGGAAGCAGTTACGATCACGTCCGCACCGATCTCTTTCGCGCGCGCAACCAAGATCGCACTTGCTCGATCCTTGAAGGACGCGGTCGGGTTGCTGCTCTCATCCTTGAGCCAGAGATTGTTTAAACCAAGTTTTTCAGCCAAGGTGGGGAGGGAGAACGTCGGTGTCCAGCCTGCGGCGTAGAGCGGAGTCTCTTCACCACCGGGATTGCTCACAGGTAGCAATGGTAAATATCGCCAAAGCGATGTTTCGGTGCGGCAGGTGATGTCGCCTGGCTCATATTTTTCTTTGATTGCTTCATAATCGAGGAGCACGTTCAAATTCCCGCCATCTTGATAGCAGGTGTACGTGATCTCATTGGGACCATATTTTTTTCCACAAATTGAACATTCATAGCCGAGGAAAGCACTCATTTTTTTTTATCCTTATAAATTTACTGAAAATATGTAATGAATATTTTATCACCAGTGAGAGTATAATTGCCCCGCTCATCTCAGACATTATTATGGAGGCAATCCCATGTCTACAAATTTAACCATATACCTTAAATATGCTGCTTGACGCCCTTTTTCAGATCTGGCGCCGCCTGAGCGGATCGTTGCAGTGGTGGTTTTTGTGGCTGATTAGTAGCAAATATATGATCAGTGTTTCAGGCGTTATTTTTGATAGCGATGGCAGCGTGCTTTTACAACGTCATCGTCATTGGGTCAAAGATGTTTGGGGCTTACCAGGCGGCATCATTGAGGGGAAAGAAACCCTCGAAGAAGCCTTGGCGCGTGAAGTCTACGAAGAAACAGGATTGAATATCAGAGAAATTCAATTGCTGCGTATTGAAAGTGGCTACAAATTGCGTCTAGAAGGATATTTCCAGGCAAAACTGGCTGATGACAATCAGCAAATCATCATAAAAGAAGATGAAATTTTGGAAGCCCGCTTCTTCGATTTGGATGATCCGCCTGAGAATATTCTTCCCATCCAGCGGGAAGTGATCGGGCAAGCCAAAGGGTAATGTAAACAAGAGTTTTTAAGCATTTAGTGTTTGAAAGTTTTTTGCGAACACAAGGTTGACCTATGAAATATGTTTTAGATGTAAATATGTCTCGCTCTGATGAGTTACTTCAGTTATTGATACAAGGGAACGAAATTATCCTAAATGATGATTTTTTCGTTGAAATGTTTAAAGCTAGAGATGCCGTAGCAATGCTTCAAAAGAACTCTATACATCTTAGAGAATTTCCTTTATCTATCTTTTATGCCAAAACTAGAGGAGAATTAACAAGAGAAGAAATTGCACGAGGAAAACCAGTAAATGAACAAGATGTTATTTCTGATGAAGACACTCAAAAGACGAGATGGTTTATTGGGTTAGATGAAACAGAAATTGAAAAATACTTACCATTATTTAAGCGAGAGGCAGAGAAAAGAATAAGCGAAAGCAATCTCTTTTCTGAACAATTTATACGGAATTTATCAATAAAAGCTAATGAGTTAGATGTGAAGAAATATAAAAATAACCCTGAAGAACTAGAAAAAGATATGTTTGATTCAGCAATGACAGTTTTGGAAATGACTTTAATGGATAAATGTGAAACAGCATTTTATATTGATGATTTTAAGAAACAAAAGTCTGTTTTGTTCTTAGACAGTTATATTCTTTTCTGGCGAATAATGGATTGGGTGCATAAAAAGGGTTATTCAAATGCAAAAAATATTGTGAACGATAATTTTGATTTGAAATATGTTTTGGCATCTTGTTTTTTTGATGGATTGCTTACAAAAGAAAAGTGGATGCAAGATTGTCGTACTTCTGCATTGTCATTCTATGAGTGAAATATGAGAGTGATTGTACAAGCAAGCTGCTAAACAAAAACTTCCGAAGTCTTCAAGACTTCGGAAGTTTGCTTTTCTCTACAACCCGCGTTCTCCGCGTATGTAAGGCACACCGAGCGCGGCTGGCGCTCCGAGTCTCTTTTTCCTTGCCGCCCGCGAACCCCAGATAAGCGCTACGATCGTCAAAACGAACGGCATCATTTGAAGGAAGAAACCATAGTTGGAATTGACATAGAGCGGGTTTTCAAAACCAAAGAGCAAAGCAGGACCTTGCAGATCGAGGATGAAGCGGCGCAGCATCCCAAAGAGGTAGCCACCAAAGGCTGCCCGCATCGGATTCCATTGAGCGAAGATTACCAAGCCGACGGCGATCCAGCCCTGGCCGGAAGTAGTTTGGGTGCTGTACCAGCCGGGGGAGACGGAAAGGGAAATCGTAGCGCCAGCCAAACCTGCCAGCATTCCACCGACAAAGGTGTAGAAATAGCGGACGCCGTAAACGCTGATGCCGAGAGTATCAGCGGCGGATGGTTTTTCACCAACTGCGCGGAGGTGCATCCCGGGGCGGGTTTTGTATACGTAATAGGTTGCCAGCGGGGCGAAGAAATAGCCGACATAGACGAGCAGGCTGTGTTCAGCGAAGAAAACCGGCCCGATAAAGGGTATTTGGGAGAGCAGGGGAATGTCTACGATGGGGATTGTCGGTGGATGTTGACCTGTGAGACCCTCTCCTAAAACGAGGGCAAGCCCGGTTCCGAGGAAGGTCAGCGAAAGCCCGCTAACAACTTGATCTGCCTGAAAGTGGATGGTCACCAAGCCGTGCGCGAGACTCAAAATCCCGGCAGCGATCATGGCGACGAGCAAGCCGATCCAGGCATTATTCGTCGCAAGGGAAGTGCTGAAGCCAGCCATCGCGCCGAGGAGCATCATCCCCTCGACACCGAGATTGAGAATGCCTGCGCGCTCAGCGAAGATCTCACCGATGGCGGCGAAGAGCAGAATGGTGCCTGTGGCTAAACCTGCGTGAAGAATGATTTCTAGATTCATTTATGCCTCCTGCTCGTTGCGAACAAGGCGAATTCTGTAACGGAGCAAAACATCACTGCTGATGACCATGAAGAGGATGATGCCCTGCAAAAGATAGGCTAAACCGGCAGGTTGGATCTGACGTCCGGCGATGATGAGCGCACCAAAGAGAATGGATACGATGATGACGGCAAAGGGATTCAGTTTTGCCAGCCATGCGACGATGATGCCCGTGAAGCCATAACCGGGGGAGATCTTTTCCTGCAAACGGTGTACGACACCGCTGATCTCAGACATACCTGCCAGGCCAGCTAGAGCGCCGGAAAGCATCATGACGAGGACGAGGTTGCGAGTGATGTTCAAACCGGCATAACGCGCCGCTTTGGGATTATCGCCGATCAATTTGATCTGGTAGCCCCAGTGGCTGCGTTCAAGTACCCACCAAATAACAACGGCGGCGATTAGACCGAATACCACGCCCAAATGGAGAGTGATTCCAGAAAAGACCTTATATTCTTTTGCCAAGTCAGAAAGACGGGGGAGCCAGGCGACCTTGTCGAAGGTCGGCGTCATCTGAAATCCTGCATCACTCCATTTGTCGAAAATCCAGAAGTTATTCCAATAAAGGGCAACGTAGTTGAGCATCAGGGTGGTGATGATCTCGTTGACTTTGTATTTTGCCTTGAGATAGCCGGGAATAAAGCCCCAAATTGCACCACCGATCATGCCCATGATGATCATCAGACCAATGACGATGAATTTTGGTGTGGTTTCAAGATCAACCATCGGGATGAGCACAACAAGGCTGGCGGCGAATGCACCAATATAGAATTGACCTTCTGCGCCGATATTCCAGAGTTTCATTTTGAAGGCGACGGCACAAGCCAAACCGACCATGATAAGGGGTGTGGCTTTGACCATTGTGTCGGAGAAAACAGCCCAGGAGCCAAAGGTGGCTTTGAAGAAATATGCCAGCACCTGAGCGGGGTCTCCGCCGATGAACTTCAAAATAATGCCGCTGATCAAAAAGGCAACCACAACAGAGCCTAAAGATGTGGCTGCAGGCAGCCAGCCTGGGTAGTCTTCGGTGCGCTTTTCAAGTTTTATCTTGTAAGGGAGATTCATGCATCACTCCTCTTTGTACCGGTCATCATCAGACCAATTTCCTGTATGTCTGCATTTTCGGCATCCACGATGCCCATTACTTCACCTTCGTGCAAAACTGCAACCCTGTCGCTGAGTGAAAGTAATTCTTCCAACTCTTCAGAGATGAGCAAGATCGCCGTTCCTTCTTCGCGTTGGGCGAGTAGCAAACGCTGAATGGATTCGATCGCGCCCACGTCCAGACCTCGTGTGGGTTGCATCGCGACCATCAGGTTGGGGTTTGTGGTGATCTCGCGCGCCAAAATGACTTTTTGTAAATTGCCGCCGGAGAGTTTACGTGCCATTGTTCGCACGTTCGGGGCAAGAATATCGTAGGCATCTTTTAGTTCACGAGCGTGGTCCCGCGCTTCAGTAAAGTTGATGCTCCACTTATTCCCGATCGGGGCTTCACGATAATTCTTCATGATCGTATTCTCGGTGATGGTCATATTTGGGGCAGACCCAACACCTGTACGATCTTCGGGGATGTGTGCGACGCCGCTCGCGATAGCTAGGCTTGGTTCGTGGTTGGCAACATCTTCGCCATTTACCATGATCTCGCCTGTGCACGGACGTAGCCCGGTGATGGCTTCTGCCAATTCACTCTGACCATTACCCGCAACACCGGCGATGCCCAATATCTCACCCTTGCGAACGTTCAGTGAGAGACTATTGAGAGCCTTAAGGCCTTTATTGTTTTTTGCGCTGACATTGCGTACATCTAAAACGACTTCCCCCGGCTCTTGTTCTTTCTTCTCAATGCGGAAAATGACTTTGCGCCCGACCATCAGCTCTGCCAGTTTTTCGCTGTTCAAGCCCTCGATATCAATACCTTCAGCGGTGGCAACACCCTTGCGGAGCACGGTCAGGCGGTCGGCAACGCTGGAGACTTCATGTAGCTTATGACTGATGAAAATGATGGATTTACCTTGCTCCGTCATCGAACGCATGGTATTCATCAATTCTTCAATTTCTTGTGGAGCAAGGACGGCTGTTGGCTCATCCATGATAAGAATATTCGCGCCACGATAAAGTGTTTTCAGAATTTCAACGCGCTGTTGCTCCCCGACCGAAAGCTGCCAGATCATGGCTGTCGGGTCAACCTTTAGACCAAATTGATCTTGCAGGTCACGGATCTTCTGATCGTATTTGGGCAAGTCCATAAAGAACTTGGGTTCATTCAGCCCAAGCAGAATATTCTCCGTCACCGTTTGGGTGGGGACGAGCATAAAATGCTGGTGTACCATACCGATCCCTTTGGCAATGGCATCCTTAGGAGAGTTGAAGCTAACAGTTTCACCGTGCACCTTCATTGTGCCGGAAACGGGTTTATATAAACCCGCGAGGGCGTTCATGAGCGTGCTTTTTCCTGCGCCATTTTCTCCTAATAAGGCGTGAATTTCACCCTTACTCAAGGTGAGATTCACATGGTCATTTGCCAACACACCTGGAAAACGGATGACGATATCCTGCATTTCAACTGCATAAGGGGGGGAAGCTGAAGTCATAGGCAAGGCTCCTGAATAAAGTCGTTTTGAACTAGAAAATCATACCATGATGAAAATGAAAAATAATATGGCTTTGAAAATGATGAATATGTCTGGTCAAGTGCTATAGATTAAAGAAGAGGCGACCCCGAAGGGTCGCCTCCTGTTTTGGTGATGGATTATTCAAGCTCGGGGAGCTCGGCGGTGATGTTTTCGTTCCACCAGTACATGCAGATCTCACAAGCGCTGCCGAACTGTGCGAAGCCATCAAGGTCTTCCTGGTGCAGGCTTTCACCTTCAGGAACAACTACGTTGCCCTGGTTGTCGGTGATCGGACCAGCGAAGACGTCGAAGCGATCAAATTCGCCAGCGAGCATCGCATCCAAAGTGTCCTGGATGAGCTTGAGGTCTTCTTCGGGGAGTTCAGCGGTGCCGGGCATCATAGTTTCGCCTTCATGGAAGCCGAGTAAGCCCATAGCGCCAGAGTCAGCATCGAAGTATTCCCAGCCACCGACCCAGGTGCCTTCGCGGGATTCTTCTACGATACGGCCGTAGACAGGACCCCAGTTCCAGTACATGGAGGTCAGGCAGGCGTCTACAACACAGTTACCACTGTAGTCATAGGTGATGCCCCATTTGCCTTCAGGAGCAACTTCTGCGGGAGCAGGGGTGTCTGCACCAGTCATAACAACCTGAGCGCCACCATCAAAGAGGGAAGAAGAAGCTTCCTGCTCGAGGATGGGATCATGCCAGGTGAAGATCCAGCGGACGTCTATTGTACATTCGGGACAAGTTTCCTGAGCACCCAAAGCAAAAGCGTTACCTAAGCGAAGTTCTTCGGGGATGGGGAAGGTGGCGATATAACCCAGTTTGGGGTTGCCATCCATCTTTGCGCGGGAGCCAGCCAACATACCGGCGAGGTACTTCATATCTTCCATAGCGCCCATCAAGTTACCAAAGTTAGCTTCGTTCGATTTGAAACCACTGATGTGGATAATGTCTACATCCGGGAATTCGTCGGCAACGATTTCAGAAGCATCCATATAACCGAAGGATGTGGTGAAGATCACATCGAAGCCTTCACGAGCCAAAGAGCGGATGACTTGCTCGGCATCGGCGCCTTCAGCAACCATCTCAACATAGGCAGTGTGAACGTTGTCTACGTTGTCTTGTACCCACATACGGCCAACATCGTGAGCCTGGGTCCAGCCACCATCATCATGGGGTCCAACGTAAACGAAAGCAACATTGTATTTGCCATCTTCAACTGTCGGGATCTGGTAAGCGCCCTCTTCAGCAGCGGGAGCTTCTTCAGCGGGAGCTTCTTCAGCCATGGGGGCTTCTTCAGCAGGTGCTGCGCCACCGCCGCATGCAGAGAGCACGAAAGCGGCAATCATTAAAACACTCAGGAACCACAAAACTTTCTTATTCATTTCTACTCCTTCAAATAAATAGGTTTGAAATTTTGAACAACGTTTTGATATTCAAATGTGCAATTTTTACAGAAAGCCTCCTTTCAGACTTCAATTATTATACAGGATAAAGCCTTTTGTCCTTTTGTCGACTGTTAGAACTCCTCTTTCAAGAGGATAAAGCGCCTAAGTTCTATTCGCAGCTAAAAGTAGCCCTGATACTGCGCAAAGTATCTTCTTTTTCAGGGTTATCGGATGTGTTTTTTTCTATACGTTCCCAAAGTGGACATAAAAGTGATTGCATATAAGATGGAGAAACTCGATACGCACGCCGGGAGAGTTGCTCTGCCTGCGCCCAGTCTCCTGTGTGCGCATATGCTTCGATAAAGGGGAAATTCTCTGTTGGGTCATTGGGGTGGTCTCCCGAACCAAAAGCCTGGGCGCCCAAGCGGATGACTTCATCCCAATCGCTGTATTGGCGGGCTAAGTCAGCTTTCTCATAGTAGTAGCACCAACCATGATTTGGCTCTGCTCCATAAATGGAGGGCATTAGAGGCTGACCTTCGGGCAGAATCAGTTCAGGGCGAGAGTAGGGAACCGCATCTCGCAGAAGAAGGTCAGAGATGAATTTGTTTTCATTATCAAGATCAGAGTCTACAATATGCAGACAGCCTGGAGGTGAGAAACTTACTAAAACCATTTGTGAAGTATTGCCGTGAAATTCTCCAGCGATAAAATCGTGCATAAGGGGCTGGTTTTCAGCCAGCCTTTCACCTTCAAGCCCAAAACGTGTGCGTGGATAGAAAAGCATATAGGGGATACGCTCAGCAGTTGTGTCTGGAGCGTAGATCCAGTTTAGTGGGGCACTCAATGAATTATCTGCATAAAATTTGAGCGCACCTTCATTAAGCAAGATGAGCGTATCTTCCTCTAATGCAGGAACACGCCATGAGAGCTGCCAAAAGAGGTTTTTCTGCACGCGCCAATCGCGACGGAATTCATCCGCCCAAAGGAATTGACGCCCTGCTGAGAAGGCGACTAATAGCGTTAGTAGGACAGCATTTAGCATTTTGTTTGGGATCAAATTCAGAATACCAGCCAAAACGAAAACACTCCCGAAAATAAAGGGAAGAGTGGCGCGATTTGCGGGAAATCCTAGCGTGATGGGGAGATCAGTTAACCAGAAAGGGACACCGGCGAGCAACATTGCTCCCAGGCCGATAATGAGGAGACTAGCTGATATGTTTTTTTCGGTTTGCTCATCACTTTTCTTTTTGAGCAAAGGTGAAAGGAAGATAAAAAGCGCAAGAATAATGAAAAGATAAATAGCAATAGTGACTTTGCCCTGTAGGGAAAAATCGGGCAAAATGAAGGCTTGGCTCCAAGCTGCAAAAAGCGTTGTCCAGAAGCTGAGCAGGATGGTTTTGATCAGATCCCAGAGTGTCAGGAGAGGAGCGATTCTAAGGTTGTCAAGCAGACTGTAGCCATATATCTGATTGTTGAAGATGAGGGAACGCCCAGCTACCCCAGCGAGAAAGATGATCAGATAAGGGAGCCAAGCCGAAAAGGCGTGGCGTATTCGCTGTTTAGGAGCAGGTATCTCTGGGAGGGCAAACCAAAGCAGAACAGGGCGGACCAAGTCGAGAACGAAGAAATATTCCCCCATAACGAGGTTCAAGGCTGAGGCCAACATCCCCAAAGTGGTGATAAGCCAGGTAAAACGTGGGCGACGAAGCACCCACAACATGGTGAAGATGGAAAAAAGGAAAAGAGTATAAACTGTGAAATGATAACCGTAGACGAAGGAGACGGGTTGTTGGTTAAATCCCGGGTAAAGAAGGAAGAGCAAGCTTGCACCAAGAGCGAGTTTTTTTTCTTTGGGAAAGAGTTGGCGCAGGATACCCCAGATCATCAGGCTGCTAAACCAACGCCAGAAGAATGCCAAAATTTGCCAGGGGAGCGGTGTGTGTGGAATATAGCGCGTGAGAAGACCGTACCAAACTCCCCAAGCTGGACGATTGGTTGAGAAATATTGCGTGAATGCATCTTGCCCCAACTCGTAGCGGATCCAGCTCATGGGGAGATCATCCCAATAGAAACCTAGTTGAGGGATGAGAATGCCGTAGGCGAGGAGGGTTGCGGCTGCCAGGATGATGGGGGGAGAGAAAACGATCTTTTTGAAACGTAATAACATAGTTTATGGTGTGTTTTCTGCGAGATAGGCTTCGATAAGATAATCGTAATAACCTGTGTTCATACGCCATATCATGACTAGGCGCTCTTTACTGAAGAGATTCTCGTTGTGAATGAGAATGGATAATTTTTCATAGTATTTGCGCAAATCTTTATCTTTGATCTCATTTCCAAAGCTATGAGGATAAAGCCAGTAGCCTTCTGGAACTGTGCGATAGAAATGTCCGATAAGTACTTTGTCTTGCTCTTCTGCTGGTAAACGGGCGAGGAGAGGGTCCCCAAGCCCATATCTGTCTACAATGTGGACATCAGGACCTGCGTAGAAAGAGAGCATCCCAGATGTGTCTTGGATGCTTAGTTCTACACCTTTTTCTTTTAGACGTAGTCCATTAGCTACCCATTTCCCGTCAGGATGTTTACGCTCCCAATCGAAATTTTTGAGAGTCATCCCTGCTTCGCTGAGACTCCACGCATCAAGGACTACACTATTTTGCACTTTTATAGTGTTGATAATTGTAAGGCGCAAAAGAATAATGAAAATGAATACTGCATAGTATTTTACTGAAGATGAAGAGTAGGGGAAAAGAGCAGGTAGACGGGTTAGCAAGATTACTGAAAGAAGCAAGGTACTGGAAAAGAATCGCCCAGACATGAAATCGCCACCGATATTAACGATATATGCTAAATACAGCAGTCCGCCAAGAGCAAGCAATATTTCTTTATGTTTTTTGCTAAACAGGGTAGCAAGCAGACCGCTGAAAATAACCACAAGAGTTAATGGGTCTCTTGTGATTGAATCGTGATAAAAACGAAGCCCTTGTTGAAGGATCAGAGTTTTATCTATGCCTGTTGCGAGTTTGGCATAGGCTGTGTTTGGGAATGGGAAACCGTAATAAATAAGGGAGAATATCTCCCACAAAATGAAAGGAACTAAGCCTGCACTGGCGTAGATAAAGGTTTTAAAATCGAGTTTTTGATAGATGATATATAGCAGTGCCGGGAAAAAAATGAGTACAGTATCTATTCGATTGAAAGCAGCCAAAGATGCAAGCAAGAATAAATAAAAGATATCTTTATAGGAAAAATCTTTCCTGTCTAAAAAAATAATTGCGAATATGACCAGTAGAAGGTGAGTGAGAGGGTTTTCAAGTCCTGATGTTGAGTACTCTATAAAAGATTTGGAAAAAATTAAAATAGAAAAGCCAATGATGATTTTTGTATAACCATCTGTAAAATGAATCCCAAAAAGATAAATAGTTATAAAAGATGCCAATATGGATAGACTAAAAAAAGTAAGCATTGGATTGCGGATGACAAAATAAAAAGCGGAGAGTAAGAACATCCACAGCGGGTGTGTATAAATTTGTACACGCTCAAGAATATTCCAACGCAACCCATATCCATTTACAAAATTATCTACAGAACGAATAGTTAGATAAACATCATCTGCTACCCAAGCTTTATAAATAATTAGGGAGGCAAGTATGAGAAAGGCAAAGAAGAGAAAAGGTTTATGTACCGAAGTTGAGTGCTCTTTTTGAGTCATAGTAAAAAATTCTGGCGATTCAAAATGAAATCGCCAGAATTTTACTGTATTTTAGGGAACTATCCAGGTACCAGTCTTGCCATTGAGGGCGCGCTGAATATTGGGCGGGTCGGTGATAAGAGCTTTTTTGCCGCCTTCTTTCAGGAATTTTACAATTGCCTGAACTTTGGGCAACATGCTGCCAGGCGCGAAGTGACCTTCGGTGATGTACTGCTCGACTTCTGCGACGGTCATTTCATCGAGCCACTTTTCGTCTTCCTTGCCAAAGTTGAGTGCAACTTTTTCAACTGCGGTGGAGATGATAAGCAGATCGGCACCGATGTTGTTTGCCAGTAAACCGGAAGCGAAATCTTTATCGATTACAGCTTCGACACCGCGCAGGTTGCCGTTCTCTTTCTCAACGACAGGGATACCGCCGCCGCCTACTGCGATGACAGAGAAGCCGGCATCGATTAATTCTTTGATCGCATCGACTTCAACGATGTTCATTGGCAAAGGTGAGGGAACAACGCGACGCCAGCCGCGTCCGGCATCTTCAACGAAATCCTGCCCCAGCTTCATGCGTTCTTTGGCGGTTTCTTCATCGAGGAAAGACCCAACGGGCTTGCTGGGTTTTTCAAAGGCAGGATCATCTGCGCTGACTTCGACTTGTGTGACGACGGTCACGGCTTGTTTATTTATGCCACGTTTCTTGAACTCGTTGCGAAGGGCTTTTTGTCCCATATAGCCGATGGCACCCTGAGTGTCTGCGCCAGCGTAATCCATGGGAACGGGATGCAACTCACTCATCGCTAATTCGGAGCGACGAAGGATGAAACCAACCTGTGGGCCATTGCCGTGGGTTATGACCACGTCCCAACCATCTTCGATCATCCCGGCGATATGCCCCATCGTTTCTTTGATGGCGTCAAACTGATCGGGGATCGATTTTTTGGTTTTGTCTACGATTAAAGCGTTGCCACCAACAGCGACAACGGCTACTTTTTTCTCTGCCATAGAGTTACCTCATTGTTAGAGCCATGACGGCTTTTTGGGCGTGCATACGGTTTTCAGCTTGATCGAAAACGACCGAATTCGGTCCATCCATGACTTCGCTGGTAACTTCAATATCGCGGTCGGCAGGAAGCGGGTGCATATAGATCGCATCCGGTTTTGCCAGATTCATTTTGCGCTGATCGGTGATCCAGCTCTTGTATTTGTCCTGAAGAACTTTGCCTTCAGCAGGATCCTGTGTAGTCATCAGGGGACCCCAGGATTTTGCGTAGACGATATCCGCATCTTTGAAGGCCTCTTCCATATCATCGGTAACTTCAAAACCAGCACCGGCGAGACGTGCCTGTTCCTGGGCTTGCTCCATGATCTCAGGCATTAGTTCGAATCCGGGAGGATGCGCGAGAACCACATCGAGACCGAAGCGCGGCATTTGCAAAACAAGCGATTGCGGCACGGACATCGGTTTCAGGTAAGAAGAAGCATATGCCCAAGAGACAACCATCTTCTTGCGGCGTAGATTACGACCTTTTTTCTCGATGATAGTCATAATATCAGCCAGGCACTGGTGCGGATGATAAATTTCGCATTGCATATTGAGCACAGGAACGCGGGATGCACTGGCGACCAGGTTCAAATAACGGTTACCAATACCAAAGTCCACGTGGCGGATGGCGATCCCGTCGAAATAGCGTCCAAAGATCTCGCCCATTTCTGTTTCGGTATCACCATGAGAAATTTGTGTAGTGCGGCTTTCAATGAAAGCTGCGTGTCCACCCAATTGAGCCATACCAGACTCAAAAGAGCCGCGTGTACGGGTGCTGGAGAAGAAGAAAAGCATTGCCAGCGTTTTATCACGCAAATAAGCATGGGATTCGCCAAGTGCACGTTTGCGTTTTAAGTCCCAGGCTACGTCCAAAATAGTCTCGACTTCTTCTTTTGTGAAGTCAAGGTCACCGATAAGGTCTCGACCTCGTAAATCTGATTGCATCGTATTTCTCCTATTAGTATTTATGTAGGCAAGGACACGATATATCGTGTCCCTGCCGGGTTAACTTGATTTTTCCAAGCTTATTCCATTTTCCCGGAAACTAGAGCCAGCAATGCCATACGCATCACAACGCCATTGAAGGCTTCCTGCCAGTAGCGCGACCAGCGGGTGATATCGACATCAGGAGGTATCTCATCCATACGGGGCAGGGAGTGGAGCAAGATCGCATCTGATTTGGCCTTATTCTTCAGAAGATCAACAGTGATCTTGTAGTTTTCGGGGGTCATGCCCTCGTCGCCGGTGCGTTCATCGCGAGCTTTGGTGTAGTCAGGCTGTACGGTTGGTTCGACCAGGATGACATCGGCATCACCGATCACATCGCCAACGTGGCCAGCATATTTGTAATCCAGTGCCATTGCATCGAAATCTTTTTCATACTCTTCGGGCATTTCCATGCCGGGAGGCGCAACAAAGGTGATCGGGCAGTCGAATTGGGTCAGTGCATGGCCAAGAGAGTGCATGGTACGCATGCGCATATCGCCAATGGCAACCCATTTCAAGCCATCGATGGTGCCTTTTTCACGGAGTACAGTGTAAAGATCGGTCAGGATCTGGGTGGGGTGTTCACCCCACCCGTCGCCACCGTTCAAAACGGGGATGGACGCCCATTTTGCGGCCTCGTGCGGAGCGCCTTTTTGGAAATGGCGCATAACGATCATGTCGCCATAGAATTCAAGCATCTTGACGGTATCTTTGATCGATTCCTGATAGAAGTCGCCTGCGCGTGTCATTTTTGCATCAGAGAATCCGGTCACGTGACCACCCAGGCGGTGCATGGCAGCTTCGTGTGCCAGGCGGGTGCGGGTGGAAGGTTGGTAGAACGCGGTGACCAATGTCTTATCTGCCAGGAGATCGGTATTCTGGCGGTTGCGAGCGAAGGGTTCCAACTCCTCGGCAACTTCAAAGACACGGAAGAATTCGTTGCGTTCGAATTCTTTGAGGGAAAGAATGTCACGTCCTGCAAAACTACGCATGTTGAACCTCCTAAGTTCAATAATAAATGTGGTCTTACTTGAAATTTGTTATTATTCTGCGATTTTCTCCGCTAAGATCGTTGGGAAAAGCGCATAAAATTCTGTAGCATCTACGACTTCTTTTAGAGGCACTTGTTCCATGCCTCTGTGTGCGAATTTCTCATCTCCAGGGCCAAAGCCGATCGAGGGAATGCCAGCTTTTCCAGCCCAATAAGTGCCATTGGTTGAGAAATCCCAAGTATCCAGTTCACGTTCTTCATCCCAAAGGGCTTTGATCGTGTTTTGGCCTGCTTGGGTCATGGGATGATCATCTTTCTGCACCCAGGCGGGATAGTATTTCGAAACAGGGAATTTGAACCCCGTGTAGGAAGGCTCATCGTAGAAAAGTTCTTCGACTTTGATTTCACCCTGTAGATAATCAGGGATCAAACCCTTGATCTGTGCAATTACTTCATCATGGGGTTCATTTGAAGTGATGCGACGATCAAGATAGATCGTAAACTCATTAGGAACTGCGTTAAGCGACCCTGTGGTTACTTTAAGGTCGGTCACAGCAACGGTGGGATTGCCTTGCAATGGATGGGAGCCCAAACCAAGACGAAGGCGGCGGTCCAGCTCGCGAATTTGTGTTATGACAGCTGCCATTTTATAAACGGCGTTATCGCCTAGATAATGGGTTGCTGCATGAGCGGATTTCCCGGTAGCTGTTATCTTTAGCTCGATACGGCCTTTATGCCCGCGATAGATTTGCATCTTGGTGGGTTCGCCGATAACGACAAAGTCGGGGCGAACACCCGGGTCTACTTCCACGAAGGTGTTCGGGGCAATGCCATCGCACCATTCTTCCATATTACCGAAATACCAGGCTGTCCAGCCATCGAGCAAGCCCAAATCACGGGCGAAGCTGAGACCATAGACCATGCCGGGGGTGGAGCCTTTTTCATCCACTGCACCGCGCGCAAAAAGGATTCCGTCTTCCACCTTACCAATGAATGGATCCCATTCCCAATTATTCGGGTCGCCGATGCCAACGGTGTCGATATGGGAATCGTAAACGATCACTTTTTCGCCATTGCCAATGCGTCCCATGATATTGCCCATCTTGTCGAAACGAACCTCATCAAAACCAAGCTTATTCATCTCGGCTGCGATCCGTTCGCCAACTTCCTTCAGCTCTCCGTTCATGCTGGGAATAGCGACAATATCACGCAAAAATTGAATGATATCGTCGCTTGAAGCCTCGACCCTCTTTTGGATCTCTTGTACCGCTTCTTCTCTTGAAAGTACCATCTCTCTCGCAAAACTCCTCTTGAAATAAAAATTTGCAATAATCAACCGAAAAATTACGATTGCACTTGCCCTAAAATGTGGAAGTTGAAATAGCCGGGCAGGAAATAGCCCAAGCTGTAGTCAACGACCTGGTCAGAAGCCAAATAAATTCGTGAACTTAGACGAAGCAAAACATCGCCACGCTGAATTTCGAGTGCCCTTGCTACAGCGGTTTTAGCGCTGCTGGCGTTAACCCCGATCTTTGCGACAGTAGGCAGATCGCCACGTTCAAGCATGAAATCAAGCACAGAGCCTTTGAATTTTTTTGGAAACTCATCCTTAGAAAGAAATTCATCTGGAAGGATATCGACCAGGTAGGCTGCTGCGCGTTTACTGGTCCAGATCACGCGTGAAACTCGTGTCAGCTTTGTGTTGATCGGGACACCCAGCTTTTGGGCTTGTTTCTCATTGGCTGGTACTGTTTCGACCTTCAGATTTTTCACCGTTACCGATAGCCCCATGCGTTTTGCCATTGTTTGGATGCTTTCCAGCACCTCGAGGCCACTTTCGAGGACGGGTGCCTGCCCGACCACAAAGGTCCCCGCCCCCTGACGCCGACGGATCAACCCTTGTGTTTCAAAGGCACGCATTGCCTCGCGTAAGGTTGCCCGCGAAACGCCCATTTGTTTTGCCAATTTGGGTTCTGAAGGCAGGCGTTCTCCGGCTGGTACAGATGCGATCAGTTTAGCCAGATCCGCTTGTAATTTTTGAAAAGGTGATGTTAAGACCATTTTTTCTCTATTCTTCTAATACCGGTACAAATTCAAACGTTGTTACATCAACCAGGCCCAGGTCGGAAATTCGCAATTTGGGAATAACGACCAACCCAAGTAAACTCAACTGCATATTCGGGTTATTCAGTGTACAACCGCAAGCTTTAAAGCCCTCCAAAATTGTGGCTGCTTTCTCAGCAACAACTTCCGCTTGCTCTGTAGACATCAATCCGGCAATTTCCAATTCGACCAAACCAACCACCTTGCCATCTTTTACAACGACTTGTCCCCCGCCAATTTCGGCGAGTTTATTGGCAGCTGTTGCCATATCGGCTTCGTTCGTACCTGCTACGATCATATGATGGCTATCGTGTGCGACTGTGGATGCGATGCCGCATTTCTCTGTGAAGCCAAATCCGCTCACGAGACCGACGGTTACACTACCGGTTCCTTTATGACGCTCAACAAGTGCCAGTTTGGCAAGATCGTTCTTCATATCAACGTGGACTTGACCATCTTTGGCTTGAACTTTCATCTTAAGATGCTCGGTCGGTGCCTGATTTTCGACCACGCCGACAACATTCGCCGTGACGTTCGTGCCCGAACCGGCTTCCGTTTTCAAGATAAAATTTTCGGCTTTGAGCGTGTGTCCCAGGTGAACGGAATCTCGCGCCCAATCAGGATAGGTGATCTGGGGCATTGCGATGGCTATTTTGCCTTTATCCGCTATCATCTGTCCTTTGGCGATGACCATTTCTGCGTTGAAATTGCTCAGGTCTTCGACAATGAGCACATCCGCCCAACGACCGGGGGCGATCATGCCCGTCTCTTTTGAAACGCCGAAATGTTCGGCGGTATTGATGGTCATCATCTGGATTGCGGTTAACGGAGGCAAGCCTGCGTCAATGGCGTGACGCAGCACTCTGTCCATATGGCCATCTTCTGTTAGCGTTTCCACATGTGAATCATCGGTACAAAGGATGAAGCGGCGCGGATCCAGCTTATGTTTGAGAATGGCGTCTACTTGCCCTTCCACATCCAGCCAGCCGGAGCCATAACGGAGCATGGCCTTCATGCCTTGACGGACACGGGCAATGGCATCTTCAACACGGGTGCCTTCGTGGTCATCTTCGATGCCAGCAGCAGCGTAGCCGTGGAAATTTATACCAAGATCAAAGGTGGGATAATGCCCACCAATAGTTTTGCCTGCATCGTGGGTGGCGGCGATTTCAGCCATCATTTTTTCGCTGGCATTAAAGACGCCCGGGAAATCCATTACTTCACCAAGACCGATGATGCCATCCCATTGCATGGCTTCAGCAACGTCATCGGGGGTGATCTCTGAGCCGGGGGTTTCAAATCCTGGTGCAGAGGGGACGCAGGAGGGCATCTGCACCCAAACGTGAATGGGTTGCTCAGCGGCTTCATCAACCATGAGCTTGACGCCTTTCAGCCCAAAGACATTCGCGATCTCATGCGGATCAATGAACATGCCGGTTGTGCCGCGTTTTGCAACGGCGCGCACAAATTCGGTGACGGTAACCATGCCCGATTCGACGTGCATATGAGCATCGAGCAAGCCGGGGACAAGATATTTGCCGCCCGCATTGATCACAACAGTGTCTTTGGAAATGGTATGAGAAGCGTCTTCACCAACGTAGGCAATATGCCCGTCAGTGATGGCGATATCTGTTTGGGGAATGAACTCGCCGGATTGAACGCTGACCCAAACGCCGTTACGGATGACCATATCGGCGGGGACGCGCCCCATGGCGACGTCAACAAGCTTTTTTATGAGGGGGAGGGAGTTTTTCATTATCGTCCTTCCTAAGACCCGTGTACAGCACGGATCGCTTTTATATCAGCAGTATGTCCTTGCATATGTCGAATATGAATTTCGATAATGTCTCGGACTGTTAAATGAGTTTCTTCTTTGGCGCCAGGCCAGGTGACTCGACCGTAATGCTCCCAGATACTTGAAGGTAGTTTTTTCAAAATATCAGCCAAATATTTTATGTTTGCGTGAAAAAGATCAAGCATTACTTTTAAACTGCGTGTACCATAAGCCCAACGTTCTGACCATTGAGTTTGGGAAAGTTCAAAATACCATTCAAAAGGGAATTTTGAACCATTGAGTCCAATTATCGTACGCAGGTTGATCTGCCAAAGTTGTTCACCTTCAACAAGATGGCAAACGATCTCTCGAATAGACCAATCATCTCCTTTGCGCAAGTCCAGATCAGTTTCATCCAAACCGGCGATGGCTTCCTCCAATTGTTCAGGAAGTTGTAAATATTGATCCAGGAGAGCTTCGTCCGATTTGTTCATGAGGCACTAAGTAATCGCTTTGCTGCCTTATTATGCTTTTCAACCAGCTTTTGCTCATCAATGGTGACGAGCTGCCCTTCCTTGATGATGAATTTCCCGCCGACGATGGTGTAATTCGCTTTGACAGGCTGGGCGAAGATGGTCGCCGCAACGGGATCGTGCAATGCGCCTGCGTAATCGAGCGAATTGAGTTTGATGGCGAAGAAATCAGCCGCCTTGCCAACTTCAAGTGAACCGATATCAGAGCGACCGAGTACGGCTGCCCCGCCACGTGTGGCAAGATGTAGCGCATCGCGAGCAGTCATCAATTTGCGATCATCACTGGAGAGCGAGAAACCGGTAATGCCTTCTTTTACACGAGAGACCAACATTGCTTGGCGCGCTTCGCCGAGCAGATGAGAACCGTCGTTGGATGCGGAACCGTCCACGCCGATGCCGACATCTACGCCAGCGGCGAGCATCTCTTTGATCGGGGCGATGCCCGATGCAAGACGCATATTGGATGTGGGGCAGTGGGCTACGCCGCAATTATGTTTGGCGTAGGTGTTGATCTCTTCGTCGTTGACGTAGACCGAGTGCGCAAACCAGACGTCGCCATCCAGCCAGCCGACTTCGCCCATATAGTCTACGGGGCGGTGACCGAACATCTCGAGACAGAATTGCTCTTCGTCTTCGGTTTCGGCGAGATGTGTATGGAGTTGAACACCATATTCGCGTGCTAAAATAGCGGATTGCTTCATTAGCTCAGAAGTCACGCTGAAGGGTGAGCAGGGCGCGAGGACGACTTGTGTCATTGAGCCGGGTTTGGCATCGTGATAGCGCTCGATCAGGCGTTGGGAATCTGCCAAAATGGCTTCTTCTGTGTCCACAACGGAATCAGGTGGAAGTCCACCATCCTTTTCGCTTAAGCTCATAGACCCACGAGATGCATGGATTCTGACTCCTATTTCTAGTGCGGCAGCAATTTGGTCATCCAGTTTTGATCCGTTTGGAAAGAGATAGAGATGATCGGATGCGGTCGTGCATCCTGAAAATGCCAGTTCCGCCAAAGCGGTCTGTGTCGAAATATAAATGTCTTCAGGCTGTAGCCCAGCCCAGATGGGATAGAGGGTCTTGAGCCAATTGAAAAGATTTGCATCCTGCGCGGCGGGGACAGCGCGGGTGAGCGTTTGATAAAAATGATGGTGCGTGTTGACCAAGCCAGGGAGCACGACGTGCCCGCTCAAGTCGAGAATTTCATCGGCGGTTTTGGGGAGTTGGTCAGTGCTGCCGACCTGCTCGATGAAGCCGTCCCGAATAAAAAGACCACCAGACGCAATTTCACGCTGGTGGTTATCCATTGTGACTAAAACCGTAGCGTTTTTAACAAGAAGGGTGGACATTTTTCGTCCTTTTATTGATTGAATAGGGAAAAAGAAATCGCCAGATAAGTTGTCTGACAACTACCTATAGTTTAGCAAATATACCCCTGAGTGTCAATAAGTTGTCTGACAAATTTTCATAAAATAGTGATAGATGTAATATGCCTTACTTGACACCTCTGCTCTCATCGGTTAGATTACTCATCTTGTTTGAAATATCTATTCAGCAGTCCTTGTGTTATTAGCTTCTTGGGCATCCGCCTAAATCCCCTTTTGACAATTTGTTTGACTCCTGAAGAAAAGGAAGATTTGTGAAATTCACTGAGTTCAATCTGGATGCACGTCTGTTGAAAGGCATCCAGCGTGCTGGTTATACTGTGCCAACGCCCATTCAAGAAAGAGCGATTCCTGCTGCTATAAAAGGAAGGGATCTGATCGGCACCGCCCAAACGGGGACAGGAAAAACAGCTGCATTTGTATTACCGATTTTAAATAAATTGATGCGCGGCCTGCACAAGCAGACACGTGCGCTGATCGTAACGCCCACCCGTGAGCTTGCTGATCAGATCAACGACACCTGCCGGGCCCTGTCTGTGGGAACCGGCCTACGCAGCACCACAGTTTACGGCGGTGTGGGGGCAACTCCCCAGATCCAGGCATTGAAGCGGGGTGTCGAGATCGTGGTTGCTTGCCCCGGACGTTTGCTTGACTTGGTCTCCAAAGGACACGCGAAACTCGATAAAGTGGAAGTACTCGTTCTCGACGAAGCCGACCGCATGTTCGATATGGGTTTTCTACCCGATGTGCGTCGTATTATCAAAGCTGTTCCCGCCAAACGCCAAACGATGCTCTTTTCGGCAACCTTCCCGAAAGAAGTAGAGCAACTTGCCAAACAATCGCTAACGAATCCAGCTCGTATCTCTGTTGGCATCAGCCGACCCGCGCATACCGTCTCACATGCGCTCTATCCTGTGCGGCAGCATCTCAAACGCGCTCTTCTTTTCGAGTTGCTCAAAGAGACTTCCACTGATTCGGTTTTGATCTTCACGCGCACCAAACACCGCGCACGCCGACTGGATCGTCAGCTTGGCAAGGCAGGTTATCGCGTGACGAGTTTACATAGTAACCGTACGCAGGGACAACGTCAGCGTGCGCTCAAAGGCTTCAAAAGCGGGCAATTTCAGATCATGGTCGCGACCGATATCGCCGCGCGCGGCTTGGATGTGCAAAGCATCTCCCACGTCATCAACTTCGATATGCCAGATACTGCCGATGCTTATATCCACCGTATCGGGCGCACCGGACGTGCCAAACGCACGGGCGACGCCTTCACCCTTTCCACACCGGATGATGAGGATATGATCCGCAGGCTCGAAAGGATCATGAAGCAGAAAATGAAACGTCTCTTCATCGAAGATTTCGATTATGAAGCCCCCGCGCCGCCGCGACAGGCTCCCAGGCCCCCGCGGGAGAAACGTACTGCATCCTCCCCATCGCGTAAACAATCACCCAGATCGAAGAACCGCCGACGCAGGCATTCCTGAGAATCAAAAACGGGACAGTTCAAAACTGTCCCGTTTTTTTCTTAATCTAGTTGGTGCTTAGAGAGCAACAACGTTCTCGGCTTGCAAGCCTTTCTGACCTTCAACGACGTTGAATTCAACGCGCTGACCTTCTTCAAGATTGCGGTAGCCTTCACCGACGATTGCATTGAAGTGGACGAAAATATCGCCACCAGATGCACGTTCGATGAAACCGTAGCCTTTGCTGCCATTGAACCATTTTACGGTTCCTTGTTCTTTTTCAGACATGATTTGGAACTCCTTTCGTAAAAAATATTGCTGGGTCAAGCATGGGTTCCAAATCAAAAAACTTTACTTTGTCTTAGAACTTCTGTTAATC
>CAZASG010000012.1:0-84275 GCA_964487745.1 uncultured Anaerolineaceae bacterium | reverse complement strand
ATAATTTTGCCAAATCAATAGCTTATATCTTGTGAAAGTGCATAACAGCTTCTAGAAATCGAAGACCCTGCTAATCCAGCAATTCAGAAAATAAGAGAGCGAGAAACTCTGACACAAGATGATAAAGAGGTTCTGGCAAAATATATAAGTGTTTTAATGCGAAGAGTTCCTCGAATGCGAGAAAAGGCAAAAAAATGGTTTCCTCAAAGTTTAGAAAATTATCTTCAACGGATAAATAACGAATTAGATACGCTATTAGTTGAAAACCCAGACAAAAAAGAGATTATTAGCCAGCGAAGGAAGGAGTTCAAAGCTATACAATACAATGACGCAATTACTCCTGAAGATATCTGGGAAAGAATAATACTTGATGAAAAGAACACGTCTGTGCCTCAGGTCTTAAATAATATGACATGGCAATTCTTGGTTTTTGATAAATGGCCTATCTTCCTAACAAGTGATAATCCCGTTTTTTTCTTCGAGTGGCTGGGAATTGGCAAAGAACATTCCGAAGTTTCCTTTCCAATCACCGATAATATTGTTTTATGGGCTACTGGGAGAACTGATCTAAAAGAAGAATACGTACAAACAACAGAAAGTATTGCAAAAGAGATAAATCGACGAACCATAAGTTTTGCTCAGAATTATATTTACTTTTCAAGTTGTGAAAAATGGATCACAAAACTCGTTAATAAGAATAGCATAAATCTAAATAGAATTACGCAACCATCAAAAAGAAGCAGAAAGAGGCTGCAACGCGCTATAGAATAAACCTCATGCCAAAGTGGAAAGAACTCACCGGTACCATCCAACAAGGTCGTCAGATAGCTTCGGGGAAAGCAGGGTATTCGCCCTATCCCAAAGGCTCGCTTGAGATGCAAATGCCATTCTTCTCGGAAAGTAACTACCCCCATAACGAAAAAGAGCCGACGAAATTCATCGGCTCTCAATCTTAAACCTCAGCGAAAATCTGCGGTCTATTCCAAACCCAGTTCCTTCAACTTCTCTTTGGTGGGCCAGCCATTCTCATCCCAACTGCTTGTCTGATCAAGTTGTCAGACAACTTGTTGACAGTTGTCTGACAACCTCGTACAATCTCTCCACTTAAGTTGTCAGACAACTGTCATAATGAGGAGAATACTTAAAGATCATGCAAAATTCAAACACAGTAAAAAACAAAGGCTGGCTGGTCACTTTTGCAGGGACTGGCGCCCTACTGGCTCTGGGCGTTTTATACGCATGGAGCATCTTCAAAGCCAATATCCCTGCTGAATGGGGCTGGACAGAAACACAGCAATCATTACCCTATGCTGTAGCCTGCGTGGTCTTTTCGGTCATGACCTTCGTTGGTGCTCGCTTACTGAATCGTTTTGGCCCACGGGCTATCGTCAGTGCTGGTGGACTAATGGCAGGTCTCGGCGTGATCATTTCCAGTTTCTCCAGTTCCCCCTGGATTTTCACCCTTGCATTTGGCGTTCTCTTAGGTTCCGGTATCGGTTTCGTTTATGGCTCAGCTGGCCCCGCTGCGCTCAAATGGTTCCCTACCTCTAAAACGGGATTAATTTCCGGGATTGTCGTTGCTGGTTTTGGGATGGGCTCTGCCTGGGTCGCTCCCTTGGCTCGCGCATTGATGGTATCACTAGGCTTGCAGACAACAATGCTCTACCTTGGCATAGGCATGCTAGTTGTCGTTGTTGGTTTTGCTCAATTTATAAAATTCCCGCCCAAAGACTTTGTCCTTGAAGAAGAAGATACGGTGGAAACGACTGCCAAAAAACCTCTTATTAACTTCACAGTGCGTGAAACCACCCAAACCTGGCAATTCTATATTATCTGGATCGCTTTTGCCTTCGGCAGTGGTGCCGGGTTGATGGTGATCGGAAATCTTGCTTCCATAGTAAGAGACCAGATTGGACTTCCCGCGCTGACTGCAATTGCTGTTTCTGCTCTTGCAATCGGCAATGGTGGCGGACGCGTTTTATACGGAATGCTTTCCGACAAAATCGGCCGCACGAACGTGCTTATTATTGCCTTTCTTGCACAAGCCTTGCTGATCAGCGCACTATTCTTCAAAGCTGCAAATGGATTTTTAGCTAACCCCGCCGTTTTACTTGTTTTTGTAGCTTTGATCGGCGCCAATTATGGCGCGAATTTAGCCGTATTCCCCGCTTTGATGAAAGTTTTTTATGGACCCAAGAACTTGGCAACAAATTACGGCATCGCCTATACTGCCTGGGGTTTGGGCGGCTTTATGGTTTCCCAGCTTGCAAGCACTATCAAAGATACAACTGGGAGTTTTGATAATGCTTACCTTCTAGCTACCGCAATGCTGGTTCTCGCTGCTTTCATAACCGCCGGGCTCAAATCCCCGCAAGCAAAGAAAGCGGTATCGGACAATCTCAAAGTCGAGCCAATTGCTGCTGATTGACAAAGAAAATACTTAACAAAAAAGGCTGGTCTTTGGAGACCAGCCTTTTTCATATTAGCGTGATTTGAAAAACTACTCCAAGCCCAACTCTTCCAGCTTCTCTTTTGTGGGCCAGCCGTTCTCGTCCCAGCCGCGTTCGACGTAAAAATCGGGCAGCATTTTGTCGAGTTCTGCCACACGTCCTTTCGCGGGGCCTTCAGGCAGCGGCTCGTTAAGCATACGATGCGGGAGCGTATCGACCGTAGAGCCGGCTTTCATCAAGAAAAGGCGCTCAAGAGTATAAACGCGGTCGGCAGCGATCAGCACCTCTTCGGGAGTGTAATCTTCGCCAGTCGTATACTTCATCAATTGAGACAAACGTACAGGCCAGATCATTCTGTCTGCACTGAAGACATAGCGAACTGCCAGGAAAACGCATAAACCAGAGGCGTCGATCAGGGCAAAGGCATCCTGGAAGCGTTTGACCAATTCGGCTTTGCCTTCAGTCGTGTGCGGATCGTCTTTGACGGGGACACCGAAAACTTCTTCATACGCCACGTCGCCTTCCATATGTGATGCACCTTTATTGGATGTTGCGTAGAGCAAACCCATCCCCTGCGAGCCACGCGGATCGTAGCCAGGAAATTCCTGTTTGCGGGTGGTGACGGCAAGTTCGGGGCAGCCGTATTTCTCTGTTAAACGGTAGCTACCCTCCGCAAGAGCGTCTCCGAATCCTTCTCGGTAGGCCATCTTCTGGACCATATCGATCATCGCATCGGGATCGCCGAAGCGCAGCGGCTGTCCGACATCTTCATCCGAAATGATGCCTTTTTCGTACATTTCCATCGCAACGGCAATGGTCATACCTGCCGAGATCGTATCCAACCCCAACTCGTTGCACCAGTAATTTGCTTTGGTCACAGCGGCAAGATTATCCACGCCACAGCCCGAGCCAAAAGCAGAAATGGTTTCGTATTCAGGGCCTTCACCTTTACCTGCATAGGGACCATCGGGCACTTCGGTCAGGCGACCACAAGCAATCGGGCAGCGGTAGCAAGGTTTCGGCTTGATAAGATATTTCTCGGTCAGGGTAACACCATCGATCTGGTCAGTGCCTTCAAAAGTACCGGTCTGCCAGTTACGGGTGGGCAAAATACCGAGCGTATTTGTTACTTGCGGCACGTAAGCCGTACCGTAAAGACGCAGGGAAGAGCCAGCCAGCATATCCGCGCCAACTTCCTTCGCGATGGTCAGACTGAGATCACGCATGGCTTTGTCATCGGCAAATTCGGGATTTTTGCGCCCGTAAGCAACAACGCCCTTGAGATTTTTACTACCCATGACAGCGCCAACACCGGATCGCGCCGCAGCACGGTCTTTATCGTTCATGATGGCTGCCATCAGCGCAAGGTTTTCACCTGCGGGGCCAATGCACGCGACTTTCGCCTTTGCATTTGTTTCCGCCAAAAGAGCATCGGTTGTCGCCGGGACATCCTTCCCCCACAAGTGCTCCGCTGAACGGATCTCGATCTCATCTTCATTTACCCATAAATAAACAGGTTTCTCCGCCTTACCTTCAAAGATAAAGAGATCAAAGCCAGTACGCTTCATCCAGGTCGGGAAATCGCCGCCGGAATTGGAATGTGCCAACGCGCCCGTCAATGGGGATTTGGTAACAACCATATAACGGTTCCCGGTCGGGGCGGTCGTCGCCGTGAGCGGGCCGGTGGCAAAGATAAGCTTATTCTCCGGGGCAAAAGGCTCTACCATCGGATCGACTTCATCGTAGAGATAACGGATCGCCCAACCGCGCCCGCCCAGATAATCTTTAGCTACCTGGGGATCGACTTCTTCAACGGAAGTTTTTTGATTAGTAAGGTCTACGCGTAATATTCTGCCGTGCCAGCCGTTCATTTGTACTCCTTTTTCCTAAACACAAAGGCCACGAAGGTTCACAAAGTTTTTCTTTGAGTTTCTTTGTGTCCTTCGTGTTTAATTTCATCCTCCAGCGACCGCCGAAAAGGCACTGACTTCATCGCCTTCTTTCAAAACCGTTGAGAGGGGCAATGTGGTCAGTCCATTCAGGATGATTACACTGGATTCGTCAATGGGGACTTCAAACTGGTTCATCACATCTTCGATCGTTGTTCCTTCGGGCACCTCGATCTCAACCTTGTTGCCCTTTGTGCCTTTGGGTAACAACTCTCGATAAGTGGCGATCAATTTAACGGTGATTCTCATGGGTAGATTTTACTACGAGTTGGATACACAGAAATCATGGATTGAGCAGAAGAAAAGAACATCTATGCTCCTGCCGCAGTTCCCGGCGGCGTGGATGCCGCCTAAAGCGAAATTTCAGGTTAACTCTAGACTAATTTATGCTCACTTTCAAAAACGGGTTTATTATCTAGAATGCGCTGCGGGGAGAAGATCGAAAGGTCGAGCGTAGGTATCTCACCAAGAATCAACTCTGCCAGATAACGCCCAACAGCGTGCCCCTGCTGAAATCCATGACCTGAGAAGCCATTTGCCAGCATGAAATTCTTCAGGTCAGGTGTCTCTCCCAGGATCGCGTTCCCATCAAAGGTATTGACGGCATAGAGCCCAGCCCAGCCACCTGTAATCTTCAATTGGTCGAAGGCGGGGGCAAATTCAACCACCTCCTCCCAAAGCTTATCAATGAATATATTGCGATCGAAGGCAAAGTCGATCCCGATAAGATCATCGTCGAGGCTTTTACCGATCAAAAAGGTGTTTTCATGCTCCTGGATAAGGTATAACCCGGAGGGTAGCACCGTAAGCGGGTACTCAACTTCTGGGTCCACGTTCGCTTCGACGACGAAAACATGGCGCTTGACCGGGATAATAGGCAGTTCAACACCAACGGTTTCCGTCAAGCCCTTGGTCCATGCGCCGGATGAATTGACCACGTATTTAGCTTTCAACTCATCCCCGGATGCCAGACGCACGCCACTAACCTGGTCATTATTTTTCAAAATCTTGTGTACTTCACCCGTGATAAATTCTGCCCCCAAGGCTACGGCCTTATTTTTGTAACCGACCAAGACAGCCTGCGCATCCATTGTGCCGTCGGCAGGGGACCAACCTGCGCCAGCAATCTTGTCAACTTCAAAAAGTGAGAACTTCTCTTTGACCTGCGCCGGTTCCAACCACTTGGTCGGGCAGCCCAGGCTTTGTTGCAGGGCGATCCCTTTTTGGGAGGAGGTTTTTCCGGCTTCGTCAGTCATGAATAAGTTGCCCTGCTGCCGGAACTGAATATTGGGTTTGATGCCGTCCACTTCCATATCATCGGCGAAGGTCTTCAGCACTTCAATCCCATATTGCGAGATCTGGATATTTTCCTTGACGTTGAACTGCAAGCGGATATTCGCATCAGACAAAACGGTGGAATTGAATTCGTAGGAGGGGTCTTTTTCGATGATCGTGACTTTGAGATTCGGGTCTTTTTTCATCAGGTAATATGCGGTGGCGCATCCCATGATCCCGCCCCCGACCATGATGGCATCGTAGATTTTATTCTCTGGCATGGATATTCCTTGTTGGTATGCAGTGGTTGATAGGCAGGATAATTTTACCGTGATTTAGCCGCCCCTGCCCGCCCCCTCTGTCCTTCGGACATCTCCCCCAAATTCCAAGTGCATGGAATTTAGGGGAGACTTCGCGAATTTCTTTTTTCTCTTGGCAATCTTTGCGTCTCCGCGGCTCAGTTCTTACGCAAGCCCGTCTGAACACCCCATAACCGTGAATAGATGCCATCTTTGATCTTAACTAGCTCATCATGTTTGCCGTGTTCTTTGAGCTGACCGTATTCGAGGACAAAGATGCGGTCGGCGTTGCGGATGGTGCTGAGACGGTGGGCGATGACGATGGTGGTGCGTCCGATGGCGATTTTTTCGAGGGAGCGTTGGATGAGGGCTTCGGTTTCGTTGTCCACAGCGGAGGTGGCTTCGTCGAGGATCAGGACGGGTGGGTCTTTGAGGACGGCTCTCGCTATAGAGACACGTTGACGCTGCCCGCCGCTGAGTTTTTGTCCACGTTCGCCGACGATGGTGTCGTAGCCTTGGGGCAAGGACATGATGAAGTCGTGGGCTTCGGCGATTTTGGCGGCTTCGATGATGGCTTCATCGGTGGCGTCAAAGGTGCCGTAGGCGATATTCTCTCGGACGGTGCCGTGGAAAAGGAAGATGTCTTGGCTGACGAAGCCGATGGCTTTGCGGAGATCTTCGAGTTTGATGTTACACAGATCATGCCCGTCGAGGCGGAGGTGACCTTTTTGGACGTCGTAGAAGCGAAGCAGGAGTTTGACGAGGGTCGTTTTGCCTGCGCCCGTCGAGCCGACGATGCCGACTGTCTCGCCTGCGGGGATGTCGAGGGATAAGTTGTCGATAACGGATAAATTATCGGTGTTGGCGTATTCGAATGAGACCGAATCCAATGTTATTTGACCGCGCACCAAGCCTAAATTCAGGGGCGTTTCGCCGTCGGGGAGCAGGGCGTCCATATCCAGCAGATCCAAAATCCTGTTTATGGATGCCATCGAACGCTGATATAAATCCAATGTATCGCCAAGTCTTGTGAGGGGCCAGAGGAGGCGCTGGGTGATGAAAATCAGCACGGAATAGACGCCGACTGCGAGGTCGCCTGCGAGAGTCATGCGCCCGCCGAAGATGAGGATGGCGATGAAGCCGCTCATGATGACCATGCGGATGAGGGGCACGAAGGCGGAGGAGTATTTGATGGCGGCTTCGTTGGCGCTGCGGTAGATGTCGCTTTCACGGGTGATGCGCTTGAGTTCGTGTTTTTCGGCGGTGAAGGATTTGATGGTGGCGACGCCGCTGAGGTTGTTGGCGAGGTAGCCGTTGAGGATGCCAACTTGCTCACGGACGGCGGCGTAGCGAGGGGCCAGGGTTTTCTGAAAGCGGATGCTGCCCCAGATGATGAAGGGCATGGGGAGCATTGCCATCCAGGCGACTTCGGGGGCGGTGTAGAAGAAGATACCGCCGATGACGGTGACGGTGGTGACGACCTGCCAGAGGTCATTGACGCCGACGTTGAGAAAGAGTTCGAGCTGGTTGATGTCGTTGTTGAGGACGGAGAGCAAACCGCCCGTGGAGCGATCTTCAAAGTAGGCGAGTTTGAGATGCTGGACGTGGTCGTAGGTGTCTATGCGGAGGTCGTGCTGGATGGTTTGAGCGAGGTTGCGCCAGGCGACCTGGTAGAGGTATTGGAAGCCGGATTCAAAGACCCAGATGAAGACGGTGAGACCTGCGAGGACGAGGAGCTGGGTTCCGGTATTTTGAACGCCGAGTTTGGCGAGAAGTGAATCTTGCTTGGCAACGACGACATCCACTGCTGCGCCGATGAGGAGCGGCGGAGCGAGGTCGAAGAGTTTGTTGAGGATGGAGTAGAGCGAAGCCAGTACCATCGCTCGGCGATGAGGGGTGGCGTAGTTCCAGAGGCGGTTGAGGGGGTGGGAGGTTTGTTGGGTCATAGGTGGGTATTGTACTGCGTTTCACCACAAAGACACAAAGGACACGGAGATTTTTTAAACACGAAGGGCACGAAGGTTTTGACGTTGGAATGTTTGAAGGTTGGAAAGTTGGAAGGTTTTTCCGTTTTCCTGTTTTGCTGTTGGGCGGTTTGGGGAGTGGAAATCGGAGTGGTGTTTGATTAGAATAGCTGTATGAAATGTCCGCAATGTAAATCAGAGAGTGCTCAAAACAAAGATGGCTTTACGAACGCTGGCAGTCAACGCTATCGTTGCAAAGCGTGCGGTTGTCGATACACGCCAGAAAAGAAAGCTCAAGGTTATGAGAAAAAGCTTCGTCTTCTTGCGATCCGCATGTATGCCGATGGTTTGAATTTTCGTCAAACCGCTCGTCACTTGGGCGTCAGCCATACTTCAGTCATGAATTGGGTCAAGGCTCATGCTGCGAGCCTGCCAGAAGCTCCTGTGCCTGAGGAAGCCTACAGTGTTGAGATGGATGAACTCTACACATTTATCAAAGACAAAAAAACAGGGTCTACATCCTGACCTTCGTAGATCGCAAGACACGTTGTATCCTGGCTTGGAAAGTGAGCAAGAAACGAAGTGGGACAGAGTTTCAAGATATGCTTGCTACGAGCATACAGGGTCATGATTATTTCAGTGATGATTTCAAAGGGTACAAAGCAGTCTTGTATTGGCCATCCATTCATTATCCGATGAAAGATAAGAGCGAGACCTACTCTGTTGAAGGAGCTAACGCAGACTTACGCCATTATCTGGCACGGCTAAGACGTAGGTCCCGCTGTTTCTCGCGCTGTGAAGAAGCCTTGCGAAATACGGTCAAGCTTTTCGTCTTTGCCTATAATCAAAGACAGTTGCAGAGACAGAAATTCCCGAAATACACTTTTCATCTCATGGACTTTGTAACACCATGAATATTTCCACTCTCGCGGTTTGGTTTGGTTGAGTTTGGGGTGGGGGTGGGATAGAATAGAGGGGATTTTATTCAAAGAATAATCAAAGGGTGCCAAAATGAACACTGAAGAAAAAATTGAAGTATTTATCAGTTCAAAATGTGGTGGAGAGCGGCTTGGTTTCAAAAAAATAGTTGAAGACAGTAATACTGACAAGAGTTTAATAGCAGAGAAATCAAGTAAGACTAATTATGATCTTGTAAGAAGAGCATTACAAATGTCTCTCGAAAACACAGGAATTATCAAGACCTATGTGTTCGAAGATGACATGGCGTCAACATCACCAGCTATTGATGATTTCACTTATAAATTAGATAGAAGCGACATCTGCTTGTTTTTAATTGACAATTTTGAAAACGAAATTCCACCAGGGGTTTTGATCGAGTATGAACGAGCTCAACAAAATAACAAGAAGTCTATATTTATTTTTTTGAATCACCCAGATCATGAAAAAACTGTTTTGCAAAAAAGATTAGAAAAAGAAGGGGGAACACATTTTTTTGTAATAAATGACATTCGAGAATTTATCAATCAAGGATTTAAGTCAGTCGTTGACGATATTGTTACAACTTACCAAAAATATTGCCGAGGTTATTTTGACTATGATTTAGGAAAAACATCTTCTCTTGAAATAAAGACAGAAAGTTTCCCCACAGAAACTACCTACGTTGACAAACAAATTTTTAAAAATCTAGGAACAACAAAAAATAAAATCGTCAGTTTGGTTTATCATCCGCAAAAAGAAGAAGTTCAAACTTCTGAACTAGACAAACTGTGCGTAAATATTTTTGAAATTTTGCTAGGAGAGAAGAAGTTCTCGGATTTTGAGTTGCCACTTTTGCGAGATGAATTAAAGAATATCCAAAACCCTAAACTACACGAGATCGTTAATCAAAGATGGGATGTAATTAAGAGCATCTATGAGGGGAATTTAGACGCTGCACTAACAATCATTGAAAAAATCTACAATACATACTCAGATGATTCTACCGTTCCAGAATGGATAATAATCGACATTCTCATTGATTGGCGTAATTTAAAAAGCAGATATGACCAAATTAGAAATGTCTATGATTGGTCTGTTCAAAAAAAGATAGACCAACTGAATTCACGAATATATTTTCCCTTAATTGACAGATTCAGCACTAATATAAATGATGATATTTGGGATAGAAACTTCAAGATACTCACGGGCTCGAATATTTTTTACAATCTGGAAAATCTTTTTGGCTATATTTCAAATTATTTGCTTACAGCAATTTATTATGGGTCACATACACACATAACTTTAACATTGAAAGAAATCCAAAAGGTATTATTTGACATAGTTCAAAAAGAAAATACTTTAGCAGGCAAATTTCAACTGATAAGAGTTAGTATTCTATATGGGGATGAGTCAAATTTCAGCAAAATAATGGACAAATATGGGAGTTCGCTTTCACGCAGCACAACAAAAGAAATATTAGAACTATATCAACTCGCAGAAACAAAACCGTTGACTTACGAGAAATTGGCATGGAAAGTAATCTTATTCAGAGAGTTGGGGTACTACTTTTCCAATGAAGATTATGAAACCATTTCCAGCGAGATATTTTCTCTTTCTCACAAATGGATAGACGAAGAAGACACAAGTATCACATTAATTGAAAAATTCCTAAAGGCTCTTAAATTAAATGTTAGGAGGTTGCCGCAGGAGAACATTGTTGGTTTTCTGTCAGAGATATTAATCAAAAAATACTATCGCTTTTTCGATTCCGTATTTGAAATACTGGAAAACATTGACTTTTCGAAATTACCGAAAGAAGTTATGAGACAATTATTGTCACAAGTTAATGTTGCTTTAGATGAAAAAGATAAGAAGCGAGATTACCGACATGTAAAACAATTTCTTATTCGATTTAGAAAAAACAGAGATGATTTCGCCACAGAGATTGACGAAACCGTAAAGAAATATTATCCAGACATTTATGAAAAAGAATACAGCTTGGAAATTTTTGAAGGGGAAAGAGATGTCCACATTCAAAGGTATATCAATAGCATTAGGGCTAGAAACAAAACACAAGGAAAAAATGGGAAATATACTGTTTGGGGAGAGCGCCCTTTTATCACAATAAGAAATATTATTGAAATGGATAAGCTTTCAGTGTCCAGAAAATTGTTCGTAAAATTGCTCGAAATAATTCTTGACACTCTACGCCTTGAAACACAAACTCACTCAGAGAAAATTGATGCAATTCAGTTACTCGTGAGGTTGAAAAGGCAGGAATTAACGTATGACTACAATTGGGATGATTACTATTCTGATCTAAAACAATATTTTGAAGAAATACAGAAAGGACGCTCTGGATTTGGATTGTTTGAAAGAGATGAATCTCTCTCGTTGCGTTTACACATAATCCTTCTTCGATATATGTTCGGAGAAAATAGTTTAGAAGAACTATTAGAAACACTTTCTTTACTTAGCAATGGGGAAGAATACGAAATAGTTTCTTCGTTGATAACTTTGAAAGATTTCCTAAACCTTGAAACAAATAAGATTAGCGAAAATTCAGTACAACCTATACTGGTGCAATATATTTCGTCTTTCTGTTTCCACGAAAATCAGAATATTAGATATCGTACTGTAAAAGCATTGTACACATTTATTCAATCACCATACACTAATTTTGTGATTGATCGGTTGCTAAAAATGATGGATGATGAAGACTACAACGTAAGATGGGCTGTTTTACATCAAGCTTCGTTGATCGAAAAACAAAATGAGCAAACCTATAATTTCATAATCCAGAAAGCAAAAATTGATAATCATCATTTAGTCAGAAGGGTGGTAGAAGGATGAGGCCTCATAGATGTAAACGACCATGCTAGATGCACGAAGCCCCTTTCGGGGCTTTTTTCTTTGTGCATCTTGATGTCCTTCGTGTTTAAAAAATTAGCGGTTAAAATAGCCCCATGAAAAAAGCCCGCGCCTATTTCCAAAACCGTTTCATTCTCGCTTTTGTGATCTTTCTGGTGTTGATCCTGATCGGCACATCGGGCTATCGCTGGCTGGAGGGGATGAGCTTCATCGACGCACTGTATATGACCGTCATCACGATCAGCACGGTCGGCTTCGGGGAAGTGGGCACATTATCTTCAATAGGTAGAATTTTCACGATCATCTTGATCCTGGGAGGTGGCGGTTTGGCGGGTTTTGCCGTCACCGTCGGGGCAGATTACATCATGTCAGGTAAATGGCAAGATTACTGGGAAAAAAGGAGACATACGCGCATGCTATCCGAATTGAACGATCATGTTATTGTTTGCGGTTTCGGGCGGGTTGGGAAGAACGTAACCGACGAACTGAAAGAAGAAGGCGTGCCCTTTATCGTCATTGATATTGACCCTGATGAAGCGGCGCAGGCAGAAGAGCATGGCTGTTTGGCTGTGGTCGGCAATGCGGCGAACGAAGCCATGCTCCACGAAGTGGGGATAGACAGAGCCAAAGCGCTGGTTGCAGCGGTTAACTCAGATGCCGAGAATGTCTTCATCACGCTGACAGCGCGCAGCCTGCAACCGGATATCTATATCGTTGCGCGCGCGAATTACGAAGATTCCACACCCAAATTACTGCGCGCCGGAGCCAACCGAACCATCATGCCTTATAACATCAGCGGCAAACGCATCGCGACAACGCTCATCCGTCCCAGCGTGGCGGATTTCCTCGACGAGGTCGTCCATGCCGGTGGGCTGGAAATGTTTCTGGAAGAGGTGCTGATCGAATCTGACTCCGATCTTGCCGGAAAAACGGTCGAAGAAACCCAGATTCGCAACAAGCTTGGCATCTCGATTCTGGCCCGCCGCACTCAAACAGGTGATTTCGATACCCGCGTTGGGCCTGACACCATCCTGCAACCCGGCGGAGTGCTGATCGTACTCGGCACACGCGAGCAACTTAACCAGATGATGAAATTTGCTCGGGCGGGATAAGTCGGTCATTTTTGTAAAATTCGTCTCCCAAAGAACATACACAGATTTACGATTTAAACATCTCCATGACAACTTCCTCCCTCATCCCACCTCCCTCTATGGGGTGAGGGATGGCGTAGTTCCAGTACATTTGAAGAGGGGATTGCTTCCTTGACAGACTAGAAAATATGTTCTATTATATACTGGAACCTGTTGGAGAGAAAGATGAGTAGAAAAACCTACCAACCCCTTGAAGAGAGTGCTAAAGAAGTCTTGGATTTTATTAGAACATTCTTCATCGAGAACAATGTATCCCCGACTTACGACGAAATCAAAAATGCGCTTGGGATGAGCACCAAGAGCCTTGCATCACGAATCATCAACTATTTAATTGATGAAGGTAAGCTGGAAAAAGAAGATAGAAAGTTTCGCGGTCTTCGCCTGCCTGACTGGCAGCCATCAGGAAACCAAGTCTCAATCCATTTAAAGGGATATATCGCCGCAAGTAATACAAATCCTTCGATTATCTTGGAAGAATTTGATGCAGAGAGTCTTGTAGAGGTTCCAACAAGCTTATTGCCCCAAAACACCCCCCTAACAGAATTTTATGCCCTAACCGTTCAGGGTGACTCGATGGAAGATGCCTTAATAGGAGATGGTGATACAATTATCCTAAAGCATGCGAACAATTGGCAAGACGGCCGTACATATGCTATTTGGTTGGCTGTTGATGAAGCTTTAACACTGAAAAAATTGTATCGAAACCCCAACCACACGGCAAGACTAATACCCAAAAGTAATAAGCACAAAATCCGTATCGAGGACGAGGGTGATATCGACGTACAAGGAGAAGTTATCGCTGTAATGCGAAAATACGGAAACCATTGATAATCAAATTAGCATCATAACGCATAGCAAAGGCTTACCCCATCCTTAGCACATAAAGCCCCTTATGGGGCTTTTTCTTTTGACCAGGGGAGTTATTTCGCCTTGCTTTTTCCGGTAATTTTATCGATTTCTTGCCGAAGCTTTTCTTCAATCTCTACGGCAATCTTCTCATTTTCGCCTAAGAACTCAACCGCGTTCATGCGGCCTTGTTTTCCGATTGATGTTTCGCCATAACTGTAGTACGCACCTCGCTTGCTGACAATCTCCCGCTCTACAGCGAGATCAAGAAACTCACTGATTTTCGAAATTCCCTGACCGTAGATGATATCAAATTCAGCTGACCTAAACGGGCTCGCCAGACGATTCTTGACCACCCTTACCCTTGTTCGATTCCCAAGGATATCTGCGCCAACCTTGATCGATTGGATACGCCGCATATCGAGACGTAGAGAGGCCCAATGCTTAAGCGGCAAGCCTCCTGTTGTGGTCTCAGGGTTTCCAAACATCACGCCGTATTTTATGCGCAGTTGATTTGTGAAGATCACACAGGTATTTGTCTCGGCTATCGGGGCTGAAAGCTTACGCATCGCCTGGTCCATGAGTTTGGGAATATGATCCATAACCGGATTACCCATATCTCCTTCAAGTAGTATTCGCGGGGTGACAGCAGCAATGGAATCCAATACAACGATATCCACTTCCCCGGAACGAATGAGGGTTTCCATAATGTCGAAAGCGTCTTCGCCCATTTTTGGCTGTACCAGGAGTAATTTATCCAAGTCCGCGCCGAGTTCTTGTGCATAAGTCAGGGAAAAGACATGATCCATATCAACGAAGACAGCCGTACCACCCTGACGCTGTACTTCAACAAGTGCGCTAAGCGCCAAGGTTGTTTTTCCAGATGATTCCGGGCCATAGATCTCGGTTACATGACCGCGCGGAATTCCGCCAATGCCTGTGGCAATATCGAGGGATAAGGATCCTGTTGGAATGCTTTTCGGCCTCGTCTCTTCAATCTCACTAGCGCGCCGGACAACTTTGTCACTATATCTGCTAATGATATTTTTGAGTGCATAATCAAGTTTGCTTTGAGGCTCAGGGTTTTCAGGTGTTTTTTCTGGTGGCATATCTTTCCTCCTCTTAGAGAAGTTCTCTTTCATTACAGAACATTTGTTTTGAGCGTGCAAGACGTTTCAAATAACCACAGAAAATATCCACCAAACAAATTACAATAAGAATATGACAACGAACTCAACACTCACCCCCATTTCCCCACATGGACATTGCTACGTCTGCGGCGACGCAAACCTGCACGGCATTGGGCTGACCTGGTACGCCCGCGAAGACGGCAGTATTTTTACCGAAGTAAAATTGACTCTCAAGCAGCAGGGACCGAAGGGCCACATCCACGGCGGGGCATCAGCCGCGATCCTGGATGAGATCATCGGCGTGGCGATCTGGCGTGCGGGCTACAACGTCGCTGTGGTGAATATGGACATCAACTTCAGGCAGGCAATCCCCGTTGATACGACGGTCACGGTCGAGGCGCGGATGACAGAAAAGCATGGGCGCAAGATCTACGGCACGGGCGAGGTCAAGCTGCCCGATGGGACGGTAGCTGTCAGTTGTACAGGCATCTACGTGGAAGCGCCGCATTTATTTGAAGAGAGTCGCTATAGAGACTAGAGATATGTCATTGCGAACCCTGCAGGGGTGAAGCAATCTCCTCCTAGCTAGAGACTGCTACGCTAAGCTGAACTTCGTTCAGCCGCTCGCAGTGACAGAGAGAAATAAAATGCCTTTTGAAGAAATCGCACACACAGCCGACTGGTCGATCCGTGTATGGGCGGAGGATTTGCTGGGGCTGTTAACGGAATCCGCGCGCGGGATGTATGCGCTTGCCCACGCAGAAGCAGGTGAAGGTCCACGGGTGCAGCGGAAGTTATCTCTTGAGGCGGTTGATGCCGAAAGTCTCCTCGTCGTTTTTTTGGAGGAGCTGCTTTATTTCTCTGAATCCGAGCGTATTCTTTTTCATAATTTCCGTGGGCTACAAGTTGAAGGTTCAAGGGTTTCAGGTATGATGGAAGGGGGAGCTTTGCGTTCGCAGGAAAAGGAGATCAAGGCAGTCACCTTTCATAATCTCGAGATCCGCCAAAGCGAGCGCGGGCTGGAAGTGGAGATTGTTTTTGATGTGTAGAGAGAGAATTAACCGCCAAGTCGCAGAGAATTTACTAAAGTCGCCAAGAATTCAAAAACCTTGGCGGACTTGAAGAGAATCTTGGCGTCTTAGCGGTTAATTTAGGAGTAACTATGATCACCCTAAACGACCTTGCCCAAATTAGCAAAACAGAATGGGAGATACCCAGGTCTTTCCGTAGTGATATGCGCGGCCCCGTGCGCATCTTTGCCACGCGCGAACTGCTCGAGCATGTACTCACCGACAAATCGCTTGAGCAGGCAGTCAACGCCACCACCCTGCCCGGCCTGGTTGGCGCGGTGACCGTCATGCCGGATATGCACCAAGGATACGGATTCCCGATCGGCGGCGTGGCTGCGACAAAATTTCCGCGTGGCGTGATCTCGCCCGGCGCAATTGGATACGACATCAACTGTGGCGTCCGCTTGCTGGGATCGCAGATCGAAGCAGAACGCGTCATCCCTGATTTGGACTTGCTCTCGATAAAGTTAAATCAACGCTGCCCAAGCGGAGTCGGCAAAGACGGCGTGGTGAAGGTCTCGCTGCCCGAACTGGATATCGTCCTGCGCGATGGGATGAAATGGGCGCTGAAAAATGGTTATGCGACAAAAGCGGATGTCGCCCGTACCGAAGAAGAGGGTGCTTTCAAGGGCGCAAATCCGCGCAAGGTCAGCCAGCGCGCCAAAAACCGCGGACGTTCACAGCTTGGCTCGCTTGGTGCGGGCAATCACTTCATCGAGGTGGATGTGGTCGAGGAAGTTTTTGATGAAGAAGCTGCCAATATCATGGGGTTGCGCGAAGGGTATCTAGCGGTCCAGATCCACACCGGCTCACGCGGGCTGGGGCACCAGGTCTGCACCGATTATGTGCGTGACTTCCAACATGCCGTGCGTCGCTACGACATCCAACTCCCCGACCGAGAGCTGGTCTGCGCCCCGATGGATTCCCCCGAAGGTGCAGCCTATCTCGGCGCGATGCGCGCTGCAGCGAATTTCGCTTTTGTCAACCGCACTCTTTTAGCACATACTGCCCGTCAAGCCTTCGAAGAGATCTTCGCGGGCAAACTCAAAAACTGGCACCTGCATCAGGTCTACGACATCACCCACAATATGGGCAAGATCGAAGTACATGAGATCAAGGGGAAACGCGTCAAAGTCTGTGTGCATCGCAAAGGCGCGACACGTGCTTTTGGCCCCGGCTCCCCCGGCCTGCCGCCCGAATATCAGAAGATCGGTCAGCCCGTTCTCGTTCCCGGCAGCATGGGGACCGCATCCTGGGTTTTGGTCGGTACAGAAGACAGCATGAAACGCTCCTTTGGCTCCTCCTGTCACGGCGCGGGACGGACGATGTCCCGCTCAAAGGCCAAGAAGCAATTCCGCGGCGATATTCTGCGCCACGAGTTGGGCGATAAAGGTATCCACATCCGCGCAGGCTCAATGCGTGGACTTGCCGAAGAAGCCCCTGAAGCCTATAAGGATGTCAACGCCGTTGTGGAGACCGTCTCCCGGGCAGAGATCGCCCGCAAAGTCGCTCGTTTAAAGCCGCTCGCTGTCATCAAAGGGTAAATTTCAAATCCTGCCGAACCCTTAGCCGCTATTCTCGGCGGCTATTTTAATGATCCTGCCCCGATTCCTGCACAGGAACCAGACCAATCCCGCCCAAATAATGATGGTATTCAGCCAACGACCGTCCCATTTTCGTTGAATGGATATCGCCGGTTGAAAGGAAGTTTCCTCTAAATCAGATGTTGCAAAATATCTAAATGATGTCTTGCCCCCCATAAGAATGGGAGTCTGTTCATAAGCCCACCCTCGCATTATTCCATTTACATCCAAAATTTCTTCCACCTCCCCATAAACTAGATGACGCCCATCATTGCGGTCAAATTGCATAAATTTGAAATATTTTGCTCCCCAGGTCGGGTCCGCCATTTTCCAGCTTCCCTCAGAATGATATTCAACCCAAGCGTGAGCTTCATTGGGATTATTCGGGAAAGAAGTGTCTTGCAATTTAAACATCGGATCAGGGTATACCAATCCCAGAACCATTTGCGCCGGGATCCCCGATGCCCGGCACAGAGCAGTCATCACACGCGCATAGCCCGCACAGGCACATTTCCCCTCTTCGAAGGCTCTTAAAGCAGATACGCCCGTACAATCTGCTTGCTCACGCGAGTAAGTCAAATATTCCGCTGTAAATGCGTAAACATCATAAGCATCTTTCTCAGTAATACCAGCTCCTAAAATATCAGCTTGCGCCTGTATACAGGCGCTATCCGACTCAATTCCCCTCTGCGGAAGCAGTTGAAAATCTTCCACAGGTGCAACCCAATAGAGCTTCTTCTGAGGCAGCTTCACATCATATTCAATAATCGCAACCAAATCATCCCCTTTATCTATTTCGCCGGAAAGTTTAAGCACATCCACAAAACTATGATCTTCAGTGGTCTGGCTGCCATCCCAGAAAACTTCAAGATCATCAACGGACTGATAAGGTCCGGTTTTGGGAAGCATCACTACCAAAGAGGCAGCAGCCTCTTCTCCCCCCCCCGAAAAAGTGTATTCTTCTCTAACGTGGTAGTGAATATTCGCGGGAATTAGAAAGAAACTTCCCAATACAGCAAAGGAAATTACCCCCAAGCAAAGCATCCATCCTAGTCCGTAAAGCAGGTGGGGAGAAAGCCAATAGCGGTTGCTCTTCATTTTACTCCGATCGTTATCAACGAGAAAAGCAGGCTGCCCCAACGACAACCTCTACTCAAATTATTGCACAATTCCACAGAGCCAACAAGATAAAATGCTCAGCTTCGGATACAATAAATAAACAAAAAGAATTTCACTGGAAAAGGAATATGACTACACCTGCCTCTTTGCCCGAACCTTTCCTGCCATTAGAATCTCCACACGCCATCCTTGAAGTAGTCGGTGGAAAAGGTGCTAATCTTGCCCGTCTAGCCCGAGCTGGATTCAACGTACCCAAGGGTTTTTTGATCCCGACCGAGTCGTATCGAACATTCGTCACGGAGCATGATTTGGATGCAGGCATCCGTTCAGCCCTGGATGATCTCGACTTCAATGATCCAAATGCCCTTGAAGCAGCTTCTCAACGGATACGAACTCAATTTGGGCTTGCTCCCGTTTCAAAAGCATTACACGACGCCCTCTTCATCGCCTACGGCTGGATTAGTGCCCCGCCTGTTGCAGTCCGTTCATCCGCCACCGCCGAAGATCTGCCCGATATGTCCTTTGCCGGTCAACAGGATACCTTCCTGAACGTCATCGGTGCGGACGCCCTGACCGACGCCGTTATCTCCTGCTGGAGCAGCTTGTGGACAGCACGCGCCATGGGTTACCGCGCTCGTAACGAGATCCCGCATGAAGATGTCAGCATCTCTGTCGTTGTGCAGGAAATGGTCGAGGCAGATATCTCCGGGGTGATGTTCACATCCAACCCCCTCAGCGGCAAACGGGATGAAATCGTCATCGACGCAACTTTCGGGCTGGGTGAGGCCCTCGTCAGCGGACAGGTTGAGCCAGATAACTACATAGTATCTGTCACTGCGAGCAAAGCGCAGCAGTCTACCGCTGCCCAAAAGGAGATTGCTTCGGCTATTAAGCTGCCTCGCAATGACAGCTATGAGATCAAATTCAAAACCCTCGGCGCAAAGGCAACTGTAATTCGCAGCCAGACCAACGGCGGCACTACGACCGAGACCACCGACCAAGCCGAGGTCCAGGCGCTTCCCGATGAAATCATCCTAAAGCTCGCTAAGGTCGGGCAAAAGATCGCCGAAGAATATGAATTTCCACAGGATATTGAGTGGGCGTACGCAAAGGAAATTCTCTATATCCTGCAATCACGCCCGATCACATCCCTCTTCCCGCTACCTGAAAATCTCCCTGCAAAACCACTCAAACTTCTCTTCGGTTTTCACTCCGTGCAAGGCATTCTTGAGCCACTCACCCCGCTCGGTGCGCAAACCATGCAATATGTCCTTTCTGGTGGGGCGCTCGTCTTCGGCAAAGACCTGACCCACAAAACGCAAAATTTCCTTCACAAAGCGGGCGAACGGCTCTGGATCGACCTGACATCCATCGTGCAGCATCCCATTGGGCAGAAGAATTACGCCAAAGCCATCAGCGCTATAGATCCCGCCGTTGGGCAGATTATCGGCAAGCTCCTCGCCGATGGCGAGTTCCTGCGGCAGCGGCAGCGCCCTACGCTCAAAGGTATTTTCAATCTACTCAAATTCGTCGTCCCCTTTTGGGGGCGCGTTATCCGCTATTGGCGACACCCCGAAGATGGCGCAAAGCGCTTTTTCGAGATCATGGATGCCAAAATCTCTGAGACAGAAACCCGTGCCAAGCTCACAGGCGATCTCTGGGATGACTTCCGCAATCACATCACTCTCTGGCACGAAGCCCGCCTGATCTTCCCCAATACCGTCGTCCCGCAGGGCGTCAGCGCCATCGTTGCAAGCATGGCTCCCTTTTTCGGCATCCTGCAACGTTTCAGCAAAGCCATCGGCGAGCCACAGCTTTATCTCGAAATTTCTCGTGGGCTGCCTAATAACGTGACGACGGAAATGGATCTGCATCTCTGGGAAACGGCACAGACCATTGGTGCCGACCCAGAATCACTGCAACTCTTCGCCGAGACAGACGCCCTTCAAATTGCCACCGCCTACAAAAAGAAGACTCTCCCTGAGATCGCCCAGCAAGCTGTAGCCCGGTTCATGTCTCGCTATGGGATGCGCGGTCTTGGCGAAATCGATCTCGGTCGTCCACGCTGGCGGGATGAGCCCTTCCACATTCTTCAAACCATACAAAGCTATCTTGAAATCACCGATCCGGCTCTTGCGCCAGATCTTGTTTTTAAAAAAGGTGCTGAGGTAGCGGAGTTAGCCGCTAAAAAGCTCGAGAGAAAAGTTCGTAAATTAAACGGTGGCAAGCTCAAAGCACGTTTGGTCCGCTGGGCGGTCAGTCGTTATCGTCCGCTTGCAGGGCTGCGGGAAGCCCCAAAGTTTTTCGCCATCCAAATGATGGATGTCATCCACAAAGGGTTCTTAGAGAGCGGAAAAGCCCTGTTAGCCAAAAATCTTCTCGAAAGAGACAACGATCTCTTCTTCCTGAAAATCGAGGAGCTGGAGGCGATCGCTTCTCAAGAAGAAATCTCTAAAGAAATCCGTAAAAAGATCATGCAACGGCGCGAAGCACGCGCACGAGAATTGCGTCGAAAAATGCTACCCCGTGTACTGCTGAGTGATGGAAGGGCCTTCTTCGAAGGGGTACAAACAACCGTCGATGACAGCACTGACATCGTAGGTGATCCTGTTTCACCTGGCATGATCGAGGGGCGCGTACGCGTGGTCTTAAACCCACATGAAACTCAGCTAAAGGTGGGTGAAATTCTGGTCTGCCCTGGCACTGATCCTGCATGGACACCGCTCTTTTTAGCCGCAGGAGGTTTGGTAATGGAAGTTGGCGGCTTGATGACGCACGGTTCCGTTGTCGCGCGCGAATATGGCATCCCGGCTGTGGTTGGAGTACACGAAGCTACAACAAGGCTAAAAACGGGGATGCTCGTGAAAATCGATGGCAGTAATGGGGCTGTGGAAATACTCGAGGAAAGTGATGAGCTTTAACATGAAAAAGAATGTAGGAAACTTAATCTTTGGTGTCATTTTATTGACGGGTTGTGCCAATTTTTCTGCCCCAGAAACACCAACTCTTGAACTTGATTTTACACTTGAGCCCACTCTTGTTGTTGCTGAGGACCCCATTAGCACAGAAGCTCCACCCAGTTATCTTCCCAAGGCTGGAGACAGCGATCTTGATCGGGCAAATGCGATCACCAGTTCTATTTATTTGCTTTTTTCAGACAGCACGCCCGCCGAGGTTATCCTGCATATCAGTGGGTATCTCCCAACCCCCTGTCACGAATTACGCATCTTTGTTCACCCACCTGACGAGGATAATCTTGTTAATTTGGAGGTTTACTCTGTTGCAGAGCCTGATCTGGAATGCGAGCAGGTGCTACGCGCCTTTGATATTCGTGTTAATTTGGGCACTTATCCACCCGGAAGTTATTGGGTTTGGGTCAACGGAGGCAGAGTAGGCAACTTCGATTTTTAAGCAAAAGAGCCATCGCAAGGATGGCTCTTTTTTTGTTTGTGAATATCCTAATGTTGCAAAATTTGTGAGAGGAAAAGCTTGGTGCGATCTTCTTGCGGATTGTTGTATATTTCTTCCGGAGAACCGCTTTCCACGATCTGCCCTTCGTCAAAGAAGTAGAGCGTATCTGCCACGGAGCGGGCAAAGCTCATCTCGTGCGTGACCACAAGCATGGTCATACCGCTCTTGGCAAGCTCGATCATTACATCGAGCACTTCCTTGATCATTTCAGGATCAAGCGCCGATGTGGGTTCGTCGAAAAGCATGATCTTCGGTTTCATTGCCAATGCGCGCGCAATCGCCACACGCTGCTGTTGTCCACCCGAAAGCTGACCGGGGAATTTATAGGCCTGCTCAGGGATACCAACACGCTCGAGCAGTTCCATAGCCGTTTTCTCAGCTTCTTCTTTTTCTTGTTTGCGGACCTGTAACGGAGCCAAGGTAATGTTTTGCATTACCGTCAGGTGCGGGAACAGGTTGAATTGCTGGAAGACCATACCGGTCTCTTTTCGGATGGATTCGATATTCTTAATATCATGTGTCAACTCAATGCCATCCACAACAATTTGCCCGCCCTGATGTTCTTCAAGGCGATTGATCGTGCGAATAAAGGTTGATTTACCTGAGCCGGATGGACCAAAGATAACAACAACTTCACCTTTTCGCACTTCCATGTTAACGCCTTTTAGAGCGTGAAAATCGCCGTACCATTTCTGGACATCACGGCAAACAATAATCGGATCTTGTTCTTCATAAATTGGTTTGTCGGTCATAATATCTCCTTTTAGCGTTCACCAACGCCCAAAGATGTTTCTAGTCGCTGGCTCGCGTAAGATAATCCATAGCTTAGCACCCAGAAAAGGGCTGCGACGAAAACATATACTTCTTTTGCTGTGCCAACATATTCGGGATTGCCCAAAACTGATTTACCAATCCCCAAAACATCAAAGAGGCTCAGGATCATGACAAGAGTTGTATCTTTCAATAGACCAATGAATTGGCTAACCAGAATTGGAATAACGGCTTTCAGAGCTTGCGGCAAAATAATAAATGCCATCGTTGTGAAACCATTCAAGCCCAAGGCATGAGCAGCTTCATATTGCCCTCTCGGGATGGCTTGCAAGCCACCACGGACATTCTCTGCCATATACGCCGCACTAAAAAGCGTGATCGCGACAAATGCGCGAATAACACCTTCTACACGAATTTGAGCAGGAAGGAACAGAGGCAACATCAAATCCATCATGAAAAGAATGGTAATTAGCGGAACACCACGAACAAGCTCGATAACGCCAACAGAAAACCAGCTAATGATCGGCAATTTCGATTGCCGTCCTAGTGCCAAAGAGACGCCGATAGGGAAAGAGAAGATGATACCAATCACCGCAAGGAGAATGGTAAGCATCAAGCCCCCCCAAAGGTCTGGCTTAACTGTGGGCAAGAAACCACCATCACCTGTCAAACCGCCGATGATGAAAATCCCTACCGGGAAATATAGTAATAGGGAAGCAATCGACCATGTTTTGAATTTGGGATTGTTTATACGCCCTACCAAAACACCCAGTATTCCAAGCAAATCGAGAGCAAGGATCATTAGACGGATTGTTGTGCTAAAGGGCAATAACGCCAAGAAGACAGGTATACCAAGCAAAACATAACCAGCTTTTTCTTTACCTTTAACCCAGACACCCCAGGTAAAACCTATTACTGCAGCCAACAGATATAGAACAGCCCACACACGCCAAAGCTCTTCAGCAGGGTAACGTCCCACCATAAAAAGCTTAAGGTTATCAGCAATGACTTGCCATTTAGCCTCACCAAAGCCCCAAGCCAGGGACGGCCTAAGCATTGAATAAGTCAACCAGATCGCAATGATCGTGAGTATTGAATCCCCAAACGAGCCAAACAGATTTTTCTTCAGCCACCCCAAAATTGTATATCGCTCGGTGGGAGGCGCAAGTACTTCAGATGTAGAAGTTGTCATGATTATCTCTCCACCAATTTAATTTTATCGTTATACCAGTTCATGAATGCGGATGTCAGCAAACTACTCAAGAGATATAGCCCCATCATCAAGGCAATTACTTCAACTGCGCGACCTGACTGATTAAGAGAGGTGCCACCAATCGCAAACAAATCCGGATATCCAATTGCTACTGCCAGAGATGAGTTTTTCGTCAAGTTCAAATATTGGCTTGCCAACGGCGGGACAATAACTCGCATCGCCTGTGGGAAAATAACTAGACGAAGCGTCTGAAAACTGGTCAACCCCAAAGCTTTGGCAGCTTCATGCTGACCTTTTGAAACAGACATGATCCCTGCGCGAACGATCTCGCCAATAAAAGCTGCGGTGTAAATAACCAAGCCAGAAAGAAGCGCCATAAACTCCGGGCTAAAAACATGGCCACCTGTGAAGTTAAGACCCTTCAGTACAGGGTAATCCGCGGTGAGAGGGGCTTGCGGTAAAGCAAACCAACCAATGACACCAACACCAAGAAAAGAAAGTGTACTCCACAGAGTTGTCATTGGAGGACGTCCTGTTCTTTCGCCAATGACCTTAAGTCGCCATGCAACAACAATTGCAACAATAAGACCTACAAGCAATACTGCCAAATAAGATGACCAGGTTTCCGTAGGGATGCCCCAAGGGACAACAATGCCTCGATTACTTAAGAAAACAGGGCCAACTGAAATTGCTTCTTTCACGCGCGGCAGCGTGATAAAAACCGCGCTATACCAAAAGACAAGCAAAACCAAAAGAGGAAGATTGCGGAGGATTTCAAGGTAAATGGCAGCAAGCTTAGCAACCAGGAAGTTCGTCGACAACCTGGCAACACCAAGAATAACGCCAAAGATCGTTGCGAAAACAATGCCAATAATACTGACATAAATCGTATTAAGCATACCTACAAGAAGCGCTCTTCCATAGGTGTCTGATCGCACATATTCGATCATGCTTTCGCCAATATCAAACCCCGCTGTACGCTCTAAAAATTCGAAGCTCGGCGTCATCCCTTGTGCCGCCAACGCGGTAATCATATTATTGTATAAGTAGTAAAAGAAAGCTACGGCTACAATAAGAAAAACGACTTGTCCTAAAACACGCAGGACACGCTCGTCTCGCCAAAAAGGGATAGCCTCTTCGGTACTATACTTTGTTTTTTCCATAAGTAAAACTCCCAAAGAGATAACTGGGATAAAAGCTACATCCCCATCAAGGTTTTAACCTCGGACAAAAAAGAAAAGCTGTGATAAACCAAAAATGTTTTCCCAGCCTTTTGTTACAAGTACATAAAAGAACAGGGAAGGATAAACCTTCCCTGTCTTTTTTAGAAATTCAGCTTAGCGCCAAGCGGGAGCGAAAAGCAAGCCACCGTCAGTGTAGAGGCTGTTCAAACCGCGGGGGATATAGGTCAAAGTATCAGGACCAAGGTTGCGGTTGTAGATCTCTTCGTAGCTACCAACTTGGGAAACAACATTGTAAGCCCAGTCAGCGTCAAGACCCAAGAAGGAGCCCAATTCGCCTTCGGTGCCGAAGAATTTCTTCTCTGACGGAACATTGGTGCTAGCCATCATATCAGCAGCGTTAGCAGAGGTAATGCCATGCTCTTCTGCGAAGAAAGTAGCAAATACAGTCCACTGAACAATATCAAACCACTGATCGTCGCCGTGGCGGACAACAGGTCCGAGCGGCTCTTTGGAGATGGTTTCATCCATGATCATATGATCTTCAGGAACAGTCAGCAGTGTGCGGCGGGCAACCAAACCGGACTTATCGGTGGTATATGCATCACAGCGACCTTCTTCATAGGTAGTCCAACCAGTTTCTACATCTTCGTAAACAACCGGTTCGTAGCTAATGCCACGAGCAGCCATTACGTCAGCCAGGTTGGCTTCGGTGGTGGTACCAGTCTGGACACAAACGGTGCCGCCTTCCAGATCTTCAAGAACAGTGATACCGTCAGCTTTGCGGACGATGAAACCCTGACCATCATAGAAAGTGGTTGCGGTGAAGTTTGCACCAAGATCGGTGTCGCGGGAGAGTGTCCAGGTGGTATTGCGGATCAGGACATCAATTTCGCCACTCTGGAGAGCGGTGAAGCGCTCTTGGGAGCTAAGGGGGCGAATTTCAAAGGCTTCGGCGTCGCCAAAAACAGCAGCAGCAAGGGCTTTGCAGTAGTCAATATCAAAGCCGGAGAAATTACCTTCGGTGTCAAGATAACCGAAACCGGGAACGCTCTGGTTACCACCACAGATTACGTGGCCACGTTCTTTAACGGTTGCCAAGGTGTCGCCACTGGCAGCAGGGGCGGGACCTTCGGTTTCGCCAGGTGCTTCAGCAGCAGCTTCTTCAGCAGGTGCTTCAGCAGCGGCCTCTTCAGCCGGAGCTTCAGGTGCAGCACCACCGCCACAAGCGGCAAGGACCATGCTCAAAACGATCAACAGAGCAACAACGGGAAACAACTTACGAGACATATCTTACTCCTCCAAGAAAGTGATTTACACAAAAACAATTCCTAAACAAAACTTATAGAAACTTGGCAAAACCTTAGCATAAAGCAATGCGTAAGTAACTATTGGCTATGATGATTTGTTTGTCGTTCAACAGGAAAGTCTTTGCGCAGCGAATATAATGAGCAATTATAGAGCAAAGAAGATCAACGAGCAAGAAAAGTTAAGATACTTTGCATAAAATTTGCATAAAAAGATTTTTCCTTGCTACAAAACGAAAGCGGGAGTATAACCATAACACTCACAAAAAATCTTCCAAAATGCAGGAGAGAATTATGAAAATATTACTACTCGGTGTTGGATTACAAGGAAAAGCCGCCCTTCATGACCTCGCCAATAGTCCTGATATTACCGAGATCATCGCAGTTGATGCAAACTATGCTGATCTAACCGCCTATGTCCAAAGCCTGAGCAACGACAAAATTAAACCTGTTCAATTGGATGTGCGGGACGAAGCTGCCGTCTCCACAGTAATGCAAAAAGTGGATGTTGTTATCGTTCTCCTTCCACAGGGATTTCGAGTACAGATGCTCAAACTCGCCATTGAGAACGGGATCCATTTTGTCGAGACATCCTACGCCCTGCCAGAGTATGCAGACTTGGGTCAACTTGCTGAAGCAAAAGGGATCACTATCCTGCCCGAGTGCGGACTCGACCCCGGCATCGATTTGGTACTGGCTGGACAAGCCATCCGCGAACTCGATGAAGTCCACGAGTTACACGCCTACGGGACGGGCGTACCCGAGCCGGCAGCGGCGGCTAACCCGATCAACTACAAGATCTCGTGGACCTTCGCAGGCGTACTCAGCGCATACCAGCGTCCCGCAAAAATGCTCAAGGACGGGAAAGTCATCCATCTCTCACCAAGTCAGATGTTCTCTCCCGAGAACCTGCACCGGGTCACGCTCGATACGCTCGGCGAAATGGAAGCCTACTATAACGGTGACGCGGTCAAATATCTCGATATCCTAGATATCGCCGAGACCACCATCAGCACCGGCAGATATTCATTGCGCTGGCTGGGACATTCCGCCTTTTGGAAGAAAATAGTCGAGTTGGGCTTCCTGAACGAAGAGCCGATCATCGTTGATGAGCAAAAAGTTTCGCCGCGTCAATTCATACATGACCTGCTCGCCCCACAGCTTCAATATGCCGACGATGAGCGGGATGTAGCTGCTATCCGCATCGACGTGAGCGGGATGAAAGATGGTAAAAGAAAACGCATCATCTACCAGATGATCGACCGCCGCGATCTGGATACAGGCCTGCTCGCCATGCAACGCACGGTGGGATATACCGCCAGTATTGGGGCACAAATGCTTCTGAATGGCGATATCAGAAAACGTGGCTTACTGACCCCCACAAAGGATATTCCAGCAGAGAAATTTATAGAGGAATTGAAAAAACGGGATATCCACATCACTCGCGAAGAGTTTACTCTATAAAAAACAATCGCCCTAAATGCTTTGTATTTAGGGCGATACATCTTTAGGAGCGGGGGAGACTTTTACAGCATTCCCAAAAACTCAAAGACATATTCATTGAACTCCCGCGCATGGCATTGATGCGGCACATGCCCACAAGCATTGATCTGTATCCCGCGTGCGTTGGGAAGTAGCTCTACCAACTCAGAAAACGAGGGTGGATTTAGGGTGCGGTCGTTATAACCCCAGATCACCAGAGTCTTTTTCTCGAGGCTGGGCAGATTCGGGGTCAGGTCATGAAGCGTGCGTGGTAGGTTGAAGATGCCCGCGTCAGCACGTTTATAGTCCAACGCAGTCTGGTTGCGAATCTCTTCCGAGAGCAGATAACTGTTGTTGCTTCCCCCACCAAAATTGAATTTCATACTGCTCAGATCGACCAGAGCTCGGAACATCCAGTAAGGCGTACTTTCGATCAGGCGTGTATTGAGCAGTTGATGTCGCGAGACAATCTGCATGGTGGGCGAGAGCTGGCGGATATCATAAAAGGGGTTGGTCAACACCAGCGCACGCACTTGTTCCGGCGTACGCAGGGCATGGATTAGTGCCAGATAGCTGCCCAAAGAATGAGCTATGAGCACGGGCGGCTCATCGAGATCAAGACTGTCGATCCATTCCACCATGTGGGCATAGACTTCGTCGACGTTATAGTCTTTGACATCTTCGGGCTTGTAGCTGTCTCCATGACCGAGCAAGTCAAAAGCGTAGCTGGCATATCCGTTCTCTGCCGCGGCGGGGATGAGATCATCCCAATCGTGGAGCGAAGCCGCCAGCCCGTGGATCATGATGAGCGGGCTACCTTCGCCCGCCTGCACAAAGTTTACTTTTTCTGCTATGGGGGCTTTAATCATTGAGGTCTTGCTCATATCGTTTCATTAACTCGCGACGCAGCACCTTGCCAATGAAGGTGCGCGGGAAATCATCCATAAAGATCACAAAGCGCGGTACGAGATCGGGGGGAAGACGTCGTCTGCAATAGGCAATTACGGCATCCGTGGAGGGGTGTTCTCGCCCGGCGATCACAAAAGCAACCGGCTGCCCTGCGATGGCGACCACAGCGGCTTCCTTAACTTGCGGTACTTCGTAGAGCACTTCTTCTACATCGCGTGGGAAGGCTGGCTTGCCCGGCTTGGCGGGATACCACATATCCGCTTTGCGGGCGATGATACGGAAATAGCCATCGGCGTCGCGTTGGGCGACATCACCCGTCAGCAGCCAGCCATCATCCATGAGCACTTTGCGTGTGGCTTTTTCGTCCTTCCAGTAGCCCAGCATGATCTGCGGACCACGGATCGCCAATTCGCCGATCTGCCCGTCTTCGACTTCCTTGCGCCCGCGAGTCAGGTCAACCACAGCGGCTTCGGTTGAGGGTAATGGAATACCAATGCTTCCCACTTTGCGTAGCCCACCAAGTGGATTCGCGTGTGTCACGGGCGAGGCTTCGGTCAGTCCGTAGCCTTCCACCAGCCGACCTTTGGTCAATTTTTCGAAGGCTTCCTGCACTTCCACAGGTAGCGGCGCGGAACCACTGATACAGGCGCGAATGGACGAGACCCCAAAACGCCGTACGCCACGAAACCTGTTGATCGCCACATACATACTTGGTACGCCGGGGAAGATGGTCGGTTTATAGCGTTTGATCGCCGCCAAAACCTCGTCGATTTTGAATTGTGCTTCAAGAATCAGCGTTGCCCCAAAAGCGATCGGCACATTCAGGGCAGTTGTCAAACCATAACTATGCGAGAAAGGCAGCGCGCATAAAAAGCGTTCCTTGCCTTCGCGGGCTTCCGGCATCCACTGGCGGGTTTGGAGAGCGTTCGCCACCAGATTGCGATGCGAGAGCATGACGCCCTTCGAGTCTGCCGTCGTGCCGCCCGTATACTGAACCACTGCCATATCGTCGGGCATCACTTCCACAGCCGGGGATCGGCGGCTCTCACTTCCCAGCCAGGCATCAAATTCAAGGGCACCGGGCAAGTTCTGGGTGCGGTTGCGCCAGCGGGAAATCCATTTTTTAGGAAGGGATAGATAGTCCGCGGGATCCGTCAAAACGACATAGGGAAGCTCAGATCGCTCCTGCACCTGACTTGCCAGCCCTGCCCAGGGCTTCAGGGTGACAAGAACGCTGGCTTCCACCTCCCGCACTTGACGGATGAGGGCATCCGGCTCAGTGACCGGCGGAATGAAAACCGCGACGCCCCCCGCCTTGAGCGTGCCAAAGAACCCGATCACCGTCTGCGGGATATTGGGCAGCAGCAACACAACCCGCGCGCCTTTACCGATGCCCAAATTCAGGAGGGCATTCGCAAAGCGATTGACTTCGTGATTGAGCCGACGGTAGGTCATGCGGCTGCCCTGAAAACGCAGGGCAATATTTCTCGGGAAACGGCGTACTGCCGAACGCAAAAGCTGATGCAGCGGAACCTGCGGCAGACCGATAGTATAAGGCACACCGGCTTCATAATGTTGTAGCCAGGGACGTTCGATGCGCAATTTTTCGCGTTCGTCTTGCTGTGCTTTGGGTGTCTCATCACGCCATGAACGCTGCATCTCACCTGCCACAAAACGTTCGATGGCGCGATCGACGGCTTCGCGGCGTTCAAGCATCACCAGATGACCGGATGCCCCAATATCGGCTTCCTGCGCTCCGGGAATGGACTGCGTCACCTTCTCAAAAGCGGGGCGCTCAAAAAGCAGATCACGATGTCCGCGAATGACCAGCGTAGGAACCTGCAACTCAAGGAATAAGTCCCAGCCGCGCCAATGGGAGAGATTATTTTGATAATAGGGTTTCAGAGCATGGGGCGGCGCGTGCAACCAGCGACGGGTAAAAAGATCGGCAATGCGCAGCATCCATGTAGGGAGGTTTAGCCCCAATCGAAATAGTGGATTAAGCTTGAACTCTCCGGCTGTGGCGGTCAGGATCAGCCCTTCAACCCGCTCAGGATGGCGATGGGCATACTCGCTGACCACCGCCCCACCAAAGGAATGCCCCGCAAGAACGAATTGCTCTTCAACATCGAGCACATCCAATGCCATATCAAGGTCGGCTTGAATTTCTTCCATGCTGTAGGATGAGCGGGGTTTGTCCGAGCGTCCATGTCCACGCAGGTCAAGAGCGATGACACGGTTGTCGCGTGAGAACTTGCGCAGCTGATAAACCCACTGGGTGGCTTTGCCGCCAAACCCGTGGATGAAGACAAAGGTTCGCTTGGGATGGTCGGGGGAAATATCTATCGCCGAGAGTCGAATAAGCGGCTCGGCAGAGATGCGCACTTCGCGCCGGTAGAGTTCAAGGTCTACGTTCATGGATTGAGTTTACAGGATTCGGGAAGAAGAGTCAATTTTGTGCAGATTTTCGCGAGAGCTCCTGGATTTGTAATAGGCACAGCTTTTGCGCTATAATATTTTTGTCTCAAGGAGTAAAGATCATGACTGAAAGAACAAGCTGCCCAAGTAAAGCATTCAAAGAATGGATCCCTGACGAAGCCCGCGAACATGCCCGTGCCGCCAGAAAAGAGATGCGCGAAAGTATAAAATCGTTGCTTCCGCCTGAATTTATCGAGCATCGCCGTAAGGCGCGCAAAGAAATGCTCCTGGCATGGCGCAGCATGATCGATGCTGCTCTTGAAGACGAATAAAAATGAAAAAAACTGCTCCGATTTTGGAGCAGTTTTTCTTTAATATCTTCTCGACTGTGTGCTTTGCATCCCTTCGGGGCATAAGCTGCAAAGCCTCCGCTCGAAGAGGATGCGTTTCACCCTTTGGCAAAGAATATCGTCCAGATCAAAGAAAGCAAGGAACCTCCCATTAGAAGACCGGCGACGAATAAGTTCTCGGCACTATAAAACGCAATGCCCCCAATAAAGAGGGAGCCAAAAATCACGCTGCCAGCCAGGCGATAAACCGCTCTTTCCAACTTGGAGATTTGATGCGCAACACGTGGCATATGTACTTCAAGGTCGCCCCGTTCCATTTGCTCGAGAACACGTCCGGTTTGGGTGGGGAGGGCGCGAATCGCTTTTGCGAAATTCCCTAATTCATCCAGCCAAACACTTGAATTGGAGGTAGCTTCTTCGCTGATCAATTTGCGCGCATAAGGGGTGAGCTGCGTCCAGAGATTGAAATCCGGGTCAAGACCGGTGCACATACCCGAAAGAATGGCGACTGTGCGCCCCAACAGAAGTAAATTATGGGGAATTTGAAAAGGCATCTCGTACATCAACTCACGGAATTCTTTTGCGAATTCACGCATTTCATCGAGACTGATCTCGCGTAATTCACTCATACTCTTGCCCCAGAAACGTTCAAAGACTTTTGCTTCGGCTTCTTCGATCTTTTTCAGATCAGCGCCAGGCAAGAGAACGCCAAGCTGTTGATAGCTTTGCACCATCCTTTTTGAATCGCGAGTCCCGACAGCGATGATCAATTCTCGCAAACCGGCACGCAGATCATCAGGAACGCGCCCGACCATACCGAAGTCGATGAAGGTCAGCTTCCAGTCAACAGCACCTTTTTCATCCGGTTCTGAGACCGGGGTTACGAAAAGATTTCCCGGGTGCGGATCGGCATGGAAAAAGCCGTCTTCAAAGATCTGTTTAAGATAAGTATCCAACAAAACGCGGGCCACGTCGGCTCTGTCAACACCGGCGGCAGTGATCGCATCATAATCTGTGATCTTGATCGCGAAAACGTCCTCCATGGTCAATACTGCTTTTTTCGTCAGATCCCAAACAACACGCGGCATATGCGTGCGATCGTCATCGCGAAAGTTCTCTTCAAAGGTTTCAATATTCGCACCTTCTGCTAGATAGTCAATCTCTTCGTAGATGGTGTCGGCAAATTCTTTGATCAGCCCGCGCACATCGGCTCGTTTACGGATGGGGCGATAACGCTCCAGCCAGCCCCCCACGCGGCGTAATGCCGCAAGATCTACGTCGATGATCTTTTCGATATGTGGCCGCTGTATCTTTACAACAACTTCGTGAAATTCGCTAGAGGTATCAGCGTGCAAACGAGCCCGATGAACCTGTCCCAAAGAAGCTGCCGCTAATGGTGTGTGATCAAAGAATTCAAATATTTCATCTAATGAGCCACCAAGCTCTCTTTCTGCTTTTTCACGGATGGCATCAAACTCTTCAGGCGGTACTTCATCCTGCAAACCAGAAAGCTCGTTCACGATCTCTTGAGGCAGCACATCCTGACGGGATGAGAGAAATTGCCCCACCTTGATCCAAACCCCGCCCATTTCGATGGCGAGGGCACGAAACTGGATGGCGAATTTTGTCAGGCGTGCCATACGTGTGCGACGGGCTACCGGGCGCAAACCCAAACGAGACAAGACAATATCCCACAAGACGACATTTGCGGCGACACGGGCAGAAAAAGTAATGATCTTTCGGTAACGCGCACGTAATTGTGAAGATTTCATAGGGTGCATACTCCTGAGTATCGGAATTCTAACATGCAGAGGGCGTTTGACTCATTGTATACATTAGCATGGGTTTTTCAGTGAAGATTCACCAAACGATAAAGAGAGAATTTCAATGTGCCGGGAGATCTGCACGAGCGCAGTCTATGCTGAAGAATACAGGTATGATTTTTGTGGAAATCGAATTGCTGCAGGAAATTGGGCTTCATAAGAATCCCTTGCTGCCACGCGCGATGAGTGCGGCATATTGAAACCGTATGATGAAAATGCTACAATAATCTTGTCTAGACCAATACAGTTTTGAAACACAAGCTTGTCAAACTTCACTGACGGGGAACATTGGGAAGCAAGCGCAACAAAATAAGTCCCTTCAAAAAAATATTGGCTTCGTAGAAACCTACCTCATTTGGAGGTTAGTGGCTGTTAGATTGTCACCACCCTTACCCTACAGTGTAAAAAGATTGGCACTTGCAGAGTCATTTTCCAAATGCTGTGACTATGCTTCTTTTGCTCTGAAATACCATAGATTTAATTATTCACTTGTTTTGGAAGGCAAGAAGCCACAAAAGGTTTCTTTTGTCTTTCAATAGGTGATGAAGGAAGAAAAAAAATCAAAGCAAATGACGATCACGAAGATCCCGCCAGAACAACTTGACCAACCTTGGTACGCAGAGTGAATCATTTCATCTACTGAAATAGTAAAGGAGGGGTTTGCGGTGAAAGGAGGTAAATAGAATTCTTGATATATAGATTTGTATTACGTGACGATAACGAAATAGAAGAAACACTAAATCAGGAGAATAAAAAATGTACGGGAAGAAGTTGAAACTAAAATCAGGAGAAAAAGTTGGAACGGGATGGTTGCCCCCATTACCAGACCTTCGTGATTACTCTGAAGAACATCCAGAGATTTCAGAAATGTCAAAGAAATTGGGAGTCTCTATAACTAAAAAGAAATCTTCATCACTGCCAGATAAGGTTGATCTATGGGGTCCTTGGTTTTCAAAAATTAAAATCGAAGACCAACGCGAATTGGGTTCCTGCACCGCAAATGCTGCGGCAGGCATTATTGAATACTTTGAACTACGCTCTTTTGGTAAATACATTGATAGTTCCCGCCTTTTCATTTACAAAACAACTCGCAATTTAATGGGTGAAATTGGTGATACAGGAGCTTGGTTAAGAACTACGATGGGGGCACTGGCACTTTGCGGTGTCGCACCAGAGGCGTACTGGCCATATACGGATAAACACCCTGATTTTGATGAGGAGCCAACACCTTTTGTATATGCTACCGCCGACAATTTTGAAACATTGAAATACTTTTGCCACGATCCAATCGGTTCAAATGCTTCCGGGAACTCTGTTATCCTTAGTCTAAAAAATTACCTTGCAGCAGGAATCCCCTCTATGTTCGGTTTTTGGGGATTCCCATCTTTTGACTACACTGATGTTGAAGGAGGAATTCCATTCCCTTGCTCAGGTGAAAAAGCACAGTGGGGTCATGCTATTGTAGCAGTTGGGTACGATGATAATAAAAGGATAAAAAATACCTTTTGTGACAAAACGACCGAAGGAGCATTCCTTATCCGCAATTCCTGGGGGGAAAGCTGGGGAGATAAGGGATATGGCTGGTTACCTTATAAGTATGTAATGAGTGGATTAGCCCTAGATTTTTGGTCAATTCTTGGTATGGAGTGGTTAGAAACAAATCAATTTGGGCTTTGATAGGGAACATCACGGAATAAATATTCCCTATATAGGGAATATTTATTCCGCTCCGCGCCCACAGATCACTAGTGTAAATTTACATAGAATTTTCGTTCCATTCGTGTCTACGAAATCAGTCTACACAAGTCAATATACATCAAAATGATATACAATGATAACATTGGCTGCCACACAGAAAACATTTGACTTTTCAATCTAATTAGCATAATAGATAGCCTTAATTATTAATTTAGAAAGACAAAAATGGGCTCAATGTTCGATAAAATCGTAGAATCCCTCCTACAAGAAGCAATGGCACGCGGAGAGTTTGAGAACCTTCCCAATAAGGGCAAACCCCTCGACCTGACCGAATATTTCAACACGCCGGAAGAGTTTCGCGTGGCTGCGTCAATTTTGAAGAATGCAGGGATCAAGCCCCGTGAAGCGGATATGCTGCGCGAGATAGCGGAACTAAAAGAAAAGTTGGCATCCACTAAAGATAGCGGCGAGCAAGCCAGTATCCAGGAGCGCATCCAATATCTTCAAATTGGCCTGAATCTGGCGTTGGAACGCATCCAACAGCAGCGCAGAAAATAATCTATGCGCAAACTCATCCCGCTTTTCTTTTTGGCGTTTCTTTTTACCTCCTGCACAACACCTGCCGAAGAGACCCTTTCCCCCACCAGCAAGATCATATCTACACGTGAATATCATATTCGGCAAGAGATCGTTCTGCATAATTATGGTGACGGAACACCAGAAAAACAAAATCTATGGGTGGCGTTGATCCGCAGTATTGCCCCTTATCAGGTGTTACACACGCGAAAGATCAAACCAAATAATTACGAACTTTTTAGCGATGAATATGGCAATGAGTATGCAGAATTCGATCTTTTAGATCACCCTCCGGGAACGGAACTCACCATCGAGATCAACTATGAGCTTGCAGTCAACGAGATCATTTACGATCTGGGAAGCTGTGAAGGGGATTTGATCAGCGAATATACCCAGCCTGAAACTCATATTGAATCTACAAATCCACAGATCACCGCGCTTGCCGCAAATTTATCAAAAGGCATGAAAACAACCTGCAATACGACGCGTGCTTTTTATGATTACGTCGGCGACACGCTGGTTTATTACTATAATCGCAACAATTGGGGGGGGCAGGCAGCGCTTGGTGCAATGGGGGCCGATTGCACAGAATACTCATCCCTCATGATGGCGTTGAGCCGTGCAGAAGGCATCCCCGCACGTTATTTTGAAGGATTGCTCTCTCTGGAAAAAAATACGACCGAGATCGCAGAGCAACAACACGCCTGGCTGGATGTCTATCTGCCGGGATCAGGTTGGGTTGCAATGGACCCAACGATGGGACGCCTCGCGAACGAACGCGACCTCTATTTTGCTCATTACAGCCCGGACCATATCATCGTCACGATGGGACGTACCCCTTCACCGCTGCGAGGGGCAAGCTACCTGACCCATCTTTACTGGCCCGGTAATAGCACGAAGATCAAGATATCAGCGCTTGATTGGGTGATAACACCCCAATAAAAAACTCCCGTTACTATGCAAGACTCGAAACGTCTAATTCCTTTTGAATTTGAAATTTCAATATAAAAAGTATCCTTGTTTTGCAAGGATACTTTTTATTTATCTAAGTGAAACGGGTTTAGGATGACTTGCCTGTCTTAGTGCTAATTCCAAACTTCCAATACTCTAATTACCTAGAATATTTATTCCAGGGTGAAAGAGTGCAAAATTTCATCAAAATAAGCACCATATTGATCAATGAACTGATTTTGCAAAGCCTCATCTTCCCCTATTCCAGTTGCGCTCCAATGGATGATCCAAAAAACTCCGTCTCTAGCCGTTATTAGATCGCCTCCGCAATAACCACCAGATGTCACGCCAGGCCCACATATCGTCCATTGGACTGCCTGATGTCCAGATACATCTAACTGCTGAGTGGATATGAGACGGCTGGTTTGCCCTAGGTGAAAAGAGATTAATCCTTCAGCTGTATACTGTAAATCTTCATATTCTTCCGGCTGCGGGAACGCGATTAGTGACACGCGCCATTTCTTGCTCGGAACTTCCCATTCAAGGTAAATATTATCATCTTCGGGAGAAGAATTATCCTTAAAGATACTAAACTCTTCTGGTACGAAAAAGGAATAAGCAAACGGCGATAAAGTACCATCTTCACTAATCTCAACCACGGTAGTATCTGTATTATATTCATCAGAATCATCTGGAGCTAGCATTGTGGTTTGATTCACTACCTTTTCATTGACCTCATATTGGATACAATATTCTGGCAAATCAAAATGCAATCCCATTTGCTCTAACGATTGTTTATAGGCGGACAGTAGACTGCACCAAATATCTGAAATTGTATCCTGCTCAATGATATGTGGATCAATTGGAATATGGGTAGCGAATAAACCACTAAAAGGCAGTAATGTTGGTTGAAAATTTATTGCTGTTGAAACGAATTCTTTGCTTTGTGATGAATGACTATTAGTAATCCAAACGTATTTGACCTTTGCAAATGGAGAATCATAAATTTCCATCGTATTTTCTCCGTATCCATCAGCGTACTCCAAAATCCCAGGATCAAGAAAAAACACATAATCGTAAACACCAACTTCCCTTGCTAATGATGACCAAGAAGAATTAGCAGAAATTGTAGCGTGCTTGTCCCAATCATTTGGGTCAAATTCAACGTCTTCGTACACAGTAACATGCCTATCATTTGAAAGAATAATCGATTGTTCGGCAGGCAGCTCATCTGAGCGTAACAATAAAAACTGTGATTGTAGACCTGTATCCGTTGGCGCTTCAATATATAAAGCTAATAATTCTCCCTGTTGTTGATGTTGGATATTTATATTTTCTAATTTTGTATCAGAATGTCTATTATCAATAGCAGAAATTGCTATCTCTTGATTTCCCAGATGAATAACTGTTGCATCCTCTTTGCCATCGCCTGATCCGGAAAAAACCGAACAAGATAGAGACAAAAACAGAGCTGTAATCAAAAGAGTAAATCGGTATTTCATAATTCTCTCCTCCTAAATCTTAAAATTGAAAACATATTTTACAGCCCAACCTTTGCATATGCTACCAGCAAATAAATTGGCATAGTCCAACAATCAAAATCGAACCATGATCAGTGTAGCATTTTCTCAATTGAATATCAATTTGTCCCTTAAATTAAAGCCCTTTTTGCTATGATGGCCTGAGATTTACCCAACTGGACGCAAAAGGTCTAATCCCGTTATGTTTGAAATTCCAGTCTAGAGCAAAGTCCTGCTTGAATAATAAGCCAATGCGAATCAATAAAAGCGCACTTTAGGGAGTTTTTTTATTAGCTAATTTTGACTAACCTTCATATTCCCCATCAAACGCCAAAGCCCTCGCATCATCTTATGCCCAAAGTCAGGGTTCAGGAATTGTGCAGGACAAGAGCCAGGGATCACCTCGATACCATTCTCGCGACACATCGCAACCGCATCTTGTGAAACACTCGTCATACTTGCTATGAGACCAGGCTTTGTTCCCATCATGCAATGCATCCAGACATGTTTAATGCCCACATCCACACATTGGCGCACGATCTCTTCCGTTATCTCGGGACGAGCAAGAATAAAAACCGCATCAGGTTTTTCAGGTGTAGAAGCCAGATCAGGGTAACAGGGATCGCCCTTAAATTGGCCGATCTTTGGATTAATGCCATAAACCGTATAACCAGCATCTTTAAATTTTTCGTAATTTAAATTACAACCGGTCTCACGTTCTTCAGATACGCCAACCACGGCAATTTTCTTTTGTGCTAAAAAATCTTCCGCCATTTGATCGATCTTTGCCATCCGAGAGCTCCTTTTGTGAAAATGAATACAAACCCGCAGAAAATTATACTCGAAGACAAATGTTATACTTTTTTAACTTATCGGTTAGGAGAAGATATGAACAAGGATAGAACCGTGCTCGTAACGGGCGCAAGCGGCTTTGTCGGCATTCATTGTGTCGTGGCATTGCTCAAAGAAGGCTATCAAGTACGCGGAACTGTGCGTTCCCTTCAGCGTGAAGAAGCACTACGAAAAACCATAGCTAAATTCGTCGATGCTGATGAACGTTTTTCTCTAGCAGAAGCTGATCTTCTCAAGGATGAGGGTTGGCATGAAGCTGTACAAGGTTGTGAATTTGTTCTGCATGTTGCCTCCCCCTTTCCGCTGGGAAAGCCCGAACACGAAGATGATCTGATCATCCCCGCTCGTGAAGGGACATTACGTGTTTTGCGTTCCGCGGCAAAGAACAAGGTCAAGCGCGTTGTGCTAACTTCTTCCATCGCCGCAATCGCATATGGGCACCCCAAAGAAAAAACGCATTTTGACGAAAGTGACTGGTCAATTGCAGAGAGTCCCACCATCAGCGCATATGCCAAAAGCAAAACACTCGCTGAACAAGCCGCTTGGGATTTCATCAAAAACTCAGATAGCTATATGGAATTGGCGGTCATCAACCCCGGTTTAATCCTGGGTCCGCTGCCGGATACAAACGCACGTACATCAGGCGTGCTCGTCCAATCATTAATGCAAGCCACTGTCCCCGGGCTGGCTCGGATGCACTTCAATGCCGTCGATGTGCGAGATGTGGCCTCAGCACATATCCAAGCAATGACCAAGCCCGATGCCGCCGGTCAACGCTTTGTCTGCGTGGGCGATTCGTTCTGGATAAAGGATGTCGCTAACGTGCTCAAGGAGGCTTATCCAGATTATCCGATCAAAACCAACGTCTTTCCCAGTTGGCTGGTGCGTATTGTGGCACTCTTTAGCCCCGAGGCACGCGCCACGGTCGATTCGCTGGATCAGAAATTGACCGTGGATAATGCTCGCACTAAAGATGCCTTTGGCTGGCAACCACGCGACATGAAAGAGATGGTGCTCTCAATCGCAGAGAGTATGATCAGATTGAAAATGATCTAAAAAGAAAAAACTCTCCTGACAGGAGAGTTTTTTCTTGCTATTGCATAAGCTTTATTACCATACAGCTAGGATCGCACCGAAGAGAAGCATATTCACGAGATGATTGCCAGCTTCTATCGCCCAGACTTTCAAACCGTGCTCAGCAAACAATTTATTTACAAGATTGGTCGGGGCAACAAACCCCAGCCAGATCACAAATCCAGCCTGTAAACCGGCAATCAGTGTATTGCTCCCCATCACGTTCAGAAACAGTGCAACAAAGACTGCCTGAATGAAGGCAGCAATAATGGTCAACACCCAAGTCATTGGTCCAGCACCTTCCATACCAGCTATCTCATCTTCGGAACGGCCGATCCCTTTCCACCAGGCAAGGAAAAAAGCCTTCTCGTTATACCAGAGAAAACCACTGACCATACTGACTGCAACACAAGCAACGATGGCAAACCAGTTAATTGAAGAAAAATCCATTTGAACCTCCTACGAGTAAAGAAGATTGGCGCACCCAATCTTTCATTTTTTATAACACAGAAAGCATGTTCTAGACACGTTGAAAAAGGATCTGATTTTCTATATACTAAAAATACAGTTTTCTAGTAATTTAAGGAAATAAATATGGCAAAACAACCAGAGTCTAAACGGGCTTGGTTCTGGGGGGCAATATTCCTTGCGGGAGCTTTTTTACTCAGCACAAATTGTATGCTCGGCGAACTGTTCATGATGCAATACAACCAGGATCGCACCGCAACATCGTTTGCAGTAGATACGGTTTGGGCAATGACCTACACCGAAGAAGCCAGAAGATATAACTACAAAACAGCTACAGCCTGGCAAGCAACAGAAGATGCCAAGCGCGCTACCGCCAAAGCTGATTGGCTTACCTTTGATGCCCAGATGCGGGGATTAACTGAAACCGCTCAAGCCCCAAAAATCCCAATCATTACAGGCATCAATTTTCCCAGCACTATTCCAGGCAACAAATCCACGATGATTGGCTTGCTCTACTTCACCGACCCGGATGGTGATATTCGCTATATTACCTACGATGTGATCCGAGCAACAGATTTCGGCGGTGGCACAGATGATTCGCCTAATCTAGATTCTGGCACCTGGGAAAATGGTGCCATAAAAATTTATCTTTGGTGCGAAGGGGAACAGGACGTTACCCTTCGGACAACAATATTTGATTGGGCTGGAAATCGTAGTAATTCAATGGATTTTTCGTTTACGTGCAAATAAACACTCACGTTAATATCAGGAGAAGAAAAGATGAATAAAAAATATTATGCTCAAGTAGAGCTATGGCTGATCTTGTCTTTTCTCAATTCTCTGGGATGGGTTTTTGGCTTAATTCTGACATCCTTCATCATGGAAGGGATTACGTCCAACCTATCAACGATGATCGGACTTATCATCGCAGGGATATTGGGAGGCTTGGTCATTAGCTTCCTGTCCATGCTCATTATGCGAAGCTCTGTCAAGACAACAGCGATTTGGGTGCTCTGTACAACATCTGGCTGGATACTTGGACTCTCAGGAACGCTCTTCAGCATTCAATTACTGGGAGGCTCCATAGGCTGGCTGATCGGTGGTGCCTTTGGCGGGCTGATATTTGGGCTTTTGCAAAGCTTCGGCCTCAAATCAGGCTTTGACAGCATAAATATTTTATGGCTTACGTTGAATGCGCTTGGCTGGGCAAGTGCTTATGAATTCGGATACGCTCTCCCCGCCGATCTTGGTCTAAACCAGATCGCATCCATAAGCACGGTACTCTCAAAAGGGATGTTGGGATGGGTGCTCTTTGGGACACTGGCAGGCTTATTGCTCACGCTGCTCTTCTCAACGCTCAAACGCGGCGATCGAGGAGACAGGATACAGTGGCTGCCATGACAATTATCTCAGCTATGCAAAAACCGGCTTTAGATCCCCAATAAGTTGGAAATAAGACCAATGATCATGACAGCAACAATAGCCGCCACGATAGCACCACACCCCCAGCCTAATGAAACGTTTCGACTCTGACTGGCCGTGATCCCCGGCTCCAACCTACGAATATGGCGCACAACCTGCCTGCCTGCGAAGACCCCGGTCAGAAACCAGATCACGCCAACCAGCAAAAAGAAAACCAAAATTATGATCAAGACAAGTGCAATGGCTTCTCCCAATGCGCTTCCGATCCCGGCACCCAGACATTCTCCAAACCCCAGCCCCTCACAACTGACATCATTCCCCTGCACACTGATCACGCCAACCCCCACCAAGACGGCAGTCGCGATGCCGGAGACGAGCATCCCCAAAGGTCCACTGATCGCCCAAATGCGGATGGTGGGAGCCATGTGTTTCCACGAAATACTGGGAGCATTCGGGCGTAAAGCCAGCATGGTAAAGAGGCCAGCCAGCAAACCACCGACGAAGCCACCGACCCCACCACTAATAACGATCACAAAAAGGGCTGCGATCGCCTCGCCGGCACCTGAATCGTCTTGAGCAAGCATCAGGGCAAATAAAAAGAGACTGACGATCACCCAGAACGCTGTCCAACCACCGCCCCAGGCAAAAGCCCATCCGGGGATTTTGCGAAAGACAACGTTCAGCCCGACTTTGGATGCCTCACGCATAAATGGTTTTTCGTAGCCTTCAGCTTTCACCGCACCAACCGCGACCAAGCCATCGACCAATTCCTGAAAATTCTCCGTATAGCTCCCCATACGAAGATCAAGGGTCTGAATATCGTGTACGAGCGTGGCAAATTCTCCCGTCCATTCCCCATGTCGGTAGAGAACCGGGATGATCGGCTTTCCCAGCTCGAGTGCCTTATTGACCTCTTCACGGACATAACGAGATTCAGCAGAATCAGGCGAGAGCACCAAAATAAAGGCTTTACATTCTCGGATGCCATCCATGATCTCATCATGCCAGTCCTGCCCAACTTGAATCGCGGATTGGTCAAACCAAACTCCGGCAACCTGTCGATCAAGATCAGCAGCCAGGCGGGTAACGAATTCCTGATCGCGGCGGGAATAGGAGATAAAGATGTCTTTATTCATGGGATACTCCTTCGCTAAGGGAAAAAGAAAAGGCACATAGATAATAACCTATAATATTCGTGGAAAGAAATAGCGGGCCTAAAAGGGAGATTCGACTGACAGATACAGATTGAAAGCATGATTGGCCTAAAGAAAAAATCTCCCTCACGGGAGATTTTTTCTTTACTTTTCTTTCTTTGGTTTCTTCAGCAACCCTGGAGGGCTATGTCCATTTTTCTCGCTGCCGATCAGACCCATATCTTTCCAGATCTGCCCCCATCCCTGTCCTTCTGAGCGCCCAGCCAACAGCTCGTCAGGAGATGCATCAACACCATCTAATTGACTAGTTTTAAGCGCCAACATGATCGCGCCCATGCTGTAGCCATCGCAGAAGGTATCCATCACCCAGCTTTCATCCACACCATAGCGTTCCGCCAGCGCAGGTGCAAGCGGATGCGGTTTATCCTGCTTATCTTCGGTGCAAAAAGCGCTATTATCGCGGGAGCCTTCCTTTTCTTCACCCTCATCTTCGATCTCGGCTTCTTCCTCTTCGTCGTCATCCCCGCCTGCACCAACGATCTTGATCGAAGTCGCAACCCAACCACCATCCGCTCCTTCTTCGGCTTTGAGCACGACATCATCGCCCACAACAATATCGCTGACATCCATGTCTGCAGGAATCGCGACAGTGTATTCACCCTTCTTGGAACTGACCGTGATCGAATCAGCACTGATCGCGGTTACTTCCCCTTTGATGTTCAATTTTTTACCCTTGGCTGAGACCGTACTCACAAAAAGCAAGGTAAGTACGAGAGCCAGGATCAGGGGAATCAGGAATTTCTTTTTCATTTGCATATCCTTTATTACTCAGTTAGACCAACAAATTGCCAGATCCCTTCCCAACTGGAACCCTCTGCGAGCATTTGCAGTAATTCTTCGGCTGTAACATCTGTCAGCGCTTCAGTCTCCAGAGCGACGAGAATATCTTCATATTCTGCACCGTTGCAGAACCAGGTGACGACCTGCTCATAGCTGATGTGATCATAGTCTGCCGCGATAGATTCTGCGATGGGGCTGATCTCACCGTTGAGGCAATCTACAGCCACCAGTTCTGGTGCTGCGCCTGGAGCATCTTCTGGCGGAGCATCGACAACTTCAGGTGCTGTTTCGGGAATAGTAGGCGCGCTTTCTGCTACTGGCGGCGCAGCTTCAGCACCACAAGCCACGAGCAGAAAAGCAACCACAAAAAGGGGGATGACGATGTATTTCTTCATAAATTCATCCTATCATAAGTTTTCAGAAAAAAATCCCCCATCGTCATCAAAACTATACAGATTTGAAATTCATACATCACAACTTGCGATAACAACCTGAGCCTGAAAATCATACTAAAAAGCAATTGGCTTCACTCTAAGGGGATTAACTCAACTTCCAAGTTCTTACCAGCAACCAAGTCAACGCCGGAAAATCTTTCTTCATAAAGAAGAAATCCCTGCGCCTCGACCAAAATCCTGATGCTATCAGTATCGTGGACCATCACTTCAAGAGAAAAGAATCCGTTTTCATCGCTGATCGTTTTGTTGAGCCTACCTTCCTGAAGTTCAGGAAAGTATGAGTGAAGGACATCATAGGTTATTGTTGCGTCAACGATTGGTTGACCTTCGCCTGTGGATTGATCGTAAATCACACCCTCGATTACTGCTTCCCAAGTGCCTGGATAAGTTGGTGTCGCTTCTGGCTCTGAAGTGAGTGGTGTTGGTGTTTTTTCTGCTACAAGATGAACCAAGTCAACACCACAAGCTGTGAGCAAAGATACAACACCTAAGAGGATGAAGATGTATTTCATCATAAATTTATCTTGTCATGCTCTTCACTCTATCGCCCACTGCAAAATATTTTCAAGCTCTTCAGGAACATCTACTTCGCCTGTTCTTATTTTTTGACTTTCAACTACATATTGACTTTTAGATATGTTTCCAAAATAAGCCTCTATCTCACCTTGGGATAAAACCCATATATTATTCTCTCTTAAATCCTTCCGGATATTTTTTGATAACTCTCTCAGGTCAGGATCCCCATCCTCACCTGAGAAAAGAGAAAAGGCTTCTTTCTTTTTGCCTTTTTGAATAGAGTTCTTTTCATTTCCATCATCATCTACATCACGCAGTTCAAGCTCTGAGGCTTTCAACCAAAACATTTCCATAAATTGGCTTAGAGACGGATTGTTCTCGAGTATATTCCCAGCGCCTCTCCAAAGAAAATCCAAGTCAACAACACCTCTTGTCGGAAACCCCATCATTCTAAGGTATTTATTCCATGTACGAAGAGTATCCTTACCTCCTGATTCAATAATTGATAAGGAAGGATATGCGTTTTCTCCATTCTGAGAAATAATACTCCAACAACTATCCAAAAATAATTTATCAGAAATCCCTTCCACAACCAAAACACAATCAGAAAATAAGAATTCTGAGCTATTATTCAATTTCAACAGCGACATAAACTGTCTATCTTCACCCTTCCCATAAAGAGATTCGTCAGGCTGAGAAATCTTTGTCTCACATTTCTCTAACTTTGTTTCCTGTCTTACTATGGTTATATTATCCATTCGTGCAGGTGAAACCATAAGGGGAGAGTGGGATGCAGCTATAACCTGATTTGTCTGAGAGATACTTTCGATGATATTGCCCGCCTCTCGTTGCAAAGAAGGATGCAAAAAAACTTCTGGTTCTTCATACAACAATATGAAAGGCCGATTTACATCAGCTTCCGCATCACGTAACTCTATAGCCAATGTCTCAAGTAAAGCTACATATAAAATTCGCTGAAACCCCTGCCCTTTCCCTGATGGCTCAGTCCAAGGCCCGTTATCTTTCAACTCTACAGTTGCGGTTCCAAGAAAATCTGAAACTGTTGGCAAATTAAATTTCAAGCGTACATCTGAATTTGAGAATACTTCTCTAACATGAGAACGCAGAACTCCTTCTACGCGAATCAAATCTTTGGGTCGATCATCTTCAAAAGTTCCATCTCCTTTATCGAAAACATTGAATTTCCTTTCTGCCTGTAAAAGGGCCTTCTCAACTTCTTCGTTTAGATCAACAGAAACTTGTTCTACAATATGTTTTATTATTTTCCCAAGTGTGGCTGTGCCTTTTGCTTTGCTCTCTTCAGAAGGATCTTTAAAAGCTTCGATAAATATTACCTCTGGCAAAATCTGTTTGAATGCCGCATCTATCCCTGTTGGAGTACCAAATTCATTGCTTTCATGGTCTAGCATTTCGATTTTTCCAACGGTTATATTATCGGCATCATCCTTTTTAATTATTCGCCTAATGGTTAGAACACCATCCACAATGCCAGTTGCGATTTTTTCTCTGTGTCGTTCATTGCATAATCGTAAATATTTTTCGGGGACAGTGAAATTACCAACGATCTCAATTTCATTACTTTTTCCATGTTCCCATTCATGAAAGTCCAAAACACTGACATCCCTTTTCGTAGCTTCAAGCAGTAATTTAATTGCTAAAAGGATATTGCTTTTTCCTGAATTATTTTTACCAATTAGAATTCCAAGTTCCTTTAGTGGCAGTTCCAGTTCACTAAGAGAACGTAGATTCTTAACTTTCAAGCTCTTGAGCAATAGCATACTTCCCTCCAATTTTTTTCTACCCCGATTTACTTTGTATAAGCTCCTTTATCTTACTATAAATTAAAAACCTTCCGCCACGTATTCACCCCAAACACCACGCAATGTATTCGCCACTTCGCCGAGAGTCATGTCGTTTTCGACACATTCGATAAAGAGGGGCATCAGGTTTTCGTCACCTTTGGCAGCAGTCTCTAAACGTGCGCGCAACTTGGCAACTTTTTTCTCATCCCTGTTTTCTCGTAACTTCTCCAGCTTCGAACGTTGTGCCTGCTCGATTGCGGGGTCAACGCTCAGGCGCTCAATGTCGATCTCTTCATCCACCTGGAATTTATTCACACCGACGACGATCTCTTCTTCGCGCTCGATCGCTTTCTGAGCGGCGTAAGCGGCGTTTTGAATTTCGCGCTGCATATAGCCCTGCTCGATGGCGTTCAGCGCGCCACCCATCTCGTCAATTTTGGCAATATAGTCTTCAGCCGCTTTTTCCATTTCGTCGGTCAGGTATTCAATGTAGAACGATCCCGCCAGCGGATCAATGGTATCGGCTGCACCAGATTCGTGGGCAATGATCTGCTGTGTCCGCAAGGCTACACGCACCGACTTCTCCGTCGGGAGCCAGAGGGCTTCGTCCATACTGTTGGTATGCAGCGATTGCGTCCCACCGAGGACGGCAGCCAATGCCTGGATGGTGACGCGCGCGACGTTATTTTCAGGCTGCTGTGCTGTTAATGTGGACCCAGCGGTCTGGGTGTGGAAACGTAATTTCAGCGATTTGGGATTCTTCGCCCCAAAGCGCTCTTTCATCGTACGCGCCCACAATCGGCGTGCTGCGCGGTATTTGGCAACTTCTTCGAGAAGATTGTTATGGGCGTTAAAAAAGAAGGAGAGTTGCGGGGCGAAAGAATCGACATTCAAACCCGCGTCGATGGCGGCTTGGACATAAGCCATCCCATTGGCGAGGGTGAAGGCCATCTCTTGCACGGCGGTTGAGCCCGCTTCGCGGATATGGTAACCTGAGATGCTGATCGTATTCCAGCGTGGCACTTCGCGTTGGCAGTATTGGAAAACATCCGTTATCAGGCGCATGGATGGCGCAGGCGGAAAAATATATGTTCCACGCGCGACGTATTCTTTGAGAATATCATTCTGGATGGTGCCGCGCAGCTTGCTGATATCCGCGCCCTGTTTTTTAGCGACAGCGATGTACATAGCGAGCAAAATGGCTGCGGGGGCGTTGATGGTCATCGAGGTGGAAACTTTTTCAAGGGGAATCTCGTAGAAGAGTTGTTCCATATCTTTCATCGAGGAGATGGAAACCCCGACCTTGCCCACCTCCCCAACTGCGAGGGGATCGTCGGCGTCGTAGCCGATCTGGGTTGGGAGATCGAAGGCAACCGAGAGACCGGTTTGTCCGTTTTCGAGCAGGTAACGATAACGAGCATTTGACTCTTCAGCGCTGGCGTATCCCGCATATTGGCGCATTGTCCAGAATCTGCCGCGGTACATGGTCGGTTGAACGCCACGCGTAAATGGATATTCGCCCGGGAACCCAAGGGGTGCCTGTTTATCAGGAGCAAGTTCCGGGTCGAGGGCGATACGGGGCACCTCTATCCCGGATGTTGTTTTGAATTCATCCTTGCGCTCGGCGAATTTCTTGAGGGTAGGTTCGAGGGTTTCTTTTTCCCAGCGTTTTTTATCGTCTTGAATAGCCATTTTGTCACCTGTATTTGGATTTTCCATCCATTATAATAGAAAGAGCTTTCCTGAAAGTTACCAGTCACAATCATTGAACAGAGGAGCTATTGATGAAAATAATTGCAAATATCGCAGCAGCAATTTTGATTTTTTTCGGTGTCATGTTCATCTGGGGGGCATTTGGCTCTGATCCCCAACCCGCATGGATCTGTGTAGGCGCGTTTAATGTGCTGATCGGTTTTGGGCTGATCTGGCTGGCACAGCGAAAAGCAAAGAAAGATGCAGCCACAGGGGAGCAAAATGTGTCGCTGAATATCGACCTGCCCGGTGAAGTCAATCTTGAAACAATGCAATGTCAGGCTTGTGGCGGATCGTTGACCAGCAATAATATAAAGATGGTCGCAGGTGCACCAATGGTGGTTTGCCCTTACTGCGATACCAGTTATCAACTCACTGAAGAACCTAAGTGGTAATAATCTCGTATAGATTTACAAGTTAATATGTGCAAAAGGAGTTTTGGTATGAAACGACGGCTCTTTGTTCTCTTGGTTGCATTGGTTCTGCTTTTTAGTTTAACCAGCAGTGCCTTTGCGCAGTCCTATTCTTTTTCTTTAGACAAGGAAGAGGTGCATGTCTATTGGAATGATGATGGCTCAATGTCCCTGGATTACACTTTTTATTTCACGAATAATCCTGGTGCACATGTGATCGACTTTGTAGATGTGGGCTTGCCCAATAGCAATTATCGCTTTAGTTCGATCTCTGCCGATGTGGATGGCCACGCTGTTGACATTTCATCCGATTATCAGGGCAGCGGCAGCGGCGTCGCAGTGGACCTGGGTAGTTATGCCATCCAGCCCGGTCAGCGCGGACGTGTGCATATTTATATCGGCTATATTGATGAAGTTCTGCATATCGACGATAACGACGATAATTATGCCAGCGCTGTTTTCGGCACCACCTGGTTTGGCAGTCAATACGTAACAGGCTTCACCGACCTGACCGTCTCACTACATCTCCCCACTGGCGTACAACCCGATGAGCCGCGTTACCACTACCCCAAGAACTGGAATGCCGCACAAGAGCCGGAGGCTTATATCGACGGCAACGGGCGCGTGACCTATACCTGGCACGATGCAAATGCCAACGGCTACACTCAATATACCTTTGGCGCATCCTTCCCGAAAAACTACGTGCCCGAATCAGCCATTGCCAGTCCTTCCCTCTTTGAAAGACTCGGTATCAGCGCAGACGATCTAATTGGCGCCCTGATGTGCTGCGGCTTTGCCTTCTTCTTCCTTGGCATCCCCATCATGGGAGGCATCTCTCAACGCAAACGAAAAATGAAATATATGCCACCCAAGATCGCCATCGAAGGACATGGCATAAAGCGCGGGTTGACCGCGGTCGAGTCCGCCATCCTGATGCAGGAACCACTCGATAAGGTAATGACAATGATCCTCTTCGGCGTCATCAAAAAGAATGCCGCCGAAGTTGTCAAGCGCGATCCGCTGCGTCTTAAAGTCACCGATCCGCTGCCTGAGAAATTGCATGAATACGAGAAAGAATTTCTGGCAGCTTTTGCCGATGGCAAGAATAACCGTGCTAATCAACGCAAAAAACTCCAGAAAGTGACCGTCAATCTGATCAAGAGCCTTGAAAAGAAGATGAAGGGGTTCAGCCGCAAGGAAACTGTCGCGTATTACAAGAATATTATGAAACGCGCCTGGACACAGATCGAAGCTGCCGGCACACCTGAAATGAAGAGCCAGATGTATGATGAAGCGCTCGAATGGACAATGCTGGACAAGGACTACGATCAGCGCACGCGTGACGTATTCCGCACAGGACCGGTCTACGTGCCGATGTGGTGGGGACGCTACGACCCCGGATTTGGACGTGGTACCGCCAAAACAGCTATTCCTCGACCTTCATCGCCCAGTGGCAAAAGCCTGGCTTCATCCATGCCCCAACTCCCCGGCGCAGACTTCGCTGCTTCGGTTGTCGGTGGCGCCCAGACTTTCTCACAAAAAGTAATTGGCAACCTGAACGACTTTACTGGAAAAGTAACGCAGACCACTAATCCCCCGCCAAAGCCCTCATCCAGTGGCCGCAGCAGCGGCGGTGGTGGCTGCGCCTGTGCCTGTGCTTGTGCGGGCTGCGCCTGCGCCTGTGCAGGAGGAGGACGCTAAGAAGCGAAAAATGGCAAATCACAACTCAGCATCCAATTCCTGATCTAAATAGAGAAATAGCTAATATGTTCACTCTCATAACAATGCTTATTCTCGCTGGTTTAGTTATCTGGATAAACCGCGCTTTTGAGAAAGGGTTGAACTCCGCTTTCAAACAGTCACGGTTTGATGAAGAACCTTTTGGAAATCGTTTGGCAAAAGGATGGGTGCGAGGGTGGCTATTGCTCATATTCCCGCTTCTATTATCAGCAGCCATACTTGTGGTTTCTTCATTTTTAGGTGCTATGGATGGAGGCTTTGACACAGATCTCCTTACAGGCGGATTACTTATTTTTGCCGGAATAGGATTGCCCATAATGTTTGGATTAAGTATTGCCATAAAAATTAGCGCCCATTATCCAAAAACCAGCAAAAAACGGATCGCTGCCATTTCCGCAACCTGGGTACTCTCCTTCTTTCTAGTATTCGTGTTATTAGGCGCAGCATTTATTAAGCACCCCATGTTAGATGATCCTCTACAACTTAATTTGAGTTATCCGAAAGATCTTCTGTGGATCATTCCTTTTATTTTCACAAGTAGTTTGCTCTTCAGCAGAATGTTTGGGAAAGACGTAACCATATCATTATTGAAAATATATGAAGAGTGACTTGTACAGGTACACCTTAGTAAGAGGCGGCTGTGCTTACAACAGGACAATAGACGATTATTTTATTGGTATTTACAAGAGGAAATATGACTGTTCTAAATATATTTAACACTTTATTTCAAAAACGCTCATTAGAAAACGGTCTCCCGACCGGTCTCTTTCATTATCTTCGTGAAACAGAGATCGAGAAATCACGCATCCACCTGCGTCTGGACGCAGATGGGCACGGCACACTGATCGTCAATGCTAATCGGGTCATGCACTTGAACCCGACCGCAGCCTTGATGGCGTATCTGCTCTTGGAAAAGAAAGAAGAAAAAGAGATCATCAAGACCGTGCAGAGAAATTATGCCGTTCAAAAGGAGCAAGTGCTCGCTGACCTTGAAACACTGAATTTCCAACTTTCCAACCTGATCCGTCCGGATGGGGCCTGCCCCGTCCACGAGTTGGATCTGGAAATGAATATGCCCTTCAGCGCCCGCCCCTCCGCGCCCTACCGCATGGATTTGGCGCTGACCTACAAATGCAATAATGATTGCGCTCACTGCTACAATGCCCGCGAGCGGACCTTCCCTTCCATGAGCATGGATGAGTGGAAACGCGTTCTCGACACCACCTGGGAGTTGGGCATCCCGCATATCGTCTTTACCGGCGGCGAACCGACCCTGATGGACTTTTTGCCGGAACTGATCGCCTATGCTGAATCCAATGGTCAGATCACAGGCCTTAACACCAACGCCCGCCGCTTAACGGATAAAAACTTCCTCACCAAACTGGTTGATGCGGGTCTGGATCACGTCCAGATCACGGTCGAATCGAGCGATGCCGACATCCACGATCAAATGGTCGGGCTGAAAGGCGCACATAAGCAGACCATCCAGGGATTGCGGAACGTCCTTGAAACGCCTCTCTACGTGATGACGAACACAACCATGCTACAAGATAACGTTCACACCATCCCGGATACACTCGACTTTCTGGCTGAGATCGGTGTCCCGACTGTGGGCTTGAACGCCCTGATCTACTCCGGGCATGGCGAAACTGTCGGCACGGGGCTGCCCGAAAAAGATCTTGCGCCCATTCTGGAGATCGCCCGTTTCAAAACCGACCTGCGTGGGCAGAAGTTGATCTGGTATACACCGACACAGTACTGCAACTTTGATCCGATGAAACTTGATCTGGGCATCAAGGGTTGTACAGCGGCTCAATATAATATGTGCGTGGAACCGGATGGAGCAGTGCTGCCCTGTCAGTCCTATTACACGCCTGTCGGCAATATTCTGCACGATAGTTGGGATTCGATCTGGAATCATAAGCTGTCGGTACAGTTGCGTGAGCGGCAGAACTTGCCAGAAAAATGTGATAGTTGCGACCTGCTCGCCGAATGTGGTGGCGGTTGTCCACTCCAATTCGAACAGGAAAATCTTATAAAGCTTGAGCTAGCAAGCTGATTCTTTTCTAAAAAACTATAAAATCTGCGTAATCTGTGGATAAAGGAGAAGCCATGAGTATCCTAAACAGCATCCGAGATTTTTTCACCCCCGCCAAGCCCCTCCCTGCGGGCGTGTTGCATTTCCAGTCACCTGAAGATGACGAAATTGCTTACCGTCTGCATTTACGCATGCATGGCGATGGCACCAGCTTGTTGGTCGTCAACGCCGCCACAGTGCTGCATCTCAATCCGACTGCCACCGAATACGCCTATCACTTTATCAAAGGGACTTCGTCCGTTGAAGTCGCCGGAGAAGTTGCCAAACGCTATCGCGTCAAAAAAGAGCTGGCATTGCAAGACTACCATCTCTTCAGAGATCGGATCGACACCCTCGTCCACACCGAAGATCTTGATCCCGTTTCCTATCTGGGATTTGAGCGCGTCGCCCCCCATTCGGCAGGATTGACTGCTCCGCTGCGTCTGGATTGCGCCCTAACCTATAAACTGCCCGATGACAGTTCTGCCGACGATGCTCCGACGAAACGCGTCGACCGTGAGCTTGCCACCGCTGAGTGGACATCTATTCTCGACAAAGCTTGGGCGGTGGGAATCCCGCACGTCACCTTTACCGGAGGTGAGCCTACCCTGCGTGATGATCTCCCCCAACTGATCGAATATGCCGAAGCAAAAGGCATGGTCAGCGGACTGCTCACCGACGGGCTGAAACTTAGCGATAAAAAATATCTCAACACCCTCCTGATGACAGGGCTTGATCACCTGCTCTTCATCCTGCAACCGGACAATGAGAAATCCTGGGCAGCACTAGACGTGATCCTGCCCGAAGACCTGCACACCACCGTCCACCTGACGATCAATGCCAAGACCGCGCCCAAACTGGATGCCATTCTCAAACGCCTGGGCTCACTCGAGATCAATTCGCTCTCGCTCAGCGCCTCACCCGATCAGGTCGAGACTCTTGAAGTTGCACGGGAGCAAGCCGCTCATATGGGCGTCTCGTTGACCTGGGATTTGCCTGTCCCCTATTCGGCGAACCATCCCGTTGCATTGGAAACCACCGAAGAAAAAATCCCCGACGGCGCTGGCAAGGTCTGGCTTTACGTCGAACCGGATGGCGATGTGCTCCCCATGCAGGGCATGGCAGATACCATTCTCGGCAATCTCCTGCATGACGAGTGGTCAACGATCTGGAAAACCACACAGATTCAATTTTAAAGATTGAACCTAACTCTAATCAAAAATACAAATCAACATTTACCTATCTGAATTGGAGAAACATCGTGACAGATCAAGATCCCAATAAAGCCAGATCCCGCTTTGAAAACGGATACGCCTGCTCTCAGGCAGTATTATCCACGCTTGGCCCCCAACTCGGGCTAGACGAAGAAACCGCCCACAAGGTCGCATCCGCTTTTGGTGGCGGCATGGTACGAAACGGCGAAGTTTGCGGCGCGGTAACAGGGGCACTAATGTCACTGGGGCTAAAATTCGGCTCCACGACAGCGGATGACGAAGAAGCCATCCGTGAAGCCAGCCAGGAACTTATGCGACGCTTCAAAGAAAAAAACGGTTCACTGCTTTGCAGAGAATTACTGGGTTATCATTTGATCGTTCCGGAAGAGCTCGAACAAGCTCGCGAGAGCGGTGTTTTTCAAGCACGCTGTCCCCTTTTTGTTCAAAAGGCAACTGAATTAGCCGAAGAGATCATGCAAGAAAAATCCTGATACCCGCAAGGAGATATCCGATGGAAGAACGACGAACGATCCCCCGCAAATATCTGATGGCATACTCTTCTGTATATGTGCAGAGTACGGGGCGAATGCTGGGCTATCTCAGCGACCTGACCTTTGGCGGGCTTATGGTCATCGGCAAAGAGAGCATTGAGATCGGCAGAGAAATAGATCTGCACATCGACCTGCCGGAAATGCCCTCCGTCACAGCTAAATTTCTACGCCTCCGAGCCCGTGTTGTCAGGTGTCAACCTGATCTAGACCCAAGACTTTATAATATTGGCTTTGAATTCTTGAAGATCACAAAAAACGAGAAAAATATCATCGCGCAAATGATCGAAAGCTACGAGCTCCGACGAGACGACAATATTTCATAATGGCAAAACTTCCTCCCTATAACTCTTACTGGGTACTCCCAAACCAATTCATGGCGGGCGAATACCCGGGACATCGCTACAACGAAGAACAAACTCCGCTTCGGCTGGATGCACTGCTCGAAGCTGGCATCCGCACCTTCATTGATCTTACTGAGCCACACGAGCGTGTTCCCTACGAACCGGTTTTACGTGAAAGAGCAGGCTTCTACAGCGTCGAAATTCAATATCAGCGCTTCTCCATTGGCGATTTTGGGGTGCCTTCTCAAGCACATATGCGCGCCATTCTAGACACCATCCACAACGCCATCAAAGCTGGCAAACCGCCCTATATCCACTGCTGGGCGGGGATGGGGCGCACAGGCACGGCAGTAGGCTGTTTTCTCGCCGAAACGGGTTTAGACGGCACAGAGGCTCTCCTGAAGGTGGATCGACTTTGTTATTACGCACCATCTCCACAAACAATAGAACAAAAGATTTTTGTGAGAAGCTGGAAGAAATGACAACGTTCTCACCCCTCCACAAAAACGCGGGAGAATTAAAGGGGGGATGGCATCAACGCTACCAACAACAAGCCAACTGGTCGCGCGACTTACGCGAACATATTTTTAGTGAGATCGGATTAGATGGATCACATCGCGTTCTTGAAGTCGGATGCGGCACGGGGGCAATTCTCTCAACAATTGACCTCCCCGTTCACGGACTCGATATTCAACTTGCTTCCCTTAAAGAAGCACAAATCCACGCCCCGACATCTCCCCTTACCTGTGCGGACGCATTCTCTCTCCCTTACGCAGATGCCAGCTTCGATATCGTTTTTTGCCACTTCCTGCTGCTCTGGCTACCTACGCCGAAACGTGCCTTGGGCGAAATGCTACGCATCGCTCGTGCCGGTGGACATATCATCGCTTTTGCAGAACCAGACTATTCCCAACGTGTGGACAAGCCTGCCGCGCTCACAGAACTCGGCGAATGGCAGCGTGACGCCCTGCGTGCACAGGGGGCAAATCCTGCTATCGGGGCGGCAGATTTGGCAGAACTTTTTTATGGGGCAGGCATTGAGATCGTTGAAGCGGGAGCAATTTCAACATCCGCGTCTGAGTCGTTTAGTGCTGAAGAATGGGCACTTGAATGGGCAACACTTGAAGCTGATCTGGCGGGAAATATTCCGGATGAACGCATCCAAAAAATGAAGATATTAGACAAGTTGGCGCGGGAAAATGGGGAGCGGATTTTATACGTACCGACGCACTATTGTTGGGGACGCACGCCAGAAAGATAATGCAGTATAATGCCTCTTGTCAAGTAATGGAGGCATTTTTTGAACATTCCAGAAGTTGCAGAAAACGAAATTCCTACAACGCCTATTGAAGAAAAAAATGAAGAAAAGGGAAGTTTTTGGCGGTTTATTCTTGACCTCCTTGAAACGATCATTTTATCAGTTGTTCTATTTTTAGGGATCAACGCTCTGACAGCACGAGTATTGGTTGAAGGCTTTAGTATGCGCCCAACTTTGGACGATGGGCAATATGTTTTGGTCAATAAAATGGCGTATCGCTCAGAATTGCCTGGTTATGGCGATATTGTTGTTTTTCACTTTCCTGTAAACCCTGACAAGGATTTTATCAAACGTGTCGTTGGCTTACCCGGTGATGAGGTTAATATTATCAACGGCGAAGTTACGGTCAACGGCAACCTATTGGATGAACCCTATATCGCAGCCTCTCCACAATATGTAGGCACCTGGATCGTGCCACAAGAGCAACTTTTTGTTTTAGGAGATAATCGTAATAATTCTTCTGATTCTCATTCATGGGGAGCGGTTCCTATGGACAATATCATAGGGAAAGCTGTTCTTGTTTATTGGCCCCCACCAGATTGGGACCTTATTGAACATGTACAAATCGTTTTAGCCAACACCCAATAAAATGACCAAAACAACATTACCCGATTCGTATCCTTGTAAAGAATGCCAGGCAGGCATTGTGCGTCCGCAATATGTGACGTATTTTACCTGGCTGAAAGAAGAGTTAATTACCGTACCCAATTTCCCCGCTTGGGTTTGTGATCTTTGCGGAAAACGGGAATACGACCAGCGTGCTATTTCATGGCTAACCATGTTGTTGAACCCAAGCGCTGGGAAAACTTCTTCACGCAATGAAAACACACAAGCTTCATCCCGCAGAGGCAATAACGTCCCTCCCGCCACAACAAACAGATAACTCTAAGGAGGAAAAATGTCCCCTTCTACTTCCCCACGTACGCATCGCTTTGTATCTGTAGATATGCTCACAACCAGCTATCGTGTTGTGGGTAAGACGATGGTTTCAAATACGGGCATTATTGGGATGTTGAACAATCCCAACTCTTCCTTTATGGAAATCCATGATGCCCGTTTGGCACGCATTCATATGCCGACTAAGTTGGCAGATCACTTCGAGGTCATCCGGTTGGCAAAAGAACGTCTTTTTGTGATCTGCCTAAGCCGCGATGAAGATATTGGCCCACAGGCTCTGGCGCGCGGCGGCTATGTACAAACCTCCCAGTATCCCGTTTTTGTGACCACACAAAATTATGAGATAGAAGGACACCTTGAATGGCAAGGACGTTTTGACTTCAGAGTGTTGATGATGGAGGGAACGCGAGACTTTATTCCACTCTATGACGCGAACATCACAGGGATCTTGATTCCTACGCTCAAAATTGAATCGCCGGTCGTTCTTTTCAACCGAAAACAGGTCGATTTGCTTGGTTTACTTAACCAACGCCGAGATGATGAAAAATAGTCAATTTAATTCAACAGATTGCTTGACCTATCAGGCATGGAATGTTAGAATTCTGCTCGCTTGATTTTTAAGCCCCCATCGTCTAGGGGACCAGGACGTGACCCTTTCAAGGTCAAGACCGGGGTTCGAATCCCCGTGGGGGCACAATTTTAAAAGCCGCTGAATAGCGGCTTTTTTGATTCCTTTTTGTTATTTTTCCCCTGCAAACCACCTCTTTACTACCGAAAACCATAAAAATGCACAAAATAGCGGTTCGAGTCTTCGTCCTAGTTACAATGACTTTTCATTTCTTAAACAGCCTAACTAAGATCACAAAAACCTTGTAAGCGCTCAATATCATCCAAAGAGCACATAACAGAAAGTCGATAGAAACACGTTTTTGCTCGCAGAATATCGGTTTTGTGAATCAGGCTGGTAAAATAATGTGTAAATGTAACCAGCTTTAGAGGGTCAACCCTGAATAAGTACTTCACAAATTTGGAGAGATAAAAGATGAGCGGTTATGCTATTGAAGCCAAAAAGCTATGTAAAGAATTTAAAACAAGGGTTGGTTTCTGGAGCGGTAAGACCAAAACAACACTTGCCGTAGAAGACGTTTCTTTCAATGTACGTAAAGGGGAGTTGTTTGGTTTATTAGGCCCAAACGGGGCAGGAAAGACAACCACGATCAAGATGCTCTCGACTCTTTTATTACCCACAACAGGTAGAGCATCCATTCTCGGTATGGATATTGTGAAAGAAACCCTCGCTCTGCGAAAACATATCGGCTTTACCTTTGGCGGAGCACGGGGATTATATGGCCGTCTGAGTGCCTTGGACAATCTCAAATATTTTGCAGAGCTCTATGCACTAGAACCATCCGTAACAAAAAAGCGCATTACCGAACTTCTTGAAATTGTTGGCTTATCAGATCGAGGCGAAGACCGAGTAGAAACATACTCTAGTGGGATGCAACAACGCTTGCACTTGGCACGAGCTCTACTTCATGATCCGGAATTGATTTTCCTTGATGAACCAACTGTTGGTATTGATCCTGTAGGCGCTCGCGAACTACGAAAAACGGTAAAAGAACTAATTGATCGGGGCAAAACAATCTTGCTAACAACCCATTACATGGCAGAAGCTGAAGAGCTTTGTGATCGTATTGCGATTATTAAAAAAGGTCAAATTGTTGAATTGGATACCCCTGATGCTCTAAAAAAACGGATCAGCGGCGATACTCTAATTGCTATTGAAATAGCAAGCAAGAATCTCATGCTAGTTCAGGAACAGCTCCAGAAGCTAAATGGACGCATGGAGCTAGAAGTGACAGATGCACACCCTAACAAACAGATCTCCATCCGTACATCTGAACCAGAATCTGTGATGGAATTACTAACAGGCTATTTAAGTAAACAACAAATACAAGGCCTGGAAGTCCGCAGGCAAACACTAGAAGATGTCTACGTATCCATCATTCAAGGAGAACAGGGCTAATGAGGCACTTTCTTCGATTATTCCTTCGCCAGATGAGTGTTCAATTTCGTGTGCGAACATTCAACCTGTATTCTTCGATGCTCTTTTTCTTACAACCTGCAATTTTTAGTGGAGTTGGGATGGTTCTTTCGCGTGTTGCAGAAAATGAGAAGCCGGATTTGGTTTACACTGTGATTGGTGGCGGATTATTAGGAATGTGGAGCGGCCTGGTTTTTTCATCAACTTTTGACATTAGTCGAGACCGACGTGATGGCACATTGGAGTTAATTGTTGGCAGTCCCACTTCCCTTAGTGTTGTGGAAGCCATCCGCACCTTTACCAATGTTATTGCCGGGCTTTCCAGTATGGCCATGGCGCTCATAGCTGCCATGCTCATATTTGATTATTCTTTTAGCAGAGTCAATTTCCCAGGTGCTGCAATATCTCTAGTGCTTCTCCTATTTGGTATGTGGAGTATTGGCGTTTTTCTGGCAAATTTCCTGATTTGGTCCAGACTTGCTAGCTCAATTGTTGAATTCTTGGAAATCCCAATACCACTAATTTGTGGATTTATGTTTCCTATCAGCATCTTGCCAAATTGGATGCAAGCGGTTTCTATGATCTTCCCTGTTCGCTGGTCATTAGAAGCACTATACGCCGCGCTCTTCGGTATTCAATCCATGGCAACTTTTTGGAAACCATGGAGCATGGCAATAATCTTATCCCTGTTTTTCTGGGGGTTAGCTCGCTGGCTTGAAGATAAGGTGCATGACCGTATCCGTGTCACAGGAGAGATGAGCTCAATATGACCCGTCTTGTTGTGCGCTACACTCGTTTATATTTCATCCAGGCTTGGTTTGCATATCGAGCACTATTTGCATGGAGCAGACCCTTCAATTATTTTGTTAGTAAATTCGGGTTCACCTTCTTTTCCATGCTTTTCTTTGTATTTATGGGAAAATTTGTGGGTCTGGATGACCCTGCCTACATCGTTATCGGCAATATTTTGTTGGTTCCAGCTACCAATGGTGTTGGGGGGATTTCCATGACTGTTGGGAATGAACGTCAGTTTGGTGCTCTGTCTTACTTATTGGGTAGCCCTGCACCTCGTGCACCGATTTTTCTAGGACGTGCTCTTTTTCATATTCTCGACAGCTTCATTACCGTGGCGGTTTATCTCCCAGTTGCTGTCTTTGTTTTTGATCTTGATATGTCAAACACTAACGTTCTTTTAGTTCTATTCTGTATGCTGATTACTGCATTTACAACCAGCGGTATGGGCTTCATCATGGGAAGCGTTTCTCTTATAAGCCGGGATGGCTGGATGATCACATCTACCTTAAGTCTATCTTTGTACATATTTGTAGGAGCTAATTTCCCAGTAAGTGCACTTCCTGAATTTCTCCAGAACATCTCTTATAGCTTGCCAATGACGCGTGGGATCATGGCTGCTCGCGCAGCTCTCAGTGGCGCGGACTGGGCATCAATATCTTCATTAATCTATGGCGAGGTATTGATAGGTATTCTTTATGTCATGATTGGTTATCTCATGTTCCGCGTGCTTGAAAGAAAAAGTATGGTTTCTGGCATGTTGGACTCGCTTTAACTGTAAAAAGTCTCCGCATCAGCGACTGGCCAAAATCATTTGAAAAGATGCTTTTAGGTCTCAATTTTTCCATTAGCTGGGAAAACGGGGTAGAATATTTATAGAAAATGACCCTCATAGCACTTGATTTTGAGGAAGGATATGGTTCAGAACAGGTCTTCTTCGGGGCACAAGTGAAAAAGCCGCTGAATAGCGGCCTTTTCTTTTTAATCTTGGTTGTCTTTTCTTTTATACTATCATTGCTTCGCGAAGGCTTTCTTCCCAAGCAGGTATCTCTATTTCAAAAGTCTCTTCAAATAGCGAACAATCCATTGCTGAAAAAGCAGGGCGCTGTGCAGGGGTTGGAAAATCTATGCTTTTGGCAGGCAAAATCTGATGTGCTGTTTGCTCTTCTCTATTAGGATCTAAAGCCAGGATTATTTTCGCCCACTCATAGCGGCTGGTATAGCCCGCGCCAGCCAGATGATATAAACCTTGCCGCTCTTGGATGTAGTTTGTGCCTTTTTCCAACACTTTTACCGTCATCTCAGCTAGCATCCGCGACCAGGTTGGTGAGCTGATCTGGTCGTCGACGATGCGTAAGGTCTCATGCTGGCGCGACCATTGCAAGACCTTTTTTACAAAACCGCTGTCATTCCGCAGGCTGTATACCCAACTCGTGCGAAAGATAAGATAATTGGCATGTACTTGTTGGACGGCTTTCTCTCCCTCCAATTTGGATTGCCCATATATGCCTAAAGGTGATGTCAAATCATTCTCAAGATAGGGCTTATCCTTTTTTCCGTTGAAAACATAATCTGTTGAGTAATGGATCAACAAAGCATTGCAGCGTCGCGCCTCTTCGGCTAAAAAACCGGGACCCTGCCCATTGATCCGCAGAGCAAGCTCCGGTTCACGTTCGGCGCGGTCAACAGCAGTGTAGGCTGTGGCGTTGATGATCACATCCGGAGCGGCATCACGTACCACAGTCCGAATGGAGTCTACATCTGCCATATCTATTTCAGGGTAATCCAACCCTCTCAGAGTTCCCAATCGTGGCAAAAATTCTTGTAGATCCGAGCCTAGCTGCCCTGTATTGCCCAAAAGCAAGAGCTTCATTGAATTTCGCCAGATGCCAAGCGAGCCAAATACTCACCGTAGCTGTTGGGGTATTTTTCCGCCAATGCGCCCAAATCTTCAAGCGAAATATAATTCATCCGATAGGCGATCTCTTCAGGGCAAGAAATCATCACACCTTGGCGCTCCTCAACCGCCTGCACAAAGTTTGCCGCCTGTAAAAGGGCTTCGTGCTTGCCCGCATCGAGCCAGGCTGTACCCCGTCCAAGCTGTTTTACGTGGAGCTGTCCCATTTCGAGATAAATTCTATTCAGGTCAGTGATCTCAATCTCACCGCGCGTAGAGGGTTCAAGCGCTTTTGCAAATTCAACCACACGCTGATCGTAGAAATATAAGCCAGGGATGGCGAAATTCGAGCGCGGTTTTTCAGGCTTTTCTTCAAGGCTAATCGCCTTTCCATTTTCGTCAAATTCGATCACACCATAACGCTCCGGGTCGCGGACAGGATAAGCAAAGATCGTCGCTCCCTCACCCTGCTCGGCAGCAGAACGCAACTCCCTTGGGATGTTGGTCCCGAAGAAAATATTATCGCCCAAGATGAGCGCAACCGGACTATTACCGATAAAGGTTTCACCAATGATGAAGGCGTCCGCGAGCCCTCGTGGTTCGGCTTGCTCAGCGTACTCGAACTTTAATCCCCAACGAGAACCGTCTCCCAGTAACCGGTCGAAGGCTGGGAGATCACTTGGCGTACTGATCACTAAAATTTCACGGATACCCGCCAACATCAACATTGAGAGCGGATAATAGATCATCGGTTTGTCATAAACAGGTAAAAGCTGCTTACTGATTGCTTGTGTGAGGGGATACAGGCGTGTCCCCTTGCCACCTGCTAAAATAATGCCTTTCATTTTGAAGCCTCCACACGTTCTGCATAATTTTTATCCATCCAGGATTGGTATTCTTTTTCCTTGCTAATCTTTCGAATCCACTCACCTGCTTCCAGATACCAGGAGACTGTTTTTTCCAAGCCATCTTTCAGGTTGTGCTTCGGCTCCCAGCCCAGTTCTTCTTTGATCTTATCTATTTTCATCGCATAACGCCGGTCATGCCCCGGACGGTCCTGAACAAAGGTTTTCAATTCTGCATGAGGTTTCTCTGAAGAGCGAGAGCGTTTTTTATCAAGAATGGCACAGATGGAATCCACGATTTCAAGGTTGGCAGGTTGGTTGTTTCCGCCAATGCAGTAGCTTTCGCCATTACGTCCATTTTGCAAAACCTGCCAGATCGCTTCACAGTGATCTTCAACATAGAGCCAATCACGGATCTGCTGCCCATCACCATAAATCGGCAAGTCCTTTTCGGAGAGGGCGTTCATGATCATCAACGGGATGAGTTTTTCAGGGAACTGATAAGGCCCATAATTATTGGTGCAGTTGGTCATAGTGGTCGGCAACCCATAAGTATGGGTGTAGGAGCGTACCAGATGGTCACTGCTGGCTTTGGATGCCGCATAGGGGGAGTTAGGGGCGTAAGGCGTGTTTTCTTCAAAAGCAGGGTCATCAGGTGCGAGGGTGCCGTAAACTTCATCTGTCGAGATATGATGAAAACGGACATCCCCCACTCCCAAGCCTTTTTCTTCGAGCCAGACTTTACGGGCTGCTTCAAGCAGCGTGAATGTGCCAATGATATTTGTTTGGATAAAAGCGTCTGGTCCCAAAATGGAGCGATCGACATGGGATTCGGCAGCAAAATGAACAATGGAATCAAGTTCATGATCCACGAGGAGTTTTCGTACCAAGTCTCCATCGCGAATATCGCCTTGGATGAATTCGTATTGCTCAGGAGCAGGTAAGTCTCGCAAATTCTCCAAACTTCCTGCATAAGTTAATAAATCCAGATTTACAATGAATGTCCCAAGGTAATTATTCAGAACGTATCGAATAAAATTCGAGCCGATAAATCCTGCCCCGCCGGTAACAAGGATACGTTTATACATTATTCAAAAACCTCCGCTTTTTCAAAGAGTGTACCTTGCTGGTCTTTTGGTGAAAGGAATGGTGTTTCACCTGCCGGAATACCCCAATCTATATCGAGAGTTTTGTCATTCCAGATGATACAACGCTCACCCTGAGGGTTGTAGAAATCGGTCGCCTTGTAAAGAACATCTGCAAAATCAGATATAACATAAAATCCATGTGCAAAACCAGGCGGTACCCAAAGCTGATATTTATTCTCCGCTGAAAGAATAACACCTACCCATTGCCCAAAAGTTGGCGATGAGCGCCGAATATCTACAGCAACATCGAATATCTCTCCGTTCACAACACGGATAAGCTTGCCTTGTGCATTTTTAATTTGATAATGAAGTCCGCGCAAGGTGTTCTTTTTTGACCTGGAATGATTATCCTGGACAAAATCTTGCTTAATACCGCCCTCGTCCATTTTCATCTGTTGGAAAGTTTCCATAAAAAAGCCGCGCTCATCTTGAAAAACGCGCGGCTTGACGAGAACCACGTGGGGGATTTGGGTTTTCAATATCTCCATTTGTTACCTCTTATTACATGTTCTTCTCGTAGAATTGAGCTACTTCGTTAGCCTCTCCTACAATTACTATTTTCCCTTGATCAAGAAGAGCCGCTCGTTGACACATTGATACGATTCTCTTTATTGAATGTGAAACAAGTACAACTGTTGCCCCGCTTTCTCTAAGTACCTTCATCCTATCAAAACATTTCTCAACAAATACCTTGTCTCCTACTGCCAAAATCTCGTCTAAAACTAGAATATCTGGAATCCAAGCCGTCGCGATGGAGAAACCTAGTCTGGCCATCATCCCTGATGAGTAGGTTCGTAAAGGAGCATCCATAAATCCCCCTATTTCTGAAAAATCAATTATCTCCGGGAGTTTTGCTGTAATTTCATCTCGCGTATGTCCCAATAATGTGCCATTAAGATAGGCATTTTCAAAACCAGTTAGTTCTGGATGAAACCCAGCACCTAATTGTAATAAAGGATAAACTTTTCCTTTTATCCAAACGCGCCCCTCTGTTGGATACAAGACCCTTGAAAGCACCTTCAGCATAGTAGATTTTCCAGCACCATTTTTTCCCATTATGCCAAATATTTCTCCTTGCTTGACAGAAAGACTTACTTTATCTAAAGCAAGAAAAGAGTTGTAATTAATGCGCCCCTGTAGAAATCGGATAGCATATTCTTTAAAAGTAGATATTTTTTCATCAGGCAAACGATATTCTACAGATACATTCTTCAAAAAGAAGGCTATGTCTTTTTCTTGATCACTAAAAGATAAATCAGACATAATAAGCAAATCTCCTTGCTTGTGCAGTAAAAAAAGTCCAACCTGTTACTAAGAATATAAGGGATATCCCAAAGGCCATAGAAAACTCGAACAGTGTAGGAAAGATACCATCAAACGTGACCAAGCGAAAAAATTTCACTAAATGATACATTGGGTTTAGAGACAACAGCCAACCATTGAGTATATCTGCTGTTCTCTCTTCAGGATAAATAATTGGCGTCAGATACATCCAAGCAGTTAGAATTATCGAGTACATTTCGGCCATATCTGGAAAAAACACAACTAGCGCTGAAAGAATAAGACTAAGCCCTAAAGAAAATGCCACTAAAGTAAGAATTGCTACGGGGAGAAGTAGAATTGTTGGAGTAACAGGGGTTTTCGTGACGATAAAAATCAAAATAAGAGGCACCAAGGAAAACAATATATTCACTAGTCCTGTACCTATTGTGGACACAACAAATGCTGTACGTGGCAAATAAATCCTTTGAAACAAACCACTTCCTCGTAGTGTCGTGGATAAAGATGCAGAGGTTGTTTGAGAGAAAAATTTCCAAGCTACTAAGTTTGTAATAATAAATGCCGGGTAAGCACCCCGAACTTCAAAAAGTTGAGAGAAAACAACAGAAAGAACTATCATTGTCCCCAAAGGGTTTAGCATTGTCCACAAAATGCCTAAGACTGAACGCTTATACCTTGTTACAACATCTCTCCGGATCAGTTGAACAATTAAATCCCGATACTCTACGAGCTTCTTTATTTCTTCAATAGCTGGGTTTTTTTCTCTGAAACTATCATAAATTTTCTGATCTGCTTTTTCCATATTGATATTCCTAATTGTGACGCTAACAAGTTATCTGTCACTCAGAACATTTATACCTGCTTTTTTCTGAGTTTTTTATAGACACTTGACGAGAAGAAGCGTATGGCACTTTGAAAATGCCAGATTAAATGTCGAAAGCTTTTTTGGCTTGCACGCTGTGCGTTGTGTTGCAATCGCAAATTTGTATCAACAAGTGGAAGAAAACCTAAGTCTCGTGCACGTAAACAAAAATCAACATCTTCAAAATAAAGATAATACACCTCATTGAATCCACCTATTTTCTCATAGGTATTGCTATGCATCAACATGAATACTCCCGCAATCCAATCTGGGTAAATCATGCCTTCAGCATCTGGCAATAAAGGTATAAAGTAGTGTCTAGGAAACTTACGCTTCATAATAAGCAATGGAGTAGGAAACTCTCGAAATGAATCTTGTATTCTATCTGCAGAATCAAAAATCAGAGGAGAAACTATTGCCGCTTTTTTCTTTTTCAGAGAATTTATCAATCCAGGGAATATCATTTCTTCAAAAAGAACATCGGGATTTATTACACAATAGTATTTTCCTGTAGCAAGTTGAAAAGCTTGGTTATGATTACAGGAAAAACCCAGAGGAACTTGATTGCGAATAATAGTTAGTGATGCCCAAGGGAAAGGATCAATATAAGGAATATCATTCTCTAAATTATCCGTTATTAGAACCTGGATGCTATTTGTTTCCTCAAACTGTTGGATACTTTGCAATACACGTATTACCAAGTCAGCATTTCCGTGACTAACAATAGAAATTGTTAGTAAAGTTTTTTCCCCGGTCCCATCTTCTAAAAAGAGTTTTCTCATACTTTTTTACGTCGTATTAACACCCGCAACGGTGTAAACAATCCATGTTCCATAACACTATATAATGCTCGTATAGAAACTTTACGTTTTTTCTGAATGATCTTTCTTTTTTTTAGCATTCTAGATAGTCCACAGATGGCATCTCTTTTTGCCTGGAGAATAATTTTACCTTGCCCTCTAAAAATAAAGTTGACAAGAAAAGCAATATTCATGAATAAATGCACTGGCAAAAACAACCAAAACAATAATATTGGCATATTTTTGAAATAGCTCCAAACGAGATTGCGATGGCCATAATAAACTGAAAAGTCCCCTTTTTTACCAGTGCTAGCTGAGCCAATGTGAAAAACTATCGCTTGGGGAACAAAATAACTACGAAAACCCAAGAGCCGTAAACGAAAACCTAGATCAACATCTTCGTGATAAGAAAAAAAATCTTCGTCAAAACCACCTGCATCCAGAAATGCTTGACGAGGATATAAAGCAGCAGCAGCACAAGGAGAAAAAATCTCTTCTAAATCGTATTTTTTTTGAACGGGGAACCCATAATTTCGCCTCCATGCCAAGCCGCTCACATGATACACATCCCCTTCTCCATCTAACAAATCAGGAACATTGGCTTGAATTTGCTGGGAGGCAAAGAACGCATTAGGAAATAGCTCTGTTGCCTTAATCAGATTCTCCAACCAATCAGGCTCAGGAAAGGCATCTGCATTAAGGAGTGCGAGCCATTTCCCAGAAGAGATTTGAGCTGCAACATTATTGGCAATAGAAAAGCCAAGGTTTGAGCTATTTTTTTTGATATGGATATTTAGCGATGGATAGTTTTTCACAACACCATTTACATCACCATCTATCGAAGCATTATCTACTAAAATGACTTCGAAATCACGAAAAGTTTGTTGTGTAAGGCTATCTAAACAAGTTAATAAGTACGCTTTGCTATTCCATGTAACGATGATAATTGAAACAAGAGGGGATGGCGTAGCAAATATCATTTTATTCTTTTCTGGTAACTAAAACCTCAATAAACTCCGCCCGAATTCCAAAATCCAAAGCATCAATATAAACCATTTCAGTAAATAAACCGCAAGCGTCAAAGATATATTTAGCAATATCGTATCCCCAATGAACGGTTACAAGCGAGCCTTCTTCAGAAACAGGGTTGCCATGATACTCAGGAACATCTATTAGATGCTCTACAGTTCCATCAGATTTCATCTTTGCACACCATTGTGTTGGCCTAGTTTTATTTACCAACGGAGTCGTAAAAATATGTGCGCCACCAGGCTTTAGCGTTCGGGAAATTTCCCTGAATGCCTGTGCCGGATCAAAAACATGTTCAAAAACATCCTGTGAAACATGTAAATCAATAGATTCGTTCTCGAATGTAAGGTGTTCAAGATTTTCATTTCTAAATCCCATATGCATTTTCCCATATTCGACATCTAAAAAATACTGTGATGGAATATACTTACCTGCTTCGTTCTGCAATCTTAGGCTTGTCCCTCTTTTCACTGGAGAAGATTCGTGAATTGTTTTTTTATTCCACTCAGGGAAAAACTTATCGATACAATACATAAGAGCTCGCTCTCGCGGGATTGAGCCACAATTGGTGCATACATAATAATCACGAAGCCATTCATTACGAGCTATGAATCTAACATCTCGATTGCAAGAATAACAAAAACCTTTGTTCTCAAAAAAAGTTCCTTTTTTACCTTCAGCAGCATTTCCTCGCCGAAAAAAAATGTCAAGAAATTTGGTCATAGCCTTTACTCTCATCTACCCTTATAAGGTATGCTCTAATCCATTTTCATTCAAAAATTCAACATATTTTCTATACAAATATTGATACCTAACTTCCAGAGAGACTAAATCAGCTTCTCCATAAATCTTTTCCAAATCTATTTTTTCAACTTTCCGAATATCAACAAACGGCATCCCGAAAAATTCAGCCATTTCCCTTGTACGAGCATCATGCGCAAATAAAATTGACGGTATTCCGCTTAGCAAGGCTATCAAATTCCCATGAAAGCGAGTACCAATAGCAAAATCATGCTCAGAAATGAAATCCATCCATGAAGCAATATCAAAAAACACATACATGTTTTTCCTTACATGTTCCAAGAATGATTTTCTAGAAAAATCAGCTAATCCATAAGTTTCTTTTAGAGTGGGGACAAGGGCAGGAAGATAAGCTTCATTCGCCAAAATCTTCATTTCATACAGTTCGTTCTGAAGAATGTAAGGATAATTATGCTCGTATGATAATCTTCCCAACCATTGTTCAACTCTTTTGGCACTATTAATATTTACGGAATGAGCAATAACATTAGTTGAACCGTTTACAGCAACCTTACGACAAGTTGAAAATTCTTTTTTCTTTATCTCTAATTTAGGCTTCTTCGTCCAGTACATTGATGGGCATCCTATTACCCGAACATTTTTGATTCCTATTTTATTTAGCAAATATGCAGTATTGTAACCACGCACTCCCAAAGTTTTGCTTCGCTCAGAAATAAGCTTCATCAAACGTACTGTTCCATCAGGGATATTTATATCAACGCCATAATCTGGAGATTGGGCACCAAGACCTATTATGATACAAGGTAAATTAATTTTCTCAAAAATACTTACTAAGTATCCTAGATCAGCACCTTCATATAGAAAATTAGAAGCACCTATTACAATGGCATCGTAGTGAGCTTCAATCTCAGGAACATGAACAGGGCGAAAACCTCTCAATAAGAAAGGTTTATCTATTGATAGATGTCTGCGTACGGCATCTCCTATCAACAGATTGCCAGTATTCCCCCCTGTAGCATCTAACATTTCATCCATCGCAGTTGTCGTTGCATAGGATGTGTTAAATCGGGCACCAGCATATAAATAATTCATATTAGCAATCCTTTACCGAAAAAAAAATATTACCTTTGCTTTAAAGAAATATCAAACATTCAGCCTAGACAATTGCTCTTTCAATTTATCAAAAGCATAATACTGCTCAATATTGTCAAATGGTTGATCTGGAGAAAAATCATGCCATTGCTTTCGTAAATAGTATTCCCATTTTTTCAAGAAACCTTTTTGCAACTTGTATTCTTTAAATATGTAAGCCTGAACTATCTCCATCTCAGAGAAAAAGGCCTGCAACTTCTGGCCTGAAACAGTTTGTGCGATAACACTACTTGAGTGTCTTCGATGGAAATTAAGTTTTTCCGCTCTATAGTGTACCAATCCCTTTCGGATAGCATGTGCAAGAAAATACCAATCTCCAGCTATTCCCATATTTGTGACCACTTGCTCAAAATCTTCTGTAATATGAAATTTTCTAATCAGAGAAGCACTAATATTCAAGATCGTATTCTTAACACCTAGCCCATCATTGACCTCTTGAGATGAATCAATTTCGTAATCTGTTAGCCACTTTGTTTTAGAAAGCGAGGCTAGATAATCAGTTTCGATATAATCTCCTATTATCTTTGTGTCTCCATCGATTATATGTGAATTAGCATAAGCCAATTTTACATCTTGTTTTTTAAATGCTGGTAATAGCGTTTCAAGAAAGGTCGCATCACAAATATCATCTGATTCCGCAATCCACAAAACATCAGCCTCTGCAAGCTTAATGCCTTTCATCCATTGTTTGAAGGGAGATCCAGAATTCTTATCATTAAGAACTATTTGAGTATTAAAATAATGAGAATACCTGTTAAGAATCTGTGTGCTATTATCAGAGGAAGCATCATCCAGTAATATTACCTCGAAATCTTGGAAGGTTTGACCATAGATACTATCTAAACGATCTTCCAAATAAGGTGCATGATTGTAATTCGGCACAATAATAGAAACACTAGGCTTTTTCTTGGCTATCTTGCGACATACAGAGAACACATCTCGGTTTGTTTGATCTGCAACAAACCTATTCAAAAGCTTCTCTTTAGAGCGCATCCCCTTTTCCGTACGCATCTTTTCGTCACTCCCTAATGCAATAATCTTTTCCGCCATTTCAGCCACATTAAGATAAGGAATAACAAAGCCAGCATCATTTCCTACAAAGTCAGGCATCCCTCCGGCTTCATCGAAACAAATAACCGGGAGAGAGCAATCAGCGGCTTCAAGGGCCACAAGTGGGAAAGGGTCTTCTCTCGAGGGCAATACGAATATGTCGCCACAAACTAAATATTCTCGCGGATTTTCTTTGAGACCTAAAAAAGTAATGTGTTTTTTAAGATCGCCTTTTTGAGTTTTAGAATAATGATGTATCCAAGTACCATATTCAGTATCCCTGTAATTCGTATCAAAATATCCTATCCAATATAGATGGAAATCTTTGTACCCATTCTGCAAAAGAAGCTCTCCTAGTTCTATAAAAATATCAGCTCCTTTTCTGAATGGCATACCAATACCACAGCCAAACACCAATAGTTTATCCTGTAGCAACCCTAATTTCTTTCGCCTCTTTCTTTTTTCGGTGATGGTAAGTGACTTGCTAAAATTCTCATCAGGTTTAATACTCGAATATATAACTTCTAGCTTATCATCGGTAATATTTAAATCATCTTTCAAGTATTTTCTAACAGAGCTCGAACAAGCAATAAAATAATCTGTATGATTTACTAAGTCATTTACAGAATTTCTTGCATATCGGTCTACACTTGTTGCCATTTCATGAACATGGGTAATAATAGGAGCCCCTATCTGTTCCACGATAGGATAAACACCAGCTGCAACAACAGTGTTGCCGTAAACAATATCGGGCTTTCCTCCACAGAATCTGATAATTGCCTTCGCAACTTGCTCATAGTCGCTTTCAGTTCCTTCTAAAACAACATCTTGAAGAACAACTGTATCTGCATAAGCAGAAAACCTCTCCAGCCACTCACCTCCTTGAAGACAAAGCAACTTTATATCAACAGATGTATGTTTATAAAACCACTCTATAGTATGTAGAAGAACTGCTTGTGCGCCCCCACGATGCGCATCATGAGAGATAAAGAGAATTTTCCAACTATCTCTACTAGAAAGAGGTGTCTTATCCGTTTTCCCAGCGATAACATCAGCTGTTGCCTGCAAATAAGCATAGCCATATTTTTGATCTGGTTCTAAATGAGTACCCTCTGCCCATTCATTCCAGGCGTTAATAAATACAAAGCGATTATTTTCTGGCATACTCTGCTCAGAAAACAACACTATATTTTCAAGCCAGTGCTTATATACTTCAGGGCTGGAATTTATAAAAATGTGGCTGTCATTTTGCCTTCTTGCTGTGTTATCCCAAGAAGGCATAATGCTCTTATATAAAGTATAGCCATCAGGACGTTTTGCCTGCATAAGTTTCGCAGCGGCCCCATAATCAAATAAACGCCCTCTGAAATTTGGTAATATGTCGATCACTGCGTTAAACCCGACTTCAGCATCTCCCAAATAATGTGGAGGAAATTCAATTGCAGCATCACATCCAAAAGGGCGCGGATCAGAAATCCCAAAACTTTGTACAACTGCAATATAGATATCCCCTATCTGCATTTCTCTACATGCAGAGCGCCAAATATCCACCGCTTTATCAGGATCAGGCAACAGATCTATACGATAAATTAATAATAAAGGTTTACCATCTACCCGGATATATCGATCATCTTGAAGAATAGGGGCAATATCTTGTATAAATGCTAAATAGCTATCTTCTGAGTAATTTTGCTCTAGTAAGATGTTATTTTCTTCCCCGTCCCAGCGCCTTGTCCAATTTTCGTTTGCCCAGCATATGCAAAACGGGAAATCTATCTCATTGTTTTCGATAAATTGATCAAGAGGGTGCTCCAATAAACGGCGACCATTAAACCAATAATAGTAGAAGCAAAAACCAGATATGCCATATTTTTTTGCCAATTCAACTTGTCTCATCTGAATATCTGGCACTCGCAAATCATAAAACCCTAATTCGCCTGGCAAGTGAGGTTGATAATGATCTTCAAAATTTGGAGAAGCTTTGGAAACATTAGCCCACTCAGTAAACCCTTTTCCCCACCACATATCATTTTCGGGAATCGGGTGAAATTGCGGCAAATAAAACGCTATAAGCATTGCCCTTAGCTTTGAATTCTTCAGAGTTTTTTCAGAAAGGTAAACATACTCTCTCTGCTTTTTTTCCTCTTCAACAATAACAAAGCGCTGTTGTTCAGTTACCGGGTTTTGGCTATTTGCCCTAGAAGTTAGAGAGCGTCTTCTTACTTTACCCCACATACGTTTCAACAAAGAGACAAGGCCTTCTGTACGCCAAATATGATAGCTTCGCAATCCGTATTGAAACAAGCGCTCTTGCAAGCTATTGATCGGGAACAACATAAGCTTAAAGTTCCTGAATCGCGTTAGGAGACGCCATCCCAAGCTATTATAGATTTCACTTAATTGGAGATTCAAACCGCTAATCATACGTTCCAAAAATAGTAGTTGTTCATTCTTTTTCTGTAGCCCCTTCTGAAAGTCATCAATCACCTGCTTTTGCTCGTGCGCATGACGCACATATTTGTCTATGGTTTCGTCTTTGGCCAAAAGCAATGCTTCTTTTTCATCCAATTGACCAGAAAGCCGTTGAGCATCTTGTTTTTTCTCATCCAACTCATTAGAGAGCAATTGAATGGTCTCTTCTTTTTCTTCCAGAGCAACTTGTACAAATTGCTCTTTCTCATCCAGCTCATTAGAGAGCGATCGAATAGTTTCTTCCTTTTCTTCAAGGGCAACCTGTACTTCTTGCTCTTTTTTATCCTGTTCTTTGGAAAACAATAGTATTGCCTGTTCTTTTTCTAAAAGCAATTGTGCTATTTCGGCTTCCCTTTGAAAGATTTTTTTCTGAAAAGAATTAATAATTTCATTTTTTGCAAGGAGCTCTCCACCTAGTAAATTAATTATCTCGTCTTGATGTTTATTTTTAAGAGCATTTTCATCATCGAGTAGTGAAAGATCAAAAATTGGTCCTGCCTGCGCACATAAATCAAAATACATACCAACTATTTCAGGGTCATTAAAAAAGCCAGAGATTTCTGAGAAATCTGATTTATTGTGTCGGAGGGATAAACTTACAGCATCAAGAGCAGAAGAAATAGTCTCTTGAGTAGCAGAAATTCCAAGAAAGGAAAGCAAGCGATTTAATTCAGCTTCAGCATCATAAAACATAGCTTCATAATGAGTAACGAGAACTTTCTCAGGGGAAATAGCTGTGTAAAGTCTTTGATAATATATTTTCCATAAGTTCCCAGAAAAAGCTGGCGTGGAATAACCACGATTATATAAAGATTTAGCTACTTCAACTGGATTTCTTACACAAACAACAACTTTCAAGTCTGGTATGAGATTCTTCCAAAAGGGAAGAGTTAAAGAATTGCGCGGATCTTTCCACCCCCAAGGAGCATGAGCTGTTATATCCGAAATAAGACTCTGTGCTACGGCTCGATTATGGTCAAAAAGTGATGAGTTTTCCCAGCCAGGTTGATTGTTTTGAGGTGGCATATCCCAAGCTCCCCCAAGCAGAGACAAAATATCATCATTGATATTAACAAACAAGAAATTTTCCCAAAAACCACCAGGATTGTCTGCTTGCCCTTTTATCAGATATTTATCTTCCCCCAAATATACACCACATTTATTCAAAATCCGAGCGACCATAGATGTACCCGAACGATGCATGCCTGCAATGCAAATCGTCATATTGACTCCTTGACCTTATCTAACCATGAATAAGCGCATATAATCATATTTATCACAAGCAATATCCTGTGCCCTTTTGGGGCACAGGATATTGCTTGAATCTTCAAATGTAATTAGTATTCAATACGGAGAAAACCAACAAGGTAGTTTCCTGCTCATTACGAACCACATTCTACTGGTACGGGTCACCATCGACATTGGTATCACGAACAGGCAAGGGGAAATCACCATTCTTGCCGTAACCCGTTACGAACTGGTCCTTCACATACCAGCCACCATTTGAGGAACGGAAAACAGCTACATCCCAATCACCATCACCATCATAGTCACCAGGAATAGGGATATCACCACTTGTGCCATAACCTGTCACAAATTGATTCCTCACATACCAGCCGCTATTCGATGGTCTGAAAAGTGCAACGTCCCAAGCACCATCACCATCATAATCACCAGGGATGGGGATGTCTCCGCTTGTGCCATAGCCAAAGGCAAACTGGTTCTTCACATACCAGCCACCATTCGATGGTCTGAATACAGCAATATCGGTCGTGCCATCACCATCATAGTCACCAGGGATGGGAATATCACCACTCTTGCCATAGCCGGTCACGAACTGGTCCTTCACATACCAGCCACCATTGGATGGACGGAAGACGGCGATATCTGTGGTACCGTCACCATCATAGTCGCCGGGAACAGGAATATCACCGCTTGTGCCGTAACCCGTCACGAACTGATCCTTGATGTACCAGCCGCTATTGGATGGTCTGAAAAGCGCCACATCCCAATTGCCATCACCATCGTAATCGCCGGGAACGGGGATGTCCCCGGTCGTGCCGTAGCCAAAGGCAAACTGGTTCTTCACATACCAGCCACCGTTCGATGGACGGAACAAAGATAGATCTGTATCACCATCACCATCAAAGTCTGCAGGAGGGGTATTCACCACACACCCATACGTCAACTCAGCAATATAGTTCCCGTAATTGGCAGCATATCCAGAAATGGTCTTTGCATACTCTCCCATATACCAGAAAGTCTTTCCATCAGGATCAATTGCCATGCCACTGTAGTCACCCCAACGATAAGGAGCGCCATCAAAGGAATAGTAAGTAGCCTCGCCTGCTTTTACAACACCCCATGTATCCGCGTTAACAGTTCCGGAACCAGTAGCAACAAAGCCATCATACTCAGCACCTGCATACATTGATGCGCCAGCATGAGCAGAACCTACGACTACATTACCACAATGATCAACAGCCAAGTCTGGAAAAGCTGAGTGAGATGTGTTGTATCCAAACTGTTCTTGATCCGTAAGGGTATAAGGGGAAGCTGAAAGATCAATACTGATAAAACGAATACCGTTAACCGTCGTAGCATCTGGTGTCCATGAAACAGTATCAGTTGTCCAACCATAGCCGTTGCGATATTCAAAACCACGGAAACGGAAGTCATTGGCTTGGAGTTTATCTGTTGTACCTAACTGTCCCATATCAAGAGGCATACCACCTGCAGTAAGTGTATAAGTTTGAACAACAGAAGGAGTTCCTACCCCCAAAGCATCAGGCCATGCCCACAAATCTGCTGTCTGACCATCATATCGATCTGTAATAAAGTAGTGGGTGTCAAAAGGCTGCGGAACAGTCCCTTGTGAGAAACCCGTCAGATTAAGTGGCTGCGGGGTACCACCATTACCACCTGTGGATGCTGAGCGGAATGCCATAGGGCTACCGGCATAAGCTGCAGTTTTATCCATTGCATAAATACGGCCTTCATACAAACCGGGGATACTGCCATTAAACATATTTGCGCCCATAAAAATAGCATGGTCACCAATGCCAATATGAGGATAATCAAAAAACTCATCTCCATAAAATTGAGCATCAAATTCATATACATTCCATGCCCCGGTAGGATCGCTTGTTGCCGTCACCATCAAGAAGAAGAACTCACCATCTTCTATCCCCATGACAAAGCGATCTTCTTCTTCATCATATAAAACTGTTGGGTCAAAAGTGTCTTCGACAAAACCAGGATCTCCTGATACCCGACCAAAAGCACTATTCAGGAAATTATCAAATAAAGTGGGGCTGGCCAAGGATGTACCTGATTTATTGTAAATCTCAAAACTGGAGTTTTCTACAGCGATTAAGTGACTAGGACCTGCTGCCATATCAGAATCCGGTGGGACAGATGTACCGCCCCCACAACAATCAGATACATCCAATGCATCAAAACTAGAAACAAGGCTAAGCGTAGGCGCTCCCTGCTCTGGAACGTTGTTCGCTACCTCATCTTTGATTGTCACATCAACTTCATCTGACAAGGGCGCTTTAATATTTCGCGCCGCTTCCTGTAACGCCAAGCGTTCAGCTTCACTAACCCTATATTCTTTCTCATCTATATCTATCTCACCTTTTTGCCAGCGCTCATACATTGACTCAACGGGAGAAAACTCGACATCCGAAAGAATAACAGTAGCAGGTTCAGCAACTCCTTCTGCAGCCCCTCCTCCAGCAAAAGAGGGCATCTCCTGTCCATTACTATAGACAGAAGCATGCAAGGCATCTTGATGAGCAGCGCTTTCCGCCCCAGGGGAGACAGGGGCTAAAACAGCCCACAACCCAATCCCCAAGAGTAGAAATACTCCTGCAAAACGTAAAGGTTTATCTAAGTGTTTCATAACTACCTCCTTACAAAAAATAATATGAAGGAATATAATTGGGCTTCCCTCCTGCCCGTTATTCACAAAAAGCGACTATTACATCTTGCTTGCTATGGGATATTTTACTATCAAACAATTACAAAGAAATTCTAAGTATTCTTACCCCACATTATGCCTCAAAAAGGGTTTTCTAAACTTCTCAGCCGCCTTACAAGTTTGCAAGGTTGGCAAAGACAAGCAATATTTTTTTATGATTGAGAATTCTAACACAAAGAGCTTACTTAAAAAAGTAACTTGATGCTAAAAAAAAGTATTCTTCAGTACGTGTAAAAGATAGGCTGGCAGCCTCTTCTGCTGTGATCTCGCCATAAACTGCACGCTCGATTTCTTCGCTAGAAATTTTCTCGATTTCTTCCCAGGTACTGATCACGGGGACACGGCGTAAGGAGGCGATCATATCAAGCCAGACATAACTCCGCTTTGGGAGCAATTCAGGGCTTAGAAAAGCATCCGATTCAGCAACACGCATTAAGGAGGGGACTGTTCGCCCAGAGCCAGCGATGATGCTCTGCCCGTCAACAGAATTTGCAAACTCTATAAATGTCCAGGCAGCATCTTTATTTTCGGTTGCTCTTGATAGGCAGTAGGCATCCGAATGGAGAATTCCGGCAGAGACCTTGTTCTGGGGAAGGGGAGCGACATCCCAAATAAAAGCATCGATCTCCCGATAAGTAGGGGTGCCACGTCTGCTGTTGAGGAACATCGCGGTCGTCCCTGCAACGAACCTGCTCTCGCTATCCATAGCCACTTCTTCAACCCGAGACGGGATCACGCCATGTGCCTGACGCAGATCGACGAACCACTGTAGCGCCTCCAAAGATGGGGGACGGGTAAGCGTTAGTCGCGTGGGAGCAAACTCATCGTCCACGATCGGCGCGGCGTTTTGCCACACAAAGGGGGAAAGACGATATAGTGAAATATCCACACCAAGTCCATATTGATCTATATTTCCATCCCCATCAAAATCCTGTGTAAGTGCGATCGCCGTGGAAAGGAAATCACCCCAAGTCCAGTCGTTAGCGGGATAGGACAAGTTTGCTATGTCAAAGAGATCCTGGTTATAGTAAACAACCAGGCTGGAGATATTTTGCGGGAGGCAGATGATCTCTCCATCCCAGGTGAAGGCTTCGATGGTGATCGGATAAAAATCTTCAGGCTGTATGAGGCTGCTCTTTTCTAAAAATGGCCCAATTGGCTCAAGCAAGTCGTTAACCACAAAACTGGCATAACGACGATAATTCATAAGAGAAATATCGGGCGGGCTTCCCGCTGCAAACTCGGTAGCCAGACGAGTACGATATTCTGACGGCGAGGGGATATGCGTTACTTCAACATAAATTTCAGGGTGTTCCTGATGAAAGGCATCAACCAGATCAAGATAAGCTTTGCGCTCGGCAGGGTCACCAAAGACCATGAAGGTTATTTTCTCCTGGGTTGGCTTCTCAGGTTGACAAGCCGCTAGAATTAAAGTGATAAAAAAGAGTGCTATAAGGTTTCGTGTTTTTTTCATATTCAGTTCTTTGGAGAGGTAAAAAGAGTTTGCACAAAGAGGAATAAGATGACCGGGATACTTGTTGTAAGTACTGCGCCTGTCATCAGCAGGGACCAATTCGATTTATCCAATTGCTGCAAGAATTGCAAGGCAATTGCCAACGTATATTGCTTTTCTGATTGTAGATAGAGCAATGGACTAATGAAATCGCCCCAGTATACGACAAAGCTCAATAGAGCAACACCCAGCGTAGTTGTCCTGGCAATTGGCAGGGCTATTTTTCCCCAAATCGCTAAAACGCCAGCGCCCTCTAAGCGAGCAATATCATATAGCTCAGAAGGGATACGTCGGAAAGCGCGATAAAAGATCAAAACATAGAAAGGGCTTGTCCCCATCCAAGCTGGGGCGATCAATGCCCAGATCGAATTGTGCCAACCAATTGCCTTATAGATGACAAAACGACTGGACCATAATGCGATTCCGGGAACCATCAAAACAAGGAGAGATACCGTGATCCAAAATCTCCGGGAGGGATGCGAAAGTTGGGATATGCTGAACCCTGCCCAAGAACTGACAATAATCGTTATCGGCACAGCCAATAAAACAACCTTCATTGAATTTAATGTGAATGTCCCCAAAGGAATAACCTGCCAAATATGGACGAAGTTTTCAAATGTATATGCAGAAAAAGAAAGCCCCTCTGCGGATATTGGCGTACCCAATGGTTTGAGAGAAGTTGTCAGCATCCAGAATATGGGCAAGAGGAAGAGCGCACTCAGAAGCCCTCTGAGTACTAAGCGGGGAGTTTCTTTATGAAAAATAGATTTCATCAATAAGGTGCTCCCCTCTCTGCCCAAAGAAAAAATATAACGCCAGAACGACCAAGGCGGTCAGGAGGTATAAAATCCACATTGCGGCACTTGCAGTGCCAAAAGAGAGCAGATCAAATCCTTGCTCGTAGACAAAAAGCGGCAAAACATAAGTTGAGTAATAAGGTCCGCCGCCTGTGGTCAGCAAAACTGTTGACAGGGATTCCTGGATAGAGAGGATCACATCCCGAAAAGATAGCAGCAAAAGTACCGGCGACATGATCGGCAGGATGACCAACCAGAATATCTGTGCAAAATTAGCCCCATCGATTTGAGCGGCGTCTTCGACCTCTTGCGGAATATCCAGCAGAACCGCAAGGCAAACCAAAAAGCCCTCCCCTATTTGCCAAAGGGACATCAAGATCAATCCCGGTTTTGACCAGAGAGGGTCTGCGAACCAGCCCGGAGGGACAAAGCCCAGGCTATCTAACAGAAATCTCAAAGGGCCAAAAAGGGGATTTAATATCCACAACCAGGCAAAAGCATGGGCAGGCGCAGGGATAATGGAAGGTAGATATATCGAAGCACGAAACCAATTTAGGAACTTTCCTTGCTTCTGCATCAAACGCGCCAGAAAAAAGGCGCCGAAGACACGCAAGGGGACAGAGAGCAAAACAATGGAGATAGAATTCTGAACGCTGAGCAGAAAAAGCTCGTCAGTATAAACCAGAATGAAATTTAACTTCCCAGCCCAAGTCGGTGGAGAAAGCGCATTATAGTGAAAAAAAGCCAATCCAAAAGAGAGGATACCTGGAAGAATAACAAGCCCAACGATTCCCACAATATAGGGCAGCAATAAAAACTTTACTCTTTTAGAGTAAGTAAGGGAGTTTGTACTAAATTTCATGGAACTTATACGACTTGCAATTCGTCTACAGGTTGATTTAGAATATTCTCACTACCGAAAGGAAAACTCATGACTCGCTACCTTTATGGAACTCTTATTCTTGCTTTTTCATTCCTGCTAGTAAGTTGTGCCACCCAGTCAACGGGGCAAGAAGAAAACGCATCATCAGAAACCAGTCAATTTCAAGAGGAAAGTTTATCCACCCCGGAGGGTTCACAACAGGTAAGTCAACCTGTTGTTGTAGACCTAGCTGATGTTGAAGCTGGAGAAAGTAACAACACAGGGGCTGTTGAAGCTCCAGCCCCTGGTCAACGCCACTCAGAAGAATCTCTTATTCATTTTATATCCCTCGACGTGAGCAAACGCCTCGGGATCGATATTAGCCAAGTCAAGTTGCTTGAAAATACGTCCGTTACATGGAGCGATGGAAGTCTAGGCTGCCCTGAAGAAGGTGTCAGCTATACACAGGCTGAGGTCCCTGGCTACCAAATTACCGTTGAGGCAAAAGAAAAAGAATACATCTATCACACCGAAGGTCTTGTAAGATTTATCTGGTGTGATGAGGACAGCCCAGTCCCTCCACTTGATTAAATTAGCCCAAAACCATTGTTGTGGCTATATTGTCCATAACAATGGTTTTTCACTGAAGCAACACTTCAGCCAGTGCACCGCGTTCATTCTCCTGAAAGTTCAACCCTTTGCGCAGCCAATTTTCAAAAGCGCCAAATTCTTCCTTGACCTGTGTAAAGGCTGCATTCAGATAATCGCGACGGGCATCGAAAAGGGGAAGGTACATTTTCCATGGCACACCAAAATAAGCCAACTTGCTTAGCCGCTTCATCACATTTGCGTTGTAGGTATCCATATTTTCGTTTGTCTTTAGATAATCGTCCATAGTAATTTCAGGAGCAACACCGAGTATTTGCTGGATCATGCTACTTACAACACCAGTCCGGTCTTTGCCTGCTGAGCAATGGATCAGCACAGGTAAATTTTCAGGGTTCGAGATTCGCTTGAAGAGCGCCTTCAGCTGCGGTAGATACCCTGTTGCATAGTCTCTATAAGCTTTATAAGACTCTCCAATATAGTCCCTTCTCCTCTCCTCCCCAAACATCAGGGAGAAGAGACGCTTTAGGGAGCGAGAGTGGTAGTCAACGATAGGGCGCATGGAGATGTTGAAAAACGTGACCGGTTCCACATCCGGGATGCGATCCGGCTCCATCTGTCTTTCACGTTCTGATCGAAGATCGCAAATAGTTTTGATCCCCAACGAAGAAAGCTCATCCAGATCTGCAGCAGTGGCTTTTGAAAGATCTCCACTACGATACAACAAGCCTTTTTTCAGGCGTTTCCCGTTTTGAGTTTGGTAACCACCAAAATCTCGAAAATTATGAATTGATTCCATAAAATTAATTAGCTGCCTTTTCAAGTACTTCGACAAATTTCTGATAGATTTCTTCAGCATGTTCCGGCGTATCGCCGACGGCTGTTAGTCCTAATTTTCCTAGTGTTGAAACACTGCTGATCATATGCAATACGATGCCAGTATGACTTGTATGGTCAAAATGTAAACGGTGCTCACTGACAAGGTCAAAAAGTCCATTGGGGGTTAGTTTTCGGAACGCCTTTGATTTTAATGCATCTGTTGCAACGTAATATTTGGAGTGGCCTTGCAAGGTTTTGTATACCCCTGTCTCAGAATCAAATTTTCCGCCGGTCAGGAAAAGCAGGGTCAGATAGGGGTGAGTTGTGCCACCTTTGCGCAGATTAACTTCAATTGCGTATTGCTCCCAACGCCAGCGGGAGCGAACCACAATGAAGTCCAAAGCGAAGCGCCCGATCACGCCTTCTTTTGCAAAGCGTTTACCGATTTTTTCAGCTTCTCGGGTGATCATAGGCCCATATTCGGGATTCGCCGGGAAGCGTGCGCCCATATAGGTTTGTCCGCTGGGGCCACCGAGAATTTGATCGTGAGATGAAAGCAACTCTACTTCACCCAGCGGTGTAATACGCAATTGCACACTTGGGCTAAACAGAAATTCTCCACTTACCAATTCTTCAACGATCCCCCCCTTAGCTTCAAGTTGCTCCATATACCAAACATGCTCAACTTCAGACAATTCAAATCGCAGCTCCGTCAATCGTTTTTCAATTACGCTTTTCTCATCAGCAGATCCTGGAGCAGGAAGATCGTCCAGGCCTAAGGTTGCATTTCCAAAACCTGAAACGCCATCATTATGTTTGACGATCACTTTTTCGATCTCGGGTTTTCGTGCCCGCATTTGAATAACGGCGTTGATCAAATCGTCTTGACCATAGATATTTTCAGCGCCTTCAGGGTGCTGAACTTCTTCTTCAGCAAAGACCTGTCGACATCCACTTTTTGTTCCAAAGGCTACAAAGCGCGGATCAGCGGCATACATCGGGATACCAAGCTGAACGGCAAAATCACGTTCGAGATCTGTAGTAAGGAAGGGGACCAAGTGCGCCATATTTTTATTAGGTATGGCTTTGCGGATCTCCTCCATAAGCTTGGGGCGCTCAAGCAATTTTGCCACCAAGGGGCGATCTGAGAGATCATTCGGGGAAATCATCAACAAACGTTTGCGTGCACTGGAGATCGTCACACTTGGCAAAATATCCAGATAGTAATCAACGATCTCTTGTTGAACAGGTGCAGAGCTTAGATAGATAATACGCACATTAGGCTGACGTAATAAAAAGAGCATAAAAAGCATACGCTCCTCATAAGCCTGTTGAGCTGCAAAATCCATCTCAATATCCACCGTCAGCGAAGGCAGCACAACCATTGTGTTCTCATCTTCAATAAAATCCCCACCAGGATCAGAGCGTCCGATCTGCTCCCATAAAGGAACCAATTTCTTTTGAAGAATATCGAATTTCTTATACAGTGCAGTTTGTTCTTTTTCTGCATATTCTGTTTTCATATTTGAGCTCCAGGAAAACCAATAAAAGATTTTTTTAGGTGGCAATAATTCTACCAGCCTTCATTCAATGAAAGGTATTTTATCACCCTCTGATTAAAGCAAAAGAGCCCTGCCTGTTTATAAGGCAGGGCTCTTACTGCACCTAGAAACTATGCTTCTTTTTCTTCCTCGATATCTTCTGCAACCGGTTCACGCGTGAAGCTAAGCTTCCACCCTTGTCCGCTTTTGAAACCTGTCACCAGTTTATAAACCAACCAGATCAGAAAACCCCAAAAGGCAATGCGGAAAAGGAAGGAAAATGGGAAGAAGAAGCTACTATGCCCAAATACCGAACCACCAAAAGGTGTCCGGGAGAAACCATCCATACGGGAACCTGGATAACGATTATGTGGCATCCAATAGCTGTCGCCATCGCCTTTGTCAAAGTAACCGCCATGTGGCATATTTTCGAAACGCTCTGCCCAGAGCAAGGGCGTCCCATCATTAGTGGCTACACTAAATCCCTGAACGTAACCAATGCGATAAGCAGCAAAACCACCTGCAATTAAGAGCCCGATCACAACAAGGGCAATGATCGTCTTACCGATCCAATTTTTAGTCATTTCTACCTCCGAGAATCTTCTGTCGATAGACATAATGTACCTTGTCTTCAAAGAGAAATGGTGTAGAAATTATGGAGAAAATATATATTAAAAATCACTTCCTGAAGATATTCGAAGTCTTCAAGAAGTAGGTGTTTACTCAAACAAAACTAGCGTGGGATAGAAATTACTATTTTTAGCCCTGAACCTTCAGCGCTCTCTGCCCAGATAC
>CAZASG010000011.1:0-90874 GCA_964487745.1 uncultured Anaerolineaceae bacterium | reverse complement strand
TGTCATAAATGCCTCTTCGTTGGGGACTTCCATAAAAAAAGCCCCGCGTCTGCCTTCCAGCAAATACGCGGGGCAGTCAGTCACACTATATTATCATTTAACGGTAGTAATACGGAGTTTCAATTTTCCGTCGGGGGTTTCAATTTCAATTTCTTCACCGGCTTTTTTGCCAAGTGCAGCTTTACCAATCGGTGATTCATTCGAGATCATCCCATTGCGCGGATCAGCTTCGGCAGCGCCAACAATAACATATTTATCTGAGCGGCTGTCACCATCTTCACGGATATAGATCGTAGAGCCAACCTGAACATAGCCATTATTCTCGCCATCGTCGTCATATCCGATGATATGCGCATTAGCAAGGATCATTTTAAGTTCCTGAATACGTCCCTCTACAAAAGCCTGTTCATTCTTGGCAGATTCGTATTCGGCGTTTTCGATCAGGTCGCCACCCTCCATAGCTTCATGCAGACGCTGAGCAACCTCTTTGCGCTTTACAGCACGCAAATCGTCCAATTCTTTTTGAAGTTTGATAAAGCCGTCTTTTGTGAGAAATGATGTAGGCATGTCTTCTCCCTGCAACTTTCTTTAATGTCTGTATAAAACGATTGCACCTCTACAAAATAGAGATGCAAAAAGCCCGTTTTTCACTTGCGGCGACAATATATCATGTTTTAAGAGCGAAATCAAGTGTACTTAGGCGTTATCAAAAACTCTAAGGTTTCTCCAACCCGTGTTTTTCAAGCAAGATTTCATCTTCTAGTAGCGTGGATGTCAGCCCATCGGCGACGATATGCCCTTCATCCATGATGACCATGCGCGGGAATAATTCGGATGCCATACGCAGATCGTGTGTGGAGACCAGCATCGTGATCGGGAGTTGATACAACAATTCGATGAGACCCCGTCTCGCCCGCGGATCCAAACCTGCTGAGGGCTCATCGAGCACCAACACCTGTGGGTGCATCGACAATACCGTCGCGATGGCAATCCGTTTTTTTTGCCCTGTGCTGAGGTGATGCGAAAGGCGTTTTTCAAAACCGCTCATATCCACCTGAGCAAGGGCTTCTTCCACGCGCGCCAGCACTTCCTCTTCGAGGAAACCCATGTGGAGCGGGCCAAAAGCCACATCTTCGAAGACGGTCGGGGAAAAAAGCTGATCGTCGGGGTTTTGGAAAACAAGCCCGACCAGGGCGCGGATGACTGGCAGATTCTCTTTATTTAATGGTAGCCCACCTACTGCAAGTTCGCCTTCGCCCTGAAGTATCCCATTAAGATGAAGCATAAGGGTCGATTTCCCGGCACCGTTGGGTCCGACAAGAGCAACCTTCTCCCCTTTTTTGATCTCAAGCGATATTTCGTGCAGGGCGGCGTGCCCGTCGGGATAGGCAAAATCCAGATCGTTGATGGCGACCACTGGTTGGTCTTCAGCCATAATTTCGAGGGAAGGGGTGGTCTGGGTTTCGTGGGTGATTGGCATGGGCTTATCCGAAGTGAGCGAGAATTTGTAAAAGAAGGAGCAGGAAAATTGAAAGGATCGTCAGGAGCCAATCGCGCATGACCGTGGTATGACGGTTAAGCGTGCGTAAATGTCCCTGATAGCCACGTGCGAGCATGGCATTGTATATGCGGTCGGAGCGTTCATAACTGCGCAGGAAAAGCTGCCCGACCATATTGCCAGCAATCCGGGCACGCCAGAAGAGATTGCCTACGCCACGTTGATCGGGGAGGGTTGCGCTGCGTGCCTGCCTTGCACGCAATAGACGCAAGACTTCGTCGCTGAGCACAAAGATATAACGATACAGAAATGCAATCACAGTGACCAACATACGCGGCAGGCGCAGATGTTCGAGAGCATGGATCAAGTCGGGGAATTGGGTAGTCGTGACCAGTAGAATAGCCACCTGCACAGAAAGCCACGAACGAACGACGATACTAAAGAAACGCAGCAAGCCTGCATCGGTGGCAACAAGATGCCAAAAAAGAAAATCGAAGCTGGCGAGGGTCTCGCCGGGCAGGGCGAAGATGGCGGTGATCGCGGCGAGAGCAAAAGGCAAGGCAATAAAGGAGCGTTTAAGGGTAAACCCCCAGCCCAATTGGGCAGCTATGTTAAAGAGGAGAATGGCAAGCCAACTAATGCCAAAACCAAGCCAGTGCCCGTCCGGGAGGAGGGCGTTGGAAAGAATGAAAAGGATGGTGATGATGACCTTGACATTCGGCGCAAGGGAGTGGATGGGACTCTCCCCCGCGCGGTAGCGGTCGAAAAGACTGTCATGCATGAGCGCTTACGCTCTTGGACGAGGGGTTCGCTGCCGTGCAACAAAAACGATCAGCCCCCCAACAATGAGAATCCCGACAACGCCCGCTAAAACGGTCGAAATACCCGTCTCACCGAGGAAGGGAATAGTGTAATCTGAAAGCACTTTGTACGGGGCATCAGCACCCTGCGCGAGAAACCCTAAGTCCGTAGCGACACGTTCCAGCCCGTCTGGGTCTGCGGAGGCAAAAGGCGCTAGGAAGACGACGATCAGCGAGATCGCGATGCCGACCAATATCCAGGCGCGTCCGCCACGTGCGGGACTTTCACTCTCTTCGATCAGATCGGGGCGTGTCCTGAAGATGAAGGAGAGTGCAGCGACGGTGATTAGAGCTTCCCCGATCCCGATCAGAGCGTGGACGCTGAGCATAGCGGGCAGGACGATATCCACGCGGGCAGTACCGCTCAACCAGAGTTGGAGAGAGGTGAAAAGCGCACCGCCCATCACGGAGAGCCAGGCACCCAAACCGGCAGCACCCAGTTTGAGCCATCTCTGGCGCCCCTCGGCTGCTTTGTAGAGTCCAAAGCCGATTGCCGCAGTAAGCAAGCCCATGTTAAAGATGTTTGCGCCCATGACGAGCAAACCGCCATCCTGAAAGAGCAATCCCTGCACGGCGACGACGGCGGTCATGACCAGCATCCCAGCCCAGGGACCGAGCAAAATGGCTGCCAGCGCGCCACCGAGCAAATGCCCGGATGTACCGCCCGCGACGGGGAAATTGATCATCTGTGCGGCAAAGATGAAAGCCGCCATCACGCCCATCAGCGGGACTTGTTTTTCGTCCAGCATTTCGGTGCGTTTGACTGCCGTGGAGAGAATGACCAATGTGAGCGCCCAAAAAATAAGCGAGACAGCCAGGCTGAGAAAGCCATCGGGGATATGGAGCGGGGTAGGTGAAAAAAGCATGAGTTTTTCCTCTTCTATTGGCAGACGGGACAAAGTCCGAAAACGGTGATATGGTTTTGGGTCAATTTGAAATCGGTACTTGCTTCCAGTTCGGCATATAAGGCTTCGAGCTTGACGTGTGGGATTTCCACCTCCTTACCGCATTGGCGGCAAATGAGATGGTGGTGATGGTGGTCGCTGATCTCGTAGGCACGTTTTCCGCTGCTTCCAAAAGCTGCCTGTGCCAAACCCGTTTGCGCCAGAAATTCAAGCGTACGATAAACAGTGGGCTCGGTAAGACCGGGTAAACCCTTCTGGGCTAAAGCGAATACTTCGCCCGGCGTAAGATGATGGTTGGCATGACGCAGGATATGCAGGATAACCCGCCGTTGGGGGGTCACGCGGTAGCCGAGTTGACGCAGTTCCTGGGCAAGATCGTTTTCACAGCTCATTCTCAATCCTTATTGTAAAAAGTTGCAATAAAGATTATATACGAGAAGCTGCTTTTGTCAAATTGAACAAAGTCTGGGTACAATAGCCCCATGAAAAAGACCTCTCCGCGCGTTTTAGCGCTTTTCCTTTTGCTTTTGAGCACAGCCTGCACAGCGGCTCCTGAAACACCGACATCCACGCCTACACCCACGCAGATCTACATCATCACAGCGACTTTGCCATCCACACAAACGCCAATCCCCACGCAAACGCCGGTCCCAACCGCCACGCCCGCACCTTTTATGCCCATTGAAGGGCAGACCACATCCCAACTGAATGTACGCCTGTCACCCTCGGCAGCCAGTGAGCAGGTCGGGACACTGCAGATCTTCGACACGATGCAGATCATCGGCAGAGACCAATCCAATAATTGGTGGATGATCGATTTCCCTGCCAGCCCTTCGGGGAGGGGTTGGATCACGATGCAATTTGTGCAGGTAACGGTGGATACTTCAAGCGTACCCGTTATCGACGCGAGCGTTCAGAACACAAATGATGCCCCCCCAGCGGAAGCAAACCCAACGGAGGGCGTTGGCGTCCCAACAGCGGAGCCAACCCCGGTCTACGCGACCGCACCGGATGACGGTGACTCCGTCGGGGCTCCGGCGATTAATCTGACCCTGTCAAAAGACTCGGTCTCTTATCTAGATCACAGCAGCGATATTTCATCTCCCGAAGGCGATGCGAGCGACTGGATACGCTTCCAATTCGACGGAAAAACCGGGGAAGAGAGGATCGTAACGGTTGTTGTGAGTTGTTTTGGCAGCAGCAAGCTAAATATGGAGCTTGTTCAGAATGGAGTTACGCTGCAAAGCTGGCAAGATATGCAATGCAGCCTGCCGCATCAATTGCAGCTTTATCTTTATGTGAGCGCGCCTTATTTTCTGCGTCTTTCCCCCGCGCAGGGCAATACCGCGCTGAATTATGTTTCGTATGATCTGAGTGTGCAATTGAATAAATAGCCCCCTTGTCTCTCCTAACTAGAAGTGTGTCGCACCAAAACGACAAGAATCTGCCTGTCGAAACTGGTGCGACGCACACCAGGTTAAATTACGGCGCCCACTGAAAATGGATCAACACAAAGAGATAGGGTTTCCCATTCACGTATTCAACGCCCACCAGCCACGAGCGCCAATCCAAGCCACCATATTGATCGGTGCCGGGTTTGAAGAGATTGTAAAAGTTGATATTGGCATATTCAGGGGGCCAGGGCTCCTGCGCAAAAGCCGAAGCTACGCCCACATCGTTGCACGAAAGCTCATAAAGCGAGCTAAAAACTTCCTTTAAGACCGGCAGAGGGACTTCGCTAAAGGTGCCCAATTTCTCAAAACCACTCCCGGGCTCATCGCCCCAATCCACTTCGTAGGTGCTCTGAAAAACCCAAGCGGCTTCATCCGGGCTGTAATTTGCCAGCGTTCCGTAGCGGTAATAGCGTAGATCAAGTCCGTGTAGCGGGCTGACCAGCGATGAGAATAACTGCCCGTCTTCATTTTCAAAGGCGATCTTGAGATCATCAAGCAAAAACTGGACTTGTGGATCGATACAGAATTGCTGCATCGACACATATTCCGTCAGGTATCGCGCGTTGATCCAACCTGCTCCCGTTGTGGACGTTTGCACTTCAGCCCAAGTCTCTTCACCGACAAGCTGCGTCTGCCCCGTGCGCGTCAACGTCGTCGCATTGAAGGCAACTGACTCGACAACGGGATTCTCGATCCCCGCCCCCGAACGAACGTTTAGCACATCCCCCTCCCCAACCAAGACGACGGCTGCCGCGCCCGATGTTCCGGTCGGCGCGGAGGGTCCGGTCATCGTTGTCGCCGTAGCAATAATGGGAGCCTGTGTAGGTGGCGGCGGGGTTTGGCTTGCAGAGGGCAAGCTCAGGGTCGCGTTCGGCGCGGGTGTTGCATCCGTTGCAGGAAGAGAACATCCTATCAGTATCAGGGAAAAGAGAAGAATCCAAAATCGCTTCATATAAAACTCCTTTGGCTCAATTATCCAATAGTATACAGGGGATGCCAACGCACAGCAAACTTTGTTGACAGTGCCATCCTTTGCGGTATAATCTTCTCCGCATGGCCGACTAGCTCAATTTGGCAGAGCAATTGACTCTTAATCAATCGGTTCTGGGTTCGAGTCCCAGGTCGGTCACAGTGTAAAATCCCCTAAATCTAGGGGATTTTTATTTTCATATTCTCTGCTATTTCTCAACAAGAAGCCACTAAGATTCCTATCCTAATCACATACTTAATAATGGGTCTTTTTTTACACTAAAGTGTAGTGATTTGTTTTTACCTTCGCCATATAATGTCGCTATGGATATAACTAAATTTGCCAGCGAGATTATCCTTGAAAGTAATTTGCCTTATAACTTGCCCATTGAGCAAGTCCCTGAAATTGTGGATGGCGTAATTTGGGTTGATAATCTAAAGATAGGCTCCGAAGAGCGAGAAAAAGTTATAAGCAAGGTTGTTGAATTATTGCCCGAGCAAGGCTGGGATAAATAGCATAAAAACGAAAGAACATAATTATCTATAGCAAAAGCGCCATCTTCTGATGGCGCTTTTGCATATTTTTTAGGCTTTCCTGATCAACTCTAGAAATTTAGACACAATCTCCGGATCGAATAACTCACCTGACTGCTCACGAATATAGGCAACAGCTTCAGAATAGGGCCAGGCAGAACGATAGGGGCGATCAGAGGTCAAAGCATCGAAGACATCCACAATTGCAAACAGACGAGCTGCAACGGGTATCTTTTCTCCAGAAAGTCCAAAGGGATAGCCTGAGCCATCCCAGCGCTCATGATGGTATAGAGGAATATCCAACGTCTCCCGTAAACTAATAATAGGAGCGAGAATATTATAAGCATATTGCGGATGTTGCTTCATAACTTCCCATTCTTGAGAATTAAGACTTCCAGGTTTCAGGAGAATGGCATCTGGGATACCCAGTTTCCCAATATCATGTAAAAGGGCACCGTGCAACAAAAAAACATGCTCATCTTCCGGAATTTGCATATGCCTGGCTAATCGCAAAGTCAAATCACTAACTCTGCGTGTATGTCCTTGTGTTTCCAGATCACGAAGCTCAAGGGCACGAGAAAGGCCCTCGATCGTTGCCGTATAGGTTGAAATTAATTCTTTATTTCGGCGTTTAAGATCGTTGAACATTGACCCGTGTTCAATTGCCCACGCGATTGTCCCCCCAACAGTTCTGATCATATCCAGTTTATCCTGATCTTCTTGTTGAGAACGCCAAAAAATTTCAAGAACACCAAGCACTTCCCAATTGATCACTAAAGGCAATCTTACATATGTCTTATAGCCTTTGCAAAGAAGTGTATTCTGTCTTCGATCTCTAGCTTTTTGCTCAAGTATCTCAAATTGGATTGCCTCACTCTTATTCCCAAAAATTGTGTTCTTAATAGGATAAGGAGGCAGGCTAGCTAAAATTGATTCATCAAGTCCATGTGTGGCAAATAACTCATAATATTCATGACTTACCCCCCGCCTACATACAAGAGCTGCATTCGCGCCAATCGTATCCGTCAATATTCCTAAAACCGCCTGCAAATCTTCTTTCAGTTTCAAACTGGATTGCAAAATACGGTTGATAGAGTATGCAACCTGCTTCCATTTCACTGTCTTTCTCTCTTGAACAAAACTATGAGAGATAGAAATAACCAAGGCTTCTATCCAGCCAATTACAGAAGGGGTAAAAAAATCTACACTCAAGCCATGCAAAGCCAGCAATCCAATAACTTGATCATCATCCAAAATTGGAAATATCCCTAAGCTGATTTCCCTTTTGTGATCAAAAAGAATTGCTCTTTGTCCACTTTGCGCCGTGTTCTCCTGTATATCGCCCCAAAACACTTTGGGGGTTGAATCTTCGGGCCATCCAGAAACCCAATTGATATTCATGTTTTCATCAATTTCTGCGATCCACGCTTTGGAAGCCCCCCCATAGTCTACACAAATACGTGTCCACTTTTCTCCTAGCGTGGTTGCTTTAGTAGACTTAAATGCAGATACTCCCCCTCCATCAATGCTCAGAACAGGTCGATCGACAAAGAAACCCATAGATTTTATTTAGTTCATTTATGGTTATGCTAGCAAATTTGTTTCACTGAGCTTCTGAATGAAATCGGACAAGTCATATGCCCTGATCGATGCCAAAATATTATAGGTGCTATCTGAAAATGAAAATAATTCACCACCAAAGCCAGCTTGAAGAGCAACCTCAGGATCCGCCAATAATGCAGCACGAAATCGCGAATTTATAGCTGCTGCAGCTAATAATCGGTTTATAGCTGGGAGATCATCAGAGGAGGTGAAAACTACATCTAATTTATGAACTAATGGTTTTGTAGTCATATTATTTCCTATCTAGTATAAAAGGGCATACTTGGGAAAGCTTCATTTATAAACACGAAATCATCGTCTATTTCTTTACTAACATGTAAAAGGCACCAACAGAAATGAATATATCTCCAAGACTATAAGCAAAACGATATGAAAGAAAATCAGGAGGAAGAAATCGATCCGCTAGCCAAGGGAAAACGATCTGCTCTCTCAATAACAAAACATCTTTGCTCCCGGAAGAAATGCGTTCCCCTATTTTCAGCGTAGCTAAAGCCGACTGCTCCCACAACTTAGAAGCAGTTTCCAGCGACAAAGGCATAAATCCGCCATTTGCCAAAATAGCCAGTAAATTAGCGCCCAATCCAAGCATCAGAAGATACATGCCTGGCAAACGCCGATTAACTATAGTAAAAATTAAGAGCAATAGCTGAGAAAAGATTAGACTAGCCGAGGCTAGTCTATCTGAAAAGTATTCACGAGTAACAGGTATGTAAATAGTTAGGAGCTGAGGTAAAAACCCTAAAAATACTAACCACGTAGCCTGGAAAAAAGGAGGAGACCACTCTTCCCCTTTCCATCTAGCAGATAAAACTCCAATTAGAATGCCAGCGAGAACGGCTACAAGCAGAACCATAAACTATAACTATCCGCCAGACCCTCCAACAACTTCAGGAGCACCTGCACCAAGAACCAACATGCCTAATACCAAGAGCATTAACAAAACCTGCAAATGATTCTTATTGATTTTGGAAATGGCCAGAGAGACGTGTGAGAAGAACTTATTCATGGGACACCTTTCAGGTTTATCTAGTTGGATATTTGCTATAACTTTACCCAACTTCTGGTTACAAAGGTGGCCTCAGATATTTTGTATTAATTCATTATATAAAGCAAGAAAGCTCGAAGAGGGTTGTATACCGAGCTCTTCGCTTAGTGCCCTTTCATATTCTTGATAGTGACGTATTAGATTAACTTGATCATGTAAAGCTGCATATACTTGAAGCAATAAACGATGTCCTGTTTCTACTAAGGAATCGTTTTCTATGATTTGTCTCGCAAATTGAAGGCTTTTTGATATCTGTCCGCTTTGTAAATAGTATTCTGTCAACTCCACCATAGTTTGTTGAATTATCTCTTGGTAATTAAAACGATCAGAGTCGGCCCAATCTGTGTGTAAATCTGCCATATAGAAACCATGAACAACCGCTAAGGCTTGTTCCAACAGTTGATACCTGTTAGATGCTTTTTCTGCCGTCTTTATCAGATTGTCAAATTGTTCACGATCCCACTTGTAGCTCAGTGTTTTATTGAAATAATATTGGCCAGCATCAAAAAGAAGAACATCTTGCCCCAGAGCTTGACGTATCCTATATATATTAATTTTGAAGCGCATCTTTAATCGTGCTGGTGTAATATCAGGCCAAAACACCAAACCTATTTTTTCTTTTGTTATTGGAGGGGATTGCAATAAGAAAAAAAACAGTTCCTTCGCTTCACGAGTTTGCCAATCAGACACTTTAAGTTCACGGCCATTTTTATAAGCCCGTACATTACCAAAAGTACAGAACTCTAGAGTTGTCTTTTTTTCATCCTTTGTTGCTACTTGCTGCAACTCTATTCGAAATTTCGACAAGTTCTCATTAATCTTTTCCGCCTGTTGAAAGAAATCAACAACCAAAAGATCATCTACATCAATCGTAGCTGTCCTCTTTATCCAATCTACTATTCTTCCCGCATTAATCATTAGAGGCGTAGCTTTGCTCCAGTTTTTTTGGACAGGTAAGAGCTCATTCAAAAGAGAAAGAGCGGTTTCAGTATCTTTTTCATAAATTGCAATAATCATCCACAGTCGAGCACTAGCTTGTTCCATCTCATTTAGATTCTGATCCAGCAAGTTTATTGCCTGTTCCAAAGCCTCCACTCCCTGTTCTGTATTCCCATACTGTACTAAACAAGTTCCACTTTCAAAATAAAGAAGCGCTTGTTCATATAACCCTAACTTAACCTGATTAATTTCTGTCTGTTCATACTCAACAAGCGCTTGCGAGAATTCTCCCTGCAAGCGCTTCAAGCGTGCTTCACCAAGAGTAGCATAAAAAATTAACAAAGAGTCCCCTAATTGAGTAGCTGAGGTCAGGGCTTGGTCATAATATTCATGAGCTATTTCAAAATCTCCTATGTCTGTCCACAAATCCCCTAGACTAATAAATTCGTTTGTTTGTAGCCAGATATAGCCACTTTTTTGAGCAACTTCTAAAGCTTCATCTAAAAGAGGTAACGCTTTATCTATTTCCCCTGTCATATGGTAAAGCAACCCTAAATTATTCAGCAGCCGCGCTTTCCATCCGGTATTACCAGTATCTTTCCATACCTTCAAAGCACTATCATAATATCTAGCAGCCGTATCCGGATCGCCTAAGCGTCGATAGATCACTCCCAATTCAGTTTCAAGGATAGGGATATTTGACGTTAATCCTAACAAGCGACAAGCGTGTAAAGCTTCATGCAGTTCAAATAAAGCCTTTTTTAGATGCCCTTGCCCAAAAAATGATAACCCCTTTATTCGTAGCGAATCTGTATAAGCTATTTTAAAAGCTGTAGTACTGGTATTGCCTTTTGACAATAAAAGGGCTTCTTCAGCATCAGCTAAAGCTTGGTCAAATTGCCCAAGATGTCGATAAGCTTCAGCTCGCCGAGCAAGGGTAAGTGCCAAATCAGATTGATTTTGCACTGCACGCAGCTTTTCTTCAGCCAGTTTGTAAAATTTTATCGCTTTCGCAGTCTCTCCTATTGATGCATATACTATCCCTTGGAGAGAAAGTATTGCGGGCTCAGAATATATTATTTCCGTCGTTAGTCGATCTAACCAACTCGCTAAAGTTAAAACTCGGCCTCCGCGAATAAAAACCGATCCAGTTTGGGATAAAAGACGGGAAAGATTCTTGTTATCATCTAACTCAGCATAAATCTGGAGGGCCTCCTCCCAAGCTTCTCGCTTTTCATATGCGCGGGCAAGATTTTGTTGAATATGCCATGCTAGTGCCGGCTCAGTATAACGAAGTCTTGATCTCAGAAAATGTTGAAAAAGGTGATGATAGCGCATCCAACGACCATCATCATCCACAAGGATGCTAAATAAATTTTCTCGTCGTACTATTTCAAACAAAGATGCCCAGGCAATATCATCTTCGTCAGTCAACAGAGGGTTAAGTACATCTTCACACAAAGTCACATCAAAATGATCCAGAAAAGATGTCATTAGCAGGAAGCGTTGAATATTCCTTGGTTGACGGGCAAGGACCTCCTTAGAGAAGAAATCAAACAATTCGCGTGTTGACCGGAGAGGATCCACTTTTGACAAATTCCCAGGCTGCCCACCGGATAATTGTATTGCAGCTATCCACCCCTCTGTTTCACTAACGAGAGTTTCGGCATCGTGCAGCGAGAGAGTTGCCCGATTTTCTTGCAAAAACAACTTTTGAACTTCTTTAGGCTGAAATGCCATTTCTTCATAACTAAGCCCACCAACAAGATTACGAATAACAAGTTGAGATATATCAGGGATGTCTGGAAGGTTACGAGAAGCTAAAATGAGATGAAAATGCTCACCAGTCAATTGCAATAAACGACTCAGTAATTGTTGAATTATTAAAACATCCCCCACAATATGATAATCATCTAAAATAACTACGAAATGCTCTCCTATTTTTTCTTCTATTTCATTAGAGAGCGCAATTAAAATATGTTCTCCATCCTGCTCAAATGATTTCATTCCCTCCATTGCAGCAAAAGCATCTTTGCCAAATTCAGGATAATTTTCTGCAATAGATGAAACTAAATATGCTAAAAACCGCTGGGGTTCTTTATCCAAAACGTCAAGAGCTAGCCAACACACAGGGAGTTCACTATTATGAGCGAAATCTACCAATAAAGTAGTTTTACCATATCCTGCCGGGGCAACAATTAAAAGAAGCTGCTTGTCCAAATCATCATGAAGTGCTTCAAGAAGCCTGTCGCGAGCAATCCAATCATGACGTCGATGGGGAACTCGTATCTTTATTTTACTAATTGGGAATGCATCTGGATATTGCATAGCGCTATTGTATCTTATACTAATTTGAGGGCTATGCCGCTTTTAGGGATTCTGCAAAGCACTCAATGAGAAATCCTGATTTATGAACTTATCGCTCCTGCATAACAGGTAATCTAATGTGAAATGCAGTTCCTTTCCCTAATTCACTTGTTACAGAAATTTCTCCTCCGTGAAGCTCAACTATTGATTTGGCAATCGCCAAACCTAACCCACTCCCAGACGTCCGATGAACGCGAGGCAATGTTGACTCCACCCGATAAAAGCGCTCAAAAATATGAGAAAGGTATTTCTTGTCAATCCCAGCCCCCGTATCAGCCACCTTAATGTTTAGCGTGTTAGACTTTAAATCAGGTTGTAAATGAACGTCTATCTTCCCACCTTTGGGAAGGTGCTTCAAAGCGTTATCAATTAGATTCGTAAAAACGCGACGTAATTGTTCTTCATTAACTATCGGAGTTGGGAAATCAGGATCAGTAGAAACAATATTGATGTGTACCCCTTTACGCTCTGCACGTACCTGAAATACGGCGCTGACTTCTTTAACGAGAGTAACAACATCAACTGGGCAACGCTGATCAGACTCCATTCCGGCTTCAAGCCGAGACAAATCCAGCAAGTCGTTTACCATTTCTCCTAAACGATCTATCTCATGTTCCATATCACCTAGAAAACGCTCGGCAACATCTGTATCACGCATAGCACCTACACGTAAAGCTTCTACACGTAGTTTTACAGAAGTCAGCGGCGTACGTAACTCATGGCTGGCATTAGCAACGAAAGTACGTAATTCTTCCATATGCCCTTCCAAGCGGTTTGCCATACTATTAAATGTTTCTGCTAGTAAATGCAACTCTTGTGGACCGGAAGGCTTCACCCTTGCCTCCAAATCACCGCCTCGCAAACGCTCGGATATCTCTGTCAACTCTTCAATAGGACTGGCCAAATTCCTTGCAAGCGCCCAACCGACAAGACCAACTCCTAAAGTAATTACTAACGCACTGAGAAAAAGGAGAGTCAATAAGCGCCGCATGGAAGTTGAGGCTAAAGCAAGATCAAGGGGCGTTGCTAAACGCAAAACGCCATAAATTTCGTCTTCATGCTGAATACGAACAGCAACGTAAAATGTCTCTGTGCCTTGTTCATTGGGGCGAATAACCTCTCCTTCTCCAATTTCATCCTGCAATGCCATAAAAACTTCAGGCGCGGAATCCCAATCAGCTTGCATTGGCGAGGTTGTATCACTGTCGTATAGCGGCGTGCCATCAACCAGGTACAGCGTATAAGAAATGTATTCTTCGCTTCTCAATAAAAAGTCGATAGAATTATATACTTCAGCAAAGGAGATTTCTTCTTCTAGAAATTTTTCCAAAGGCTCTTCCAAAGTATTGCTAGCAGCAAATGCCAAGTCTTCCATATGGTGCTCAACTTGTTCGCGTGATGCAGTCACAATGGAGTGGCTGGCAAAAAGAGAAATCAGGCCAATGCTGACAATGGCTACCAAAAGGTGGGATAAGGTCAAACGAGCATATAAGCTATGCGGAACGGGGAATCTCATTTATAGCTCCTCTGGTCCTGCAAAGCGATAACCATATCCTCGCACAGTTTGAATAAAACGGGGACTGGCTGGATCATCTTCAATTTTGAGACGCAACCAACGAATATGGACATCCAGCGTGCGAGTATCACCCACCCAATCGGCACCCCAAATTTTATTCAGAAGATTTTCTCTACTCATAGCCTGTCCAACATTGGTCATTAGTGTTAGTAACAAATCAAATTCTCGTGCGGAAACTTGTACTTCTTTGCCATTTAAAAAGACTCGCCGGGCCATGACATCTAACTGCAAAGGACCAACCACAATTGGTTGCGAGGTATCAACTTTTTGGTCCAATGCAACGCGCCGCAAAAGGGCATGGATTCTAGCCAGCAATTCACGAAAGGAAAAGGGTTTAACGAGATAGTCATCGGCACCGATCTCCAGTCCTAAAATGCGATCAATTTCATCGCTGCGAGCGGTCAACATGATAACGGGTACCGAGCTAAAGGTACGCAACTGACGGCAAACTTCTATTCCGTTCATTCCCGGCAACATCACATCCAAAACAATAATTTCAGGAGATGATTTTTTGACGGCTTCCAATGCTGATATCCCATCCTCAACCGATTCAACATCGAAACCTTCTTGACGGAGGCTATAAGTAAGAGAATCTACGATAAGACGCTCATCATCTACAATCAGAATACGTGGCAATATTAGCTCCTTCCAATCGCAAGCGCGATTTTCCTCATTATACTGGGGGCGATGCCTATGAACTGAAGAATACTAAAGATTTGTAAGGTTTACTTAACCAAACCTTAAACTTCTCATGTAGTTATGTTAACTGCCTGCTCATTTAGCACGACTAAACTATCAAACAATTTCGCATGTTGTTAAAAATATCTATGGATAAATCTAATTCATACGCCGTTCTAATAAGTCGTTTTGTCACATTTCTTTTGCTTGCACTAATGGGATTTTGGGGTTGGCAGCAGAGAGGCTTACTTTTTAATCCTGGGCAATTAAGCGCTAAAAGTAAACCCGGGGTTGAATTACAAGGTTTTCGCTCTCATGCAGAGTTTGAAAAGGAATGTAGTCGCTGTCATCAATCTCTGGAGACACGACAAGCTTTTTTGTGTACGGAGTGCCACACAAATATTACTGAACAAATTAATAATCAGGATGATGTACACGGGAAACTGGACGATATTTTAGCTTGTGAGAAATGTCATCCTGACCATCGAGGTAGAGATTTCGACCCATCGCAAGCAGCATTAGCATTTTTCGATCATGATATTACAGATTTTCGTTTGCTCCGCCACCAAGTTACTTACGATGCCACACCACTGGTTTGTTCTGAGTGTCATATTTCGCCCGAATTTGATGCCAATAACCAAACTTGCGAAAGATGTCATGCTTCACATGATATTGGATTTGTCCAGAAACATGTAGGCAATTTTGGTAATGATTGCTTGGCTTGCCATGATGGTATCGATACAATGGCTCGTTTTGATCATGGACAAACAAGCTTTTCTTTACAGGGGTTGCATCTTGATGCAAATTGTGCCGGGTGCCATACAAATGGTCGATTTGAAGCAACTCCCACAGATTGTGAAAGTTGCCATATGGAACCATCAATGCATTTTGGTTTATTTTTAGAATCTTGTGATGTTTGTCATTCAGAAGCAGGTTGGGCTCCTGCATTACTAGACAACCAACCATTTGAGCATGCCATACAAACCGGATTCAGTCTCATACTTCATCAGCAAGATTATGAGGGATCGTTATTAGGCTGTGCTAGTTGCCATCAAACTGATCTGAGTAATTTCAACGTGCAGACTTGTGTAAACTGCCACGGTAACCACGATCGTGACTTTCTTACTCAACATCAAAGTGTCTTTGGTAATAACTGTTTAGCCTGCCATGATGGTGTTGATCGCTATAGCAATTTTGAGCACAATAATATTTTCCCCTTACGGGGAAAACATGCAATAACATCATGTGATACCTGCCATGTTAATCGTGTATTTCAAAGTACCCCAAAAGCTTGTTCGCAATGTCATGCAGAGCCTCTCATTCATGTTGGATGGTTTGGGTTACGCTGTCAAAACTGCCATACTGAAGAAGCTTGGGCGCCTGCATCAATGACACATCATGATTTCCCACTAGAACATGGAGGGGCGGATCCAGCTAACTGCACAACATGTCACCTAGATAAATACACGGAATACACTTGTTATGGTTGTCATGATCATGAAAAGAATTCTATTGAATTAGAACATATCCAGACAGGCGTAACGGTTGAAGAGTTACAAAATTGCTTCCAATGCCACTCTGATGGAAGAGTTGACGAAAGCAAAAAAGGAAGCAACTAACCGTAACTTTTTTAAAGATTAAACGACCATTAAAGAAATAAACGGGACTCAAAAAATAAGGAAGGTTATTATGCGACGATTTATTCTTGGCATAACCGCGATCACTATTTTGTTTTTCGCAACTGGAGCAGGGGCTACAGCTGCTTTGGCTGCGGCTGGACCGCTTCAACCCGGGAATCCACTTTTCCCCTGGCAATATTTCGCCGAACAAAGTCAGGGACAACTCATTTCCACTGACTTGGGGCAAGCCCAGCACTTTATTTCAATTGCACAGCGTCGTGCATCAGATTTGCGAAAGGTTGCAGGAAGTGATAATGAAATAGTTGCTATCTATTATCTCAACCAGGCATTAGACCAAAGTGCATTGGCTATTGCGGCCACAGAAGCAGCAGATCTCCAAAACTTACGGGTAAGTTTGGCCCAGCTTATCTCGCAGATCAGGGAAAGTACGGCATTACTAACAGTAGTCCCTTCTGAGCATCCTGTTGTTTTTGAAGTTTTCAATGCAAAAATTAATAGCCTGCAAAATTTGGTTATAAATCCAGACACAGTATCAAGCAATTTTGCTATGCTTGTTGGCGACGACGGAAATCTGGGCATCGCATTGACAAGCAAAGTTTCTGTTCCCGATTTTGTTGAAAAAGATCGTGCTCAAAACCAAATCAGTGGCGAAGGGCAAGCCGTCCCTTTCCCGAGCAATAGCCCTGGCGCACAACATGATTTTTTTCCATTGGTCGGCGCTCATGCCCTGATCGGTTGTGAAAGTTGTCATACCACAGAGCAGTATGTTGGTACGCCTACAACTTGTGAAGGCTGTCATACTGATGCAAAGCCAGCCACTCACTTTTCCGGTGCTTGTACCGCCTGTCACTCACCAACTTCCTGGCATGATGTAACCTTCGATCACGTCCTGGCAGGGGCTAAAGATTGCCAAGCTTGCCATAGCAACGATATGCCTGTAAATCATTACAATGGGCAATGTTCACAGTGTCATTCAACATCAACCTGGCAGGGAGCTGCTGTTCATGTTGCCGGAGCCGATTGTCAGGCGTGCCATAGCCGCCCAGCAGGCCATTATGGTGGACAATGCTCACAGTGTCATTCCACGTCTACTTGGACGGGCGCGACCTTCCACACCGCTGGGGCTGACTGTCAGGCATGCCATAGTCGTCCTTCAGGTCATTATGGCGGACAATGTTCCCAATGTCACTCTACATCCACTTGGTCGGGTGTCGCATTCCACACTGCTGGCGCTAATTGTGCGGCTTGTCATAGCGGTCACACATCTCAGCAATGCTCCGATTGCCATAACACAAATAGTTGGGATGATGCTGAAGGCGAAGACGGTGAAGATGAGGAAGACGAACGTGATGAAAAAGACGAAGAAGATGAGAAGGATGAAGAAGATGAGGATGACGATTAAAGGGGAAAATCACCTTCATTAAAACTTCAGTAAAGAAAAGTGTTTTCTTACTGAAACAGAACATGTTTAGGTAAAATCAAGGCGCGAAAGAGTTTTTTCGTGCCTTGATTGAATTTATAGAGAGAATCTTTATGTCCTTAGAAAGTTACTTCAAAAAAGAAAATACGCGTCGACAGGCACTGGTTGCAGGATATGTCGTGCCAGATTCTACACGGTGCGTACAGTGTGGAATCTGCTCCTATAATTGCCCAATTGGCATTGATGTACGCAAGCATGCATGGACAGGGGAACCTGTCAAAGAAAACCACTGTCTCACATGTGGCGAATGCGTAAATCGTTGCCCTCGTGGAGTGCTACAGTTCGAGCGCACAAATATTTTTGACCCAAACAAACTGAAGATGGGGGAAGATAAGTAATGCATCGTTACATCATCATCGGCACAGGTGCTGCGGGGATATCTGCTGCGGAAACTATTCGCAGCCGTTCCTCACAAGCCAGGATCACACTCATCGGAGATGAAGCTGCCGGATTCTACTCTCGCCCCGGGCTTGCGTATTATCTAACAAACGAAATCCCGAAGAAGCAATTATTCCCGTTTACAAAGGATGATCTTCAGCGCTTACATCTCGAAAAACATCATGCTCGCGTTATCAGTATTACCCCTAATAAACATACTGTTACCCTTCACAACGGGAAAGAGTTAGCTTATGACCGCCTCCTCATAGCAACAGGTGCAAGTGCTGCGCAACCATCATTGCCCCGCACGAAAGATATTCAAGGCATCGTCAAACTGGATAATTACGAAGATGCCCAGAAAATCCATAAACTCAGCCGAAAAGCACGTGCAGCTGTTGTGATCGGTGGCGGTATTACGGCTCTTGAAATTGTTGAGGGGCTTTTGGCAAATGGTGTAAAAACACATTATTTCCTGCGTGGTGATCGTTATTGGGGCAATGTTCTTGACGAAACAGAGTCACGCATTATCGAAGAGCGCTTACAGGAGGAGGGTGTTAAGATCCATTACCACACGGAAGCGCAAGAGATTCTTGGGAAACGCGGCAAAGTAATCGGTGTACGCACCAAAGATGGGCGTGAGATCAAATGCAATATTGTTGCTTACGCGATCGGCATTCGTCCTCGTACGGAAATTGCGGAGAATATCGGTATCAAAACCGAGCGCGGCATTTTAGTGGATGAATATATGGAGAGCAGCATCCCTGATATTTTTGCAGCAGGTGATGTAGCACAGGTTTACGATCCCTATTCCGAGACCTATGTCATCGATTCTTTATGGGGACCAGCTCGAATTCAGGGGCGTACCACAGGTCTTAATATGCTCGGCGAATCTACTCCATATCTGAGAGGAGTTCCCTTTAACGTTACTCGTCTTGCAGGACTGACGACAACGATCATCGGCACAGTCGGTGCTGGCGCGGATCATGACCTGGATGGGATCGCACGTGGGGATAGCGAAACTTGGCGGCAACTTCCGGATGCAATTGCCTGCCAGCAGAGTTTCGATGTCAACCGTTTACGATTGCTCTTAGGTGAAAAAAGAATTTTGGGCGCAATTGTCATGGGTGACCAAACCCTTTCGCAACCATTACGCCATCTCGTTTCTCAACGAGTGGATATTAGAACAGTAAAAGATCAACTACTGCAACCAAAAGCACCAGTTGCAGATATTGTGGCTAATTTTTGGATCGAGTGGAGGGCACAAAATGAAATCGGGTAATGGAGAGCTTTGGCTATCGTTTTTTGCTATTCTTTTTATCACACTGGCATATATTTTTGTTGTGATCAGTTCTGGGTCGATTCCAGCAGCAGGTGAGTTTTTCGGACATTCTCTTGGCATCGCTGGATTTCTTCTTATGCTTATGACAGAAACGCTTTACACGTTACGAAAACGAACTCGAAACGCCCGTTGGGGACGCATGTCTTTCTGGCTCAAGTTCCATATTTTTACAGGACTGGTGGGACCTTACATGGTCTTGCTACATTCATCCTGGAAATTCAACGGTCTGGCAGGGATCGTGATGCTGCTGACACTGATCATTGTTGCCAGTGGGTTCATCGGGCGCTATATTTACACGGCTATTCCCCGCACAGCGGATGGTGTGGAAATTGCCTCTACTGAGCTTGAGCAACAGATCGCAAGCAGCGAAATGGAATTGCAACGCTGGCTCGATGCACGCGTGGCTACTGTGGGTTCCTTGCCAAGACATTTGATCGCTGTTGATCGAAATAAACAAACAGCTTTCTCCGCAATTTTTGGACACTCATTCGTCGAGTGGAGACATCGCAGGCAATGGCGGCGTCAAAAACGACGTATGGATGCAACTGTGCGGGCACAACTAACTCAGCTAGAAAAAATGACCCGCCAGCGTCGTGTGTTGCGCCGCCAGGTAGCTTCGCTTGCCATAGCCAGACGATTGCTTTCTCTTTGGCACGCAGTTCATATCCCTATTGGTATCTCGCTTTTCACAGCAGCCTTTGTCCATATCATTGCTGCAATCTATTACGCAACTTTGTTACGCTAATACGTATTTGAGCATTAAAACATAGGAGACCCATATGGAATCACGGCGACTTGGTTGTCTATCAGCGACAGGTATTTTTACAGCCATATTAACATTAGGTGTGATATTTGGGATCAGTGCTATCCGCGGAGGGGTACTATTTAGTCCGGGAAAACTGAGTGCGCAAAGCAATGGCGAAACGCTCGGGAATATAGGCTCGCATGCTGCTCTTCAGGGTGATTGCGCCGCATGTCATACTTCTCCCTGGGAAACGGAAACCATGCAAGATCGTTGTCTATCTTGCCATATCAGTGTGAAGGACGAATTCCTGGAGACTGAAAGTTTACACAGCGTCCTGCTTACTCAAAATGCGTACCTAACTTGTAAAGACTGCCATCCTGATCATCGCGGAGAAAATGCAAGTCTAACTTTATTGGATCTAAATCACTTTCCTCACGATGCGGTCGGCTTCTCCCTTCGAGCACATCAAACTACCACTACTGGTAGTCGCTTCTCCTGTTCAGACTGCCATGGTGATGAGATCACTAATTTTGAGATTCTTACATGCGAAAAATGTCATCAGGAAATCGATTTTGTTTTTACCCAAGCTCACAGGGAAACATTTGGTGCAGAATGTCTGGCTTGTCATAACGGGGTCGATCTTTATGGAGGTGAATTCGATCACAACGTATTCGTTTTTTCGCTTAAAGGAGAACATGCTGAGCTACTTTGCTCAAAATGCCATCTTGGAGACCATTCAATTCAAGCCCTTCAAGCCACCCCTCAAGAGTGTTTTGCCTGCCATGAAAAAGATGATGAGCACAACGGTGAGTTCGGTATAAATTGCGATACCTGCCATACGCCAAACGACTGGGAAGACGCTATTTTTGATCATGCTCTTTCTAATTTCCCTCTTGATGGAGCGCATGCCAATGTCGAATGTGAAGAATGCCATGTGAATGGGGTTTATGAGGGCACACCTCAGGAATGCTCGGCCTGCCACGAAGAACCTTTATATCATGCTGGCTTATTTGATGTAAATTGTGCATCCTGCCATACAAGCAATGCATGGATCCCTGCCCAATACAATGAATCACATACTTTCCCTATGAACCATGAATCGAGTGGAAATAACACATGCCAGACCTGCCATGTGCAAAGTCTGCAAACCTATACCTGCTATGAATGTCATGAACATTCACCAAGTAATGTCGCAAGCGAGCATCGCGAAGAAGGTATCTCAGATTTCGAAAATTGCATGGAATGTCACCCTGATGGACGCGAGCATGAAGGCGACGATGACTAATGTGAGAGAAACAGAAAAGGGCTTCCTAAAAGGAAGCCCTTTTCTGTTCAGTTCCAGCAAGGTTTAGAGGCAAGTAAATAGTAAATATCGAGCCTTGCTCAACTCTACTTCTGAAAGTAATCCTGCCACCATGAGCTTCGATTATTTCCTTCGTGATCGCCAACCCCAAACCTGTTCCCGGTAAAGATGATTGACTGGTTTGACGTCCACGATAGAAACGCTCAAAAATATGTTCCGCATCTTCTTGATAAACCCCCATACCTGTATCAGATATTTCGATAACAATTTGATCTTGTGCATTATTTAGAGAAGTTGTTATTAGAATTTTCCCGGTTTTAATGTAATTTACCGCATTGTCTACAAGATTGCTTATCGCCTGGATAATCTGACCTCGACTTACGAGAACTGTTGGAAAAGATATCTTTGGCTGGTATTTCAACGCTAACCCTTTGGCATCAGCTCTTAGCTCATTTGCACGAACGACTTGTTAGATGATTGCATCGAGACTTTCCGTTTTCAATACCAGCTCCACGGTTTGGTTTTCCATACGTGACAAATCCAATACATTCGAAACCAATTTTTCAAGACGATCCGTTTCATCTCTTAATATTTTCTTGTAGTGACCTGCCCTATTAGGATTTCCCTCTTCCAACATCTCTAAATAAATGGAAAGATTGTTTATCGGGGTAAGCAGCTCATGAGAAACATCAGACACAAATTTTGATTTAAGTTTATCTAAGCCTTGTAAAAGCTGGTTGGCATCAGCTAGTTCTTGTGCTTTCTTTTCGAGATCGAGATTTGCCTGTGCTAATTCTTTTGTACGCTGCCCAACACGTTGGTCTAAATCGATGTTACTAATGTGTAGATCCTCTAAGGCGTTTTCCAAGGCTCGAGCTGATATCCACGAAACAAAAGCAATTGCAAACATACCAAGTGCACCAAGATCAAATCTTGAGTCAAAACCGAACATATTTTTTACTTATAAAAAAATATAATACTATTCGCAGTAGCTACGTAGAAACTGGAGAATGGCGTAATAATTACGCTGGAAATTAGTATAGGTATCACAAAGTAGAATTGTGTCGCACTATAACTAAGCGTGTCCCCGCTCGCGAAAGTTAGACACAAAATGGTTACGATGATAAACAAAGTACTAGCTACTAAAACACGTCCAGTGCGATTAACCCAAAAAATTAAAAAAGCACATGCCAGAAAAACTAACCTGCTCCACAGAATGGGGAATAAACGATCAACATCATCAACACCTAGGCTGATTTGAATGCTCATCATTCCAATAGCAAAAATATCAACCCCGCTAATTCCCTTTGCGTTCTAATCCCGTTTTTATATTTGGATTGGAAAAATTTAGTAGCTCAAACATATTATTATGGCTCCTCCGCTACAAAAAATATGCGTCGCTTGTAAACTTATCAAGGTTATGATCTCTCCCTGTTCAGTTCTGGGTGAACATATTGTAATGGTATTTCGAAAGAAAATGACCAAACTGGTATTCTAAGTGTATCAAATACAGTCTCAAGTATAATTGTGGTAACTCATAAAGGTATGTAAGGCTTTTCTTATGGAAAAATTATCGGCACTTATTGTTGAGGATAATCAAAATCTGGCAGCCGGTTTTGCTGAAGCTGTAATGGAGGCTAGTTACCGGGTAGATATAATCCATGATGGTTTAGCTGCACTTGAGAAGTTGCGCAAAGCCGTGCCTACATTGGTTATTTTAGATCTACATATCCCAAATGTTGAGGGGGTTGAAATTCTGGTCTATATTCATCGAGAGAAACGACTACAAGATGTGCGTGTGGTTGTAGTCACAGCAGATAAACGTATCGCAAATGAACTCCACGGGATAGCAAATTTGGTAATGATCAAACCGGTGGGATATAAACAACTCAAAAATCTGGCAGATCGGCTACGTCCCAAATAATTTTTATTGCGAACACCAAAATCAAGACTGTTCTTTCTGTAGACGATCTTCTATCCCAGCATGCGACCATCAATACGCTAAATGGATAAGAAAAAGGTTGGGAGAAAAAATCTCCCAACCTTTTAGGTTATCGTAACCTACCTTGCCTTATTAGGGACGTGTGTAGGCACTGACATTGCCACCCAAGTCAGCGATCGAATCGATCAGAAGCTGGGCAACGAATTTACCGTTGTGCGCGAAGGCACCGGGGTCTTTCTGGTAGTACTGATAGTTATATGCTGCACGGAGAGATTTGGCATCGAAGGCACCATACTTGTTGCCATAGTTGGCTTCAGCAGGCCCATCTGATTCACCGTTTCCGTTGGTATCAGCAAAGAAGTAAGGATAAGCGTGTGAGTCGTAGATAATAGGGGCACCAGCAGCATTTGCATATGCCTGCAATTCAGCATAAAGAGCTTCTGCTAATGTATCCAATTCACCAGCAACACCTTCATCAGCACCATCACCATCATAGTCAGGAGCTGTCATACGAATGGCTTCAAATTCCTGTCCAGCATGGCAGGTCTCACAAGTTTCAGGCTTGACTTCCAATTCATGGACATCATGGCAGTCCTGGCATTTATTTACTGGATGTGCTTCAAAGTAACCGGCATATTCTTTGCCATCATACATGTAGCCGCCTTCAGCATCAGCACCAAAGAGTGTGGCACCAGCAGCAAAGTAGTGAATATTCTGGAAACTGAAGCTACCTTTAGCGATAGCTGCATCAAGAGCAACCTTGGAACTGCGTCCCTGGTGGCACTCCATACAGAGGTTACCTTCATCAGCAACAAAGTTGCCATCGGCATCGGTACCGCCAAAGCTCACGGTCGCACCGCTCGGGAAGGTCACAGAAGTGACTTCGTAGCGAGCGGGCCATTCTGCACCATTGTGGCAGGTTGAGCACATAAAGCCGTTCGAAACTTCGTTGGCGTGGTTCGATCCTTCAGCCAGAAATTCGGGCAGACCGGTGGCGGTGTGACATTTTGCACAGCGGCCAGCAACTTCTCCATCTTCATCCCAGTGACGGAATGCTTCTGTATCGCCAGCAAAGTGACCTGCATCACTGCGAGCCAAGCTACTCACGTCACCGCCAACGGCTTCGATCGAATCGACCAGCAATTGAATGGTGTATTTACCACCATGAGCGAAATTGCCGGGATCTTTCTTGGCCATCTGGTAATTGTAGGCAGCTTTCAGCAAGTTTGGCGTCCAGGCTGAATATTTGTTGGGATATGCAGCTTCGTCATCCTGAGCTTCGCCATCACCATTGGTGTCGGTAAAGAAGTAAGGATAAGCCTGAGCATAAATGATCGGTGTACCGGCAACATCTGCGGCGTAGGCTTGGATCGCAGCAAATAGCTGTTCTTTCAAGCCATCAATCTCGTAGTAAATGCCTTCTTCTACATCACCGTCACCATCATAATCGGATGCGGAGGAGACTTCGCGAACATTCTTGAGATCTTCAGAAGAGGTGACGCCCTCGTGACAGTGGGCACAGCTATCAACTTTGACTTCCAAAGAGTGGGGATCGTGACACTCTGAGCAGCTGTCATAGCTTTCGACGTGGCGGAATTTTCCGTCATAGGTCTTGCCATCAAATTGGTAACCACCCATGGCAACAGTTCCATAAAGGGTAGCTGCGGCAGGATAGTAATGGATATTGGCAAAGCCCAAGGTCTGTTCTTCACCGTCAACTTCAACTGGCTCAACAACTGCATCAGGATCAAGTTCTTCGCCGAATACTGCAAGGGCTGCATCAAGGCTGACTTTCGACTGACGGCCCTGGTGACATTCCATACAGCGGCTGTCATCACCAGCGCTGACTGTCACCCCAGAGGGGAAGGTCACATCGGTTTTTGAGATGGTCTCGGGGTTATGGCAAGCTACACATTCAATGCCATAAACTTCCATTGCAGGAACAGCTGCATCTACCATGCCGGCTTCAGAGCCATCGGCGCCCAGGAAATCCATATAACCCTGAGTGCTATGACATTTGGCACAGCGCGTAGAAACTTCAGCGGGATCATCCTCATCCCAATGGCGGAATGCTTCTGTATCAGAAGCATTATGACCAGAGCCTTCCCAAAGTTCCAAATAGGGGACCAAAACTTCGGGACGCATCATCTCGACAGGCTCTTCAGTGGTCTCTTCCACTGGCTCGACTTCCTCGACCGGGGCAGGTTCTGCTGGCTAACAAGCCACCACACCGACAGCTATTGTCAGCAAAAGCACTAATAAAACTAGAAATTTTCGACGTAACATATTTGTATTCTCCTTAAAATTAGGTAAGTAGCAACTGCTTTGTAACAGTTAGTAGTTCATCAATAGGCAACACCTCCTTAAATTCAGAAGATGTGGATCTGAGATACAAAAAGGTCTCTCATCTTCTTTTAATGTTTTTAGTGTATCTGTTTGTGATTTTATTCTCAATAAGCCTTGTCACATCTTTCATATGATAAAGTTCACAAGACTAATAAGACCAACATTGCTTGTTTACAAAAACTTATCTAAAGTTCAGCAAATTTTAGTTATCAAGTGCGCCAGCATCGATCCACGCACGCAATAATTCCAGTTCTGATGATGTTAGTGCTGCAAAGTGTTGCTCAGCCTGCGTACTAACCAATACACTGTTAGCGCTATCTCCCGGAAGCACCATTGCTCCATTTTCACTGCCTGCCATCATGCCAACATAACTGGAAAGATCAAGCCCAGCCGAGGATACTGAAGCATTATGACAGGTGCTGCAGGTTGCGAAAGCGGGCTTAATATTTCCAGCATAGGTTGGTGGACCAGAAGAAGGTGGCGGGGCTACTGTTGGCGCAGGCATCGGAGGCGGCAGCTGATCTGCAATTAATTCACGTAAAGCAGGAGCGTCAAAACCTGTGTACTTGATCACACTGCCATGGCAAGCACTATTTGAACAAAAAGAGACATTGCTAGTTCCGCCAATATCCTCTGTTGTATGGCAATTTGCACAAGTTTGATCAAAAGCCTGATTATGTAAGCTTATCCAATTTGAATTCAAATGCGATTCTGGCTCCACACCGCGATTCAAATTGATACTTGCCAGGAAATCGTTTTCGTCTGCAACCACAGGGATGGAATGACATAGGTTACATTCCAAACGAACTGCTTCTTCCTCTTCGTTCAGATGCTTGCCATCATGACAACGAAAGCATCCAGGAGAGTTGATATGCCCCGCATTACCGACGTGGGAATTCCAATCAACTTTTTGTTCGATAAAAACTGAATCTCTATAAATCTGTTGAATTTCTTCTACAGCAGAAGTGATCTTTCCCTCATTATTCGCATAATAGTCAGGATAGTTTTCCTCGTAATACGTCACCAGATTGGCAATCCCTGCCAACCCTTCGTCTTGTGTTGCATAATCACCACCAAGCACTTCCTCACCCATTTTACGAATATTGGGAATATCGCGATCAACGATATTACGTGTCAGGGCAGCATCCATCGACTCCCCCGGAGTGTAAATACGATGAGAAATACGATTGTGACAAGTGATGCAATCCATTTTTTCTAGTTCGCTCTCAACCAAAGAATTCGCATCGAAATCCGCTTCAATATCAAAGTATTCATCAACAATCCCCCCATCGTCTACAACACGAATATATGGAATATTTTGATCACGCAAATCATCTGCATAGAAATACACATCATTCTCAATATGCCAATGAATACCTCGCCCTAATCCTTCTCGTTCAGAGCCTCCTCCCGTCTTCAAAACCAGATAAGTGCTATAAGGGGTGTTATCTTCATCATCGCTGAAGTGCTCTATTTTTCTGAGAGAATCATCCGAAAATTTGCTTGGAGAATGGCATTCTTCACACGAAAAACTGGATGGGCGCATATCGTGAGCATAAATGGGATATTGATAGGTTGTAAATGCTAAAGCAACAATATGTTTAACATCGCCAGCTTTGCGCCAAATTTGATTCCCGATAAAGGCACGCCCAATATGACACTCCACACAGGAGACTTCAGCATGAGGGGAAACCTGATAGGCTGCATATTCAGGAGGCATCGTGTGACAGGCTTCACCGCAGAATGCTGGTGAATTTGTATATTCCCAGCCATAAGCACCACCAACCATCAACAACAGAGTGAGAACTCCTAAAACCGCATAAGGTAAAAGAACCAGCCAGCGCGGTGAATGATCAGGTGGAAAGAAGAATTTCATTAGCGATGCTTTTATCATTTTCATTCTTTTTCCTTTGCATACTCTGGGAAATACTGCTAGTTGCCACATTTGTATATTCGCTGATATGAATATGCAAATGTATTATGACTAATTAGACACTAATTGTATTAATAATAGCGCATCTAAACCTTAAAATCAAATTAAAATCTCACAAAAATACTCCCTCTTTCATCCTGTAAATTTGCAGACTTGTAATAAGAGAAAACTGACTTTATTCATGCCCCTTTTTCAGACTAGGTTAATATAAATGTGTAAAATTATACAGATCATATAAATACACTTGCCCTATGGGCATATACATTTACGGAGGCATACTTTCATGCAACGTTCCAAGTTCATCATCGGCGGGCTTCTCATTCTGGCAGCCGTTGTCTACCTTATCGCTTCATCCACGCAAGCCAGCGCGGAATACTTTATGACCATTGACGAAGTTCATGAGCAGAAAAGCGAAATTACTGGTAAAAGCTTACGCATTTCTGGCGCTGTCATTGGCGATTCGATCAATTACGATCCCGAAACACTCACCCTCTCATTTGAAATCGCCCATGTTACAGGCGATAACGATGAGATCGAATCAAACGGTGGATTGGCACAAGTATTGCACGACGCTGTCATGGACCCCAGTCGCTCTCGCCTTGTCGTCAGTTATAATGGTCCAATCCCTGACCTGCTGCAAAATGAAGCTCAGGCGATTATGACAGGCTACCTCGATGCAGACGGCATCTTCTATGCAGATGAACTCCTGCTAAAGTGTCCCACAAAATACGAAGAAGCCGTCCCTGAACAAAGCGAAGGGTAAACCCCTACATATCTTCAGAATATTGCGAAATGGCAGTTGCAAGCCTCTCGTCCGGGAGCGAAGCGTAACTGCCATTTCGATTGAAAAGGAGTAATTTTATGCTTCCAAGTCTTGGATACGGCGTCCTCTTGCTCACATTCCTGGTCACGCTTTATAGCGTGATTATCGCGATCGTTGGGCAATCAAAAAAATCAGCATCAATGATCGAGAGCGCACGCCGCGCCATGTTGCTTACCTGGCCACTGCTCACTATCTCATCTGCCATTTTGATCTACTTACTGGTGAACGATCATTATGAGGTGGAATATGTTTGGTCGGTGACCAATCTCAGTATGCCACTCTACCTGAAAGTGACTGCCTGGTGGGGTGGACAACCCGGTTCGCTCCTCTTTTGGGGTTGGTTGCTTTCTAGTTTCACCTCGGCGGTGACATTGCGCAAGTGGGATCGCGACCGCGATCTGCTCCCTTGGGTGATCGTTGTTTCAGCAGCTACACTGGCTTTCTTCCTCGCCCTGAACGTTTTCTTTGAAAACCCCTTCAAACTGATCCCTGGTATCCCTCCCACGGATGGACGCGGACTGAATCCGCTCTTGCGGCATCCAGGCATGATCATTCATCCGCCTGCCCAATATTTGGGATTTGTGGCTTTTACCATCCCCTTCGCATTCGCGATGGCAGCCCTTATCACCGGGCGTACGGATGACCGCTGGATCCGCATTACCCGTCGCTGGACGTTGTGGTCGTGGCTTTTCCTTTCGCTCGGTTTGGTACTGGGTATGCGTTGGGCATACGACGTGCTCGGCTGGGGCGGTTACTGGGGCTGGGATCCGGTTGAGATCGCAGCACTGATGCCCTGGCTCACGGGAACGGCTTTCCTGCATTCCGTCATGATCCAGGAAAAGCGCGGTATGTTCAAGCACTGGAATATGATCCTGATCATCCTGACCTATGATCTGGTGCTCTTTGGCACCTTCCTGACCCGCTCCGGTGTGCTTTCTTCCGTCCACTCCTTCGCCCAAAGTGCAATCGGGCCGATGTTCTTTGTTTTCATCGGTTTCACTTTCATCGTCTCCATCGCACTCTTGATCTACCGCTGGGGAGACTTGAAATCGGACACCGAAATGAACTCGATGCTCTCTCGCGAAGCGCTCTTTTTGTTGAATAATCTGCTCTTCATCAGCGTTCTCGTCGTCAGCTTCTGGGGTGTGATCTTCCCGCTACTCTCCGAACTGTTCACCGGTTCCAAAGTCACCGTTGGCCCGCCTTTCTATGAGCGCGCAACTGGTCCGCTTTGGGGAGCATTGATGCTGCTCATGGGCATTGCCCCTCTCTCTGCCTGGGGACACTCGACTGTCAAAACACTGGGACGCGCCATTTGGAAGCCTGCTATTTTTGCGTTGATCGCACCGATCTGGGCATTGGCAGCTGGCATCACCAACTGGATCGCCTTAGGTGGCTTCACCTTGATCGGGCTGGTTATCACCGTGACCGTTTACGAATTTTGGCGTGGCGCCCATGCTCGCAGCCGAAAATCGAAAAAGAACTTCCTTGTTGAATTATGGAATTTGACCAAACGAAATCGGCGTCGCTATGGTGGATATATCATTCACATCAGCATGGTCTTAATGGGGATCGGTATCATCGGTATCGAGCTTTTCCAGACGGATACACAACGCCATATTTCGATCGGTGAAACTATCGAGTTAGCTGGTTATACAGTTCAATACGATGATCTGGAACAATTCGTCCACACAGATCAACGCTATGTGACCCAGGCAAAATTGACCCTTACCAAAGATGGCGAGGTGATCGGTCACCTCAAGCCTCGTTTCGACATCTACCCTGACGGGCAACCGATGACCATTCCTGGCGTGCGCAGTACGGTCGTGGATGATATTTATGTTATCCTCGTTAACTGGGAAGGGATCACACGTGACAGCACTCCTTTCAAGGTCTATCACAATCCGCTCGTGAAGTGGGTTTGGATCGGTGGCTATGTCTTTATTTTAGGCATTCTGATTGCTGCATGGCCCGAGGAAGAAAAATAGAAAGTTGGCAACCCTATGAAAAAACTCTATCCTTTGCTTCTTTTCGTCATTCTGCTTGCCCTCTTTTCAGTGGGCACCGTTGCCGCCCAAGAGGGCGATGATTTTGGTGTTAGCGATGACGAGGTCAATGCGATCGCTCATCAACTCTTTTGCCCGGTTTGTGAAAACACCCCTCTGGATGTTTGCGAGACACAAGCCTGTAAGCAATGGCGCGAATTGATCCGCTTGAAGATATCTGAAGGTTGGACAGAAGAAGAGATCAAACAGTATTTTGTTGATAATTATGGCGCGCGTGTTCTTTCTGAGCCGCCGCGCGAGGGTTTCTATCTTCTGGTCTACTTTGTGCCGCCAGTTATTATCCTGGCGGGGATCGTCATCCTTTTCCGTGCTTTTCGGCAGTGGCGAAAAGATGATGACGACGAAGACGATGCTGAGATAGCGGAAGCAAACTCCACATCCATGAGCGATGCGGACGATGAGTATATCGCTCGTCTTGAAGAGGAAATGCGCAAGAGAGATTAACCCAAGCTCTATAGGTTTTTGAGTCCGATGTCTCCGAACATCGGCGTGATTGAGGAATAACTATGACCGAGAATACTTCTGAAAACACTGCCCCGAAACGCGGGATGCCGCTCTGGGCACAGATCACAATCTGGTCTGTTTTGATCGCCCTATTGGTGGTCATCTTTATGGGGTTGCAGCGCGCGCAAGAGGGGAATGTGCAGGCTGGCGCAGAGACCGGCGAATTTGATTTCACCATGCCCCTCTTTGAAGGCTATGAATATGAGGGCACCCAAGAAATCTCGTTGACCGAGTTGCGTGGCAAAGTTGTTGTGCTCAATTTCTGGGCATCCTGGTGTGTGACCTGCAAAGACGAAGCCTTTGAACTCGAGGAAGCCTGGCGTCATTACCAACCCGGCGGCGAGGTGGTTTTCATTGGTATAGATTATGTGGACACTGAGCCTGAAGCACGTGGTTATCTGGAAGAATATGACATCACCTACCCGAATGGCCCTGATATGGGAACACAGATCTCACAGGCGTTTCGTATTCAGGGTGTGCCTGAGACATACTTCCTCGACCGTGATGGCGTTGTACAGCACGTCCAGCTTGGACCATTCCAAACAAAAGAGCAGATCATGGCAGTGATCGATTCACTGCTGGCTGAGTAGTTATAGAAAAGAGATAAGAGAGAGAATATGGATATTGGCGCAATTTTTTTAACGCTTGCAATCCTTACACTGGTTGTGATGTTTTTGGCACAGCCTTATTTGGAGAAGCGCACCAAGATCGTATCTACAGAGGAGTTAGAACACTCAACCCTGCTCGCTGAACGCGACCGCTACATCAATGCGCTCAAGGAACTGGATTTCGACCATGAGATGGGGAAGATCCCTGCTGAGGATTATCCCGTTCAACGTGCGGACCTGCTCAAAAAAGGCGCGGAAGCCTTACGTCAATTAGATGAATACGAAGGCGCAAAGAGCACTTCCGCAGAAGACCGTCTTGAAGCGGTCATTGCCGCACGCCGTGCAGATGCAGTCGGAACACAAGAGCCTGCCCCTTCCGCCAATGATGACGACCTCGAAGCCTTGATCGCCGCCCGCCGCAGCAAACGTAAGGCGAAATCGGCCGGGTTCTGCCCGAATTGTGGGCATCCCATCATGGCAAATGACAAATTCTGCACCAATTGCGGTAAGAAAACAAAATAAATATGTGGAAAGAAAAGAAAGATTTTTTAGGGCACAGCTCGTCGGGTGACACCCTGCTCACAAAACTATTTCTTTTCTTTATTTGAATAAAGGCTCATTTATGAAATTACGATTTATTCTCTTCGTTACTTTGGCGGCATTACTACTTACAGGCTGTGTTTCTCTTGCAGAAGATATTACCCCCCCGCCTAATTACGTTTCTCCGACCGCAGCGCCAACACTTGCGCCGGTTTTCCCAGAGAGCGCACCTAACGCTGCCAATGGTGCAGCCATCTATGCAGAGAAATGTGCACCTTGTCACGGTGAGACAGGTTTTGGTGATGGCGAACAAAGTGCCCAATTGCCTAATCCCGCTACGGCGCTTGGCAATCGCCAAATCGCCTTGGGCGCTTCGCCTGCACGCTGGTATAACGCTGTTACTGAAGGCAATCTCGAAGCCCTTATGCCCCCCTTCAAGAGCCTTTCGGATGCCGAACGCTGGGACGTGGTCGCTTACGCCTATAGTCTGAGCATCACACCTGAACAGATCGCAATAGGCGAGTTACTCTATGAGAAAAACTGTGCTGAGTGCCACGGAGAAGACGGTAGTGGCACCACCGCCCAGGTCGACTTCACCGATCAGAGCTTTATGGCAAATCGTTCCGGCATACTGCTCGGAATGGCGATCATCAACGGCTCAGAAAACGGGATGCGATCGTTCCGTGAAGACTTCACTGACGATGAGATCGGCGCACTAACAGATTACATCCGCTCGTTAACGGTCGACTTTTCAAACATAGAAGCTGCCCCCGAAACGCCCGTGGAAGAAGAACCTGCTCCCACGCAAGAGACAGAAGAGGGCACCGAAACACCCGTTGCCGAATCCACGCCCGAAGGGGAGGAGCAAGCCCAAACTGAGTCCGGAGCGCAGGAAGGCTTTGGCACCGTTACAGGCAACATTACAAACGGTTCCGGTGATGAAGAACTCCCTGAAGACCTCGTCGTCACCCTTGAAGCCTACGATCACGATGTCGCAACTGGCGGTTTCAACCTTGCCCTCACCCTCGAAACATCCATTGACGCAGATGGGAACTACATTTTTGAAGATGTAGAGATGCCCGAACAACGTGCCTTTATGGCAACCATCTACGATGGTGATTTCACTTATTCATCTGAGCCTGTCTTTGTCACCGAAGGCATGGACACACTTGACCTGCCGATCACTTACTACATGACCAGCACCGATACATCCCGCCTGAGCGTGGATCGTTTGCACATTTTCTTCGAATTCCCCGATTCTGATTTTGAAGTTGTGCAGGTGGTGGAAGTCTTCGTGGTAACCAACCCGACCCTTTACACCATTGTCCCCGAAGAAACAGGGCAAGCTGTGATCGAATTTGACCTGCCCGAAGGCGCAGAAAATATCCAATTTGAAGATAGCACCTTTGGCGAGCGCTATACGCAAACCGAAACAGGCTTTGGCGACACATCCCCCGTCTCGCCCGGCATGGGACAGCATCAGGTGATCGTTTTCTTTGAACTGCCCTACAAAAAGAAGATGGATTTCACCCAAACGATCAATCATCCCATCGATTCAGCCGTCATCATGGCGCCCGATGGTATCAAGGTCAAGAGTGACTTACTCACCGAAAGCGGACAGCGTGATGCACAGGGTTTGGTCTACAATGTCTTTGCCAGCCAGCCTCTGCCAAGCGGCTCCACTTTGACAATGGATGTTTCAGGCAAACTGGCATCTGCCACATCCGCTACTGGTGGTGACACGCAGCAAAATCTCATCTTTGGTGCTTTTGCATTTGGTATCGTCCTGATCGGTTCAGGTGTATGGATGTATATGCGCAATCGCGATGAAGACGATGAGTATGAAGATGACGACGAAGACGATGCAGTTGAGTTTGATGATACTGACAGCATCATGGACGCCATTATCGCCCTCGATGATGCCTATCGTGCTGGCGACCTGAGCGAAGATGTATACAAAAAACGCCGCGCTGACTTGAAAGCGCAGTTGAAGGACTTACTCTAAGCACTCACCACAGAACACACGGAGATTTCTCGAAAAAACTCCGTGAACTCTGTGCTCTTTGTAGTAAAGCGATTATCTATGATCCAAGTCAAAAAACTTGTAAAACGCTTCGGGCTAAAAACTGTACTCAAAGGCATGGAATTCTCCGTTGAAGCCGGGGAGTTCGTCGCCCTGATCGGTCCCAACGGCGCAGGAAAAACCACTTTCCTGCGCATCCTTTCTTCCCTTGCGCGCCCCTCCCTGGGCATGGTCAGCGTGGCGGGCTACGAGCTTCCCAAAGAAGCTGCCGAAGTCCGTCGCCGCCTGGGCGTCGTCTCTCATCAGCCATTGCTCTACGTCGACCTGACCGCTACGGAAAACCTGACCTTCTACGGACGGATGTATAACCTGCCCGATCTGAGCAAACGCATCGAGGAAGTCCTGGAGATGGTGGGATTGACCAAGCGTCGCAACGATCTCGTGCGGACCTATTCCCGCGGGATGCAGCAACGTCTCGCCATCGGGCGCGCAGTCTTACATGACCCCGACGTGATGCTCTTCGACGAACCTTATACAGGTCTTGATCAGGATGCCTCCGCCATGCTCGACGATGTACTGCGTACCGTTGCCGCGCGTGGTCGCACCGTAGTGATGACTTCCCACGACCTCGCCCGCACAGAAGATCTCGCCACACGCTTCGATGTTCTCTCGCGGGGAAAGGTTGCCGCATCCGCCACACATGCCGATTTTGGCAGCGGAAACTTGCTTAGCTTTTATAAAGGCGTTCTCGCAGAAGGGGGGCAAAAATGAAAAACGAAAGAAGTGGCAATTACCTGAGGGCGATCTTCGCAGTTTCATGGAAAGATCTCGCCGCAGAATTACGCTCTCGTGAACTGCTCTCCGCGATGCTGGTCTTCGCCCTACTGGTCATCTTCATCTTTAACTTCTCTCTCGAACTGGATGCAAAAACGCGCAACTCTGTTACAGCAGGCGTGCTCTGGGCAACCTTTGCCTTTGCCGGGACTCTCGGTCTGAACCGTTCAATGGCAATTGAAAAAGATCGTGGTTGTCTTGACGGTTTACTACTCGCCCCTGTTGACCGCAGCGCTATCTACTTCGGCAAAGCCATCAGCAATTTGGCATTCATGCTGATCGTAGAAGCCGTCGTCCTGCCTGTTTACAGCATCCTGTACAATGTTAACCTCTTCAAACCCGGGCTATTGTTGGTCATCCTGCTCGGCTCGGTCGGCTATACTGCTGTCGGAACCTTACTCTCTGCGATGAGCGTCCAAACCCGTACACGTGATGTGATGCTGCCGATCTTGCTTTTCCCGATCATCTTACCGGTATTGATCGCAGCGGTACGCGCTAGCGGCGGATATTTGCAAAATTTACCCTTTGACCAAATCCTGCCGTGGCTTAACTTGTTAATAGTCTATGACGTGATCTTCATTGCAATTGCATTTATGATCTTTGATTACGTTGTGGAGGAGTAAGGGCGAGATATGCATCGCCCCTACAATACCAATTGGAGAAATTTATGAAAACAAAACCTACTGCCCTTAAGGCTCTCGATATTTTTTCCCTCATCCTTCTTGCCGTTGCCACCTATCTTGCCTTGGTTTTCGCCCCGACCGAGCGTGTGATGGGTGAGGTACAGCGCGTCTTCTATTTCCACGTGGCAACCGCCTGGGTTGGTTTACTCGGCTTCGTCGCAGCGGGTATAACGGGCATCATCTACTTGCGCACCCAAAATCTCAAATGGGATCTGGTGGAGCAAGCTGCGGTTGAGATCAGTCTCGTCTTTTTCTTTATTACCATTGTGCTTGGCTCGATCTGGGCGCGCCCAATCTGGAACACCTGGTGGACATGGGATCCCCGCCTGACATCGGCATCCATCGTCGAGTTGATCTATCTCGCTTACCTGATGCTGCGTCAGGGCATCGAAGACCCCGATCGGCGGGCACGTTTCGGTGCGGTCTATACTCTTGTAGGTGCGATCTCCGTCCCGATCACCTTCGTTTCCATTCGCCTTTTCCGCACCATTCACCCTGTTGTGATCGGCAACGCCAGCGCTGAAGCACAGGGCGGTTTCGCCATGACCAGTGATATGAAGGTTGCTTTCTTCTTCGCCCTCTTCGCCTTCACCGTCATCTTCATCGACCTTTTCTGGAACCGCATCCGTTTAGGGCAATTGCAGCAGAAAGTGGAACAGTTGAAACTAAAGGTAATGGACTAAGGAGCAAATGATGTTATTTCAAACAATCGACACTTCCAATTACATGATCGCCGGTTACGCCATCTTCTTCGGCGTCAGCATTCTCTATCTCATCAGCCTCGCCGCCCGCTGGAAAAACCTGCAACGCGACCTCGAAACCCTTGAAGAGATGGATGAGTAGAAATTTCTAATTGACTGAACCTGAAAAGCCCGCGCATGCGGGCTTTTTCTTTTGGGTGGTGCTATACTAACCAGGCTATGAACAAAACAACCACCTTCGAAACCATCTTCTCCCCCATTACCGCCGGGCGTGTCCTCGACGTGGCGACCGGTCGCGGCAGTTTCATACATGTATTGAGTGAGAGCCTGCAAAGTTATGATGAGATCATCGGCATAGACACGAACGCAGACACAGCCGAAATCTTCGCAAAATCATTTGCCGAAAAACCCATTTCCTATCAGCAAATGGATGCCTACACCCTCGATTTCGGTGATGCCAGCTTCGATACTATCTGTATCGCCAATTCGCTACATCATCTCGACGATCCTGTCCGCGTGTTAGCAGAGATGCAGCGTGTACTCAAACCGGGAGGTAAATTCATCATCAATGAGATGTTTCGTGATAGCTTGAGTGAAGCCCAACAAAGCCACATGCTACTTCATCATTGGTGGGCAGCTGTCGATAGTGCGGAGGGGATCGTCCATAACGAAACCTACACGAAGCAGGAACTGATCGAGTTGGCACAGAACACGGATGTCAACGAGTGGGCTTTCCATGAAATAACGTATCTTGACGATGACCCCAAAGACGAGGCGACGATAAAGCAGCTTGACCAGATCATCGACAGGTATATCAAAAAAGCAAAAAGTCTATCAGGCAGCACCACGCTCATAGAGCGAGGGCAAGCCCTTCGTGAGCGCGTCCACGAGATCGGCTTTCATGGCGCAACGGCGTTGCTTGCTATCGGAATCAAGTAAGAGGGTGCACTGCACTCATCTCTCCAAATCCAAACAAGGAAAAAATATGACCAACCCCCACCTCCCCCTCGACCAGAAAATCCTCGGCGATATTTACGCCAGCCACGAAGCGATGGACAATCTCGAAATGCTTTGCGACGAGTTCGGCTCGCGTTTTGGCGGCACCGAGGGCGAAAAGCTGGCGGCAGATTTTATCGCTGAAAAATACAAGGACTATGGTTTAAGCAATGTTCATCTTGAGCCTTTCGAATATCTCGGCTGGCGGCGCGGGGACGTAACGCTCGAGATCATTGAACCCATCCAAAAGGAAATCCCCTGCATCACCCTCCCCCACTCCCCGCCTGTGGATGTCGAGGGCGAGATATTCAATATTGATGAAGGACACCCAGACGATTTCGACAAGCATGCCGCAAAGATCAAAGGCAAATTCCTCATGGCAAATAGCCTGCTCTACCCCAAGAAGAGCCCGCGCTGGATCCATCGTCAGGAGAAATTTGGGCGCAGCGTTCTTGCTGGCGCAAAAGGCTTTATCTTCGTCAATCACTATCCGGGCTTTGGACCCGCCACAGGCGGCGTCGGCAGTCGTGGCATGGGTGCGCCCATCCCCGGTATTTCGATCCAGAAAGAAGATGGCGATCTGCTCAAACGCCTGCTCAAGAAACACGGCTCGGTCAAGATCCGCCTGAAGAGCAGCGACAAACTCGAAAAAATGACATCCTGGAACGTGGTCGGTGAAATCCCCGGCGTGAAGCACCCCGACGAGATTATCCTTATCGGCAGCCACTACGATGGGCACGACATTTCACAGGGTGCCAGCGACCCGGCTTCCGGCGTCGCATCCGTCCTCGAAGCCGCGCGCGTCCTCGCCAAATACGCCCAGCCCCTGCCGCGCACCGTCCGTTTTGCGATGTGGGGCGTCGAGGAGATCGGGCTGCTCGGCTCAAAGGAATATGCCCGCGTCCACGAAGATGATCTGCACAAGATCCGTTTCTATCTCAACATGGACGCCGCAGGCGGTATGCCCATCAAGGATATCAACTTGCACGCCTGGGATGAGCTTCAGGAAACCTTCGAGCGTTATCGCGAAGAAATGGCACTCGATTTTGCCATCGGGCAAACCTTCCATTCGGCATCCGATCACTACCCCCTCCTGCTCAAGGGCGTCATCACGGGCGGCATCGAGCCTGTTCGTCAGACAATGTCTGGGCGCGGATATGGGCATACCCAATTTGACACTGTGGACAAAGTCACCATACAGGGCTTGCGCGAAGCAGCATCCCTTGCAGCGCGGATCGTACTGCGCGTGGCGAACGAGGACAACTGGCTTGCCACCCCGCGGGAGGCATCTGCCGTAGACGAACTATTGAATCAGCCGTCCCGTGCCGAGATACAGAAATTCAACGCCCAAATGGATGCTTATCATGGGAAGCGAGAATTCTAGCGCACACAGAAAAGAATAAAAAAAGACCTGTATTGCACTCAAAAAGTGCAATACAGGTCTTCATGTTTATGGTGAGATTGCTTTACTGCATAAATCCCTCATCGATCAATAACTGATGAACAGCATTAAAACTGTCCACCTGCTCTTGTGCGAGCGTACCCGCTTCGACGAGCGTTACAAAGATCTCCGGCTGCATCTCGTCCACGCTTTCGGTGCCGGGGCGTAGATCGTTGTCTTCCATATACTGATCAAGAGCATCGTGCACCAGCATGAAATTATCCGCCTGTACCTGATCGATCAATTCTTCCTCGATCGCTTCAGCCAACATCTCTTCGTGATGTTTACGCTCAAATTCAGGGTCATACATCTCGCCGCCCATACCGCTTTCTGAAGGCATAGCTTCTCCCTGCCCCAAAGCACGCAGATAATTGATAATATCCCAAATTTCTTCTTCACCTAATTTGTCTTTGAAGGAGAGCATCCCCGTTCCCGCAGCGGCACCACCTTCGCTGATGCGCCAGAAGAAATAGGCATCGCTCATCATGCGGCTGGTATGCGCTAAAGGCGCAGGTGCCGGATTTAGCATTTCACTATTAGGGCCATCGCCCATACCGCCGTCACCGTGGCATTCGGCACAATAATCGCTGTAGATCTCCTGTCCGCGCGTAATCGAGGCTTCATCTGCTTCGATGGAATTCTCCATCCCCGCATAGGGTTCGGGAATCTCGGTATGATGGAAATTCTGCGTAACACCATGGTCTCCCATAGGCCCCATGCTGCCGCTGTCTGCACAGGCGCTCAAAACCAGTAAAAGTACAACAGGCATAAATAAACGTTTCATATTTTTCTCCTTTTGAGATTTATTCTTTGAAATAAAAATGAATATCTGGATTCGCCCGCCAATGGAGCTTGAGGGCGTTTTTCATCATCTCTTCACCCCCAAAAAGGATCGGCATCTGCGAGCTATAGGCAGCTACCGCTTCCTGCCAGATCTTCAACTCCCCTGCAGAGATAGTATATTCTTCAGACTTAAAACCTTCTATTCTCTCTGCCAACTGCTCCGGATACCACAACATATAGGGAATATCAGCATAATAACGTATCGGATACCCCGTCTGTTCGGCGGCACGCCGCACAATGACATGATCGGGATGATTGCCAATGGTAAGCGGGCAAACGAGGATATCATCGTCGCGCAGGTTTTCGGTAATGAGAGCTGCGATCTCATCAACGAGGGGGGCATCGGCGGGGTGCGGAGGGACGAATATCTCGTCGGAATATAGCGCTTCACCATTAGGCGAGCGTCGGTAGATACAATCGTAAAGATCGAAATAACGGGGGTTGGCGTTTACGCGCAGGGCGGCTAAACGGTCTTCCTGTAAACGGGCGGTAAACGCTTCTTTGGCGGTAGCAAATTCCCATTCGGCGTGTACCGAGCGGGCGAGCTCAGAGAGGGGCAGATCATCCGCCGGGATCCCGCTCATCCAATTCCATATCTCTACAAGGATTCCTTCTTTTCTCTGCTGGAAAATAATGCCGCCGCAGGAGAGAATGGCATCATCAAGATGAGGGGAAAGATAAATCCAACGCATTAACACATTAAACCACAAAGTTTTTTTCTATGGGTTCATCATCCCAAGAGGCCGTTAGGGTTTTGTAAAGATTAGCTTTCATAAAAGCAAAGCATAATATCTTTTTTTACTTGTGTTTTGAAAGAAGGAATATATAATAAAATTGTCTATTTTCTCCCGTTTTACTCTTTTTACAAACAGAAAGGAAAATCATGAACAAGTCGTTATCCCGGGTTTTTACCCTCCTGATCGCGTTTTCGTTATTCTTCAGCGCGGTATTACCTGTCTCAGCAGCGGGCTTGACGCTCTCAACTGTTTCTGCATCAAGAAGTGGCAAAGTTAAACTGACCTTTGAAGTAGATGGAGCACCTCCTGCATCATCGAATACTTTTGTGCATACAGGCTGGGCTTCCTATTCCCTAAACTGCCGCTTCAATGAAAACCAGGGGATTTTAGTTTGCTTCATTTATGGCAATATCACGAAACATGCAGGAAATAGCGCATGGTTTACATTAGGAGGGCAGGATTTTTCAATCACAATCCCGCAGAAACCCCATGAAATTTGCTACGCTGCAACATTTACTCATGTATCCAATGTCCTCATAGCGAGAGATGCTCCCTGGTTTTACGTCGGGCAAACCGACTTTGGTAACTCAAGTAATAGAGGCTGTCCTACTTAAAATATTTCACTTTAACGGAAAAGCCCCGGCTTTATGCTGGGGCTTTTCCGTTAAAGTGGTTCTCGAAAATCGTAGATCCCGTTGCGGATGGCATATTTGGCTCCGCAATTGGGACAAGTAAGCATTTCAACACTTTCATCGAGGGGTGCATGCTGACATTGCGGGCACTGGAAAAAAGCATCTTCATCAGCGATCTCTGTTTCACCAACAGCTTCGCTGATCGTGAAAACTGAGGGTGCAAGCTGCCACCAATCACCTGTAAGCTGGGCAAAAGAATCAAGCCATGCAAGAAAGCCTGCCGGGAAAAGGCGTTTGAGAATACCAATGCGGAAATGAGAAACGGTTAGTTGTCGTTCAAGATCGAAACTCTCTTCCTTAAGCCATTTTCGTACCGTCTTGGGATGGAAGTCAAAATTAAGTGCTACAAATTCAACTTGCTCCGGTGTGAAGGGACTCCAATCCTGTTTGCGCAGAATATAGCGTAAAATGGCTTTCAAATTGAGCTTGTTGGCATATTCCAGCAGGAATTTGGATGCTGGTTGGAGTACGCGCCGCACTTGACGAAGAACTGCTGGGGCATCTTTCATGTGGTGCAAGGTGCGGATCATGGTAGCTCCGTCGAAGAGACCATCTACAAAAGGTAGTTTATAGGCATCGGCAGCAACATAGACATAGCGTTCGCCTTCACCAAGACGTTCCTGCGCCTGTTGGAGCTGCGTGCGCGAGTAGTCGAGCAAAACGATGCGTTCGTAGCCTTTGTAGCGGGGGGTATTACGCCCTGCGCCTGCGCCGATCTCAAGCAGAAGTTTTCCACACTTGGGCAAAAGACGCTTCAGCGCTATCTCTTCGGCTTTGTCTTCATAGGCTCTGCCACCTTCATCCCAGAAGGATGTTTGGTAGTCAGAACCTTCGTAGTCACATACTGGAGGGTGTTGTTCTGTCATATTCTATATAATAAAGAAATCGGGTATCAGAGTGAGGGTTTCCCTGATACCCGTTTCGTAATTCTAGTTAGTAAGCCTTACTCTAAGCACCTGAACCGTTATAACCACGTCCCATTGCGCGGTAGTTGAAACCAAGTTCGCGCACGTAAGCGGGATCGTAGATATTACGCCCATCAAAGATAACAGCACTATCGCTCATCAATTCTTTGAGTTTCTTCAGACTAAGCTGCTTGAATTCATTCCACTCAGTTACTACGACCAAGGCATCTGCACCTTCGGCAACTTCGTAGGAATTCTGACACATTTTAACGGCCGGAAGCAGATCACGGGCAACATCCATTGAAACGGGATCATATCCACGCACGGTCGCACCGGCTGCCATGAGAGCATTGGCAATATCAATGGAGGGGGCATCACGCATATCGTCGGTATTGGGTTTGAAAGCCAATCCCAACAAGCCGATGGTTTTGCCTTTAACGCTACCACCCAGCAGATCAATGACGTGCTTTACAGCATCATCACGTCGTTTGTAGTTGACATCGAGGGTCTTGTTTAGGATGAAGGGCTCAATTCCTTTTTCTTCAGCCATAAAAGCGAGGGCTTTGACATCTTTCGGGAAGCAGGAACCACCCCAACCAAGACCAGCATCAAGGAACATGGGGCCGATACGCTTGTCGTAGCCCATGCCAACAGCAACTTCCTTCACGTCCGCGCCGAGGGCTTCGCAAATATCGGCCACTTCGTTGATGAAGGAGATCTTGGTCGCCAGGAAAGCGTTCGAGGCATATTTGATCATCTCGGCAGTGCGAAGATTGGTGATGACGATCGGGGCGCGCAAAGGCAAGTGCAAGTGAGCAACTTTTTCAGCGGCTTCCTGATCTTGAGAACCCAAAACTGTGCGGTGCGGGTTCATGAAATCGCCAATAGCGGAACCTTCACGCAGGAATTCCGGGCAGGAAACAACTGAGAAGTCGACAGGTTCAGGTTGAGCTTTCTTGACAATGTCGGCAACCCAATCGCCTGTACCAACGGGAACGGTGGATTTGTTAATAAGGATCAACTCATCCTTCATATTCTCGGCAATCGAGCGTGCGGCAGCAGCCACATATTGCAGGTCGGCATCACCTTCAACGCCGGAGGGAGTTCCAACGGCAATGAAAGCGAATTCTGTCCCTTCCAGAGCTTCTTCATAGGAAGTCGTGAATGTAAGACGCCCTGCTTTTACATTGCGTTCGACCAACTCTTCAAGCCCAGGCTCATAGATCGGCATAATGCCTTTCTTCAGGTTGGCAACGCGCTCTTCATCAATATCCAGAGCAATAACGCGATTTCCAAGGTCAGCAAAGCAGGCTCCTGAAACGAGCCCTACATAACCGACGCCGACAACACAGATTTGTTTCATGTTTTCCTCTCAATTAGAAAGTGTTATTTTGCACAATTTAGCGGCACATACTATACCAGAAAACGATAGTAAATCAAGCACTACCCCGCTGGTGTTGGTGTGGATGTTTTCGTCGGTATAGGGGTCAATGATGGGGTTAGAGTTGGTGAAGGGGTATAGGTTTGGGTAGGCGTGTAAGTTGGTGTCGGGGTCAGGGTAATGACCGGCAAACGAGAATTTCCCAGCAAGCCTAATAACTCGATATATATCCAGCCACGCTCCAGATCTCCATATTCTTCGGGCTGATTTGGCGAAATCCGCAACCAGGTACCTTCCACATTGCTGGCATCAAAATAGAGACAATCTTCGCCGCTCAAGTTGCCGATGACGCGATACTGCGTACTTGGACCTTCTCGCACGTTCACCAAAAAAGCGTTGATACAATAACGCAACCCTTCGGGGCGCCCGGAAACTGTCGGGGTAAGTGAAGGGGTTCGTGTTGGGGTTTTAGTAGGTGTTTTTGTCGAGGGAGCAGGTTCGGTCGGCGTGCGTGTCGGGGGAATTTCCGTCGCTGTTGATGTTGCCGAGAGTGCGATCCTCGTCAGGCGTGCTTCGGCTGTCTGTGTTCGGCTTTGTTCAAATCGATAAGGTGCTGTGGTCTGCAAATAACCAACATAAGCGGTGATGCCCACACCCAACAAACCCAATAAGGCAACAATAACCTCTGTAGAGAGTGGAAAACCTTTTTTCTTTTTTTCTGATTCTTGCTCACTCATAAAAACTCCAATAAGTCCTGAAGGAAACTGCTTAAATATACTATGCCTTCTCGCATACGGCAACTTGGCACAGGGTTGCTTTGTTGGTATATTCTACGCATTATGAAAATTCTCTTCGTTGCCGACGGACGCTCCCCCATTGCCCTAAATTGGATCAAATATTGGACGACGCAAAATCACGAGGTCACTCTCGTTTCAACCTACCCTTGTGATATGGATTTGCCGCTATCGCGCGTGGACTTTGTGCCTGTTGCTTTCAGCCAGGCAAAAGGTTCAGCCCCTTCATCTACCGCTAAAAAGAAATCCCTGATCTGGGGTGCCGCAACCCTGAAGCTGCGCATTGCTCTACGCCACTGGCTGGGACCACTCACCCTCCCTAAAGCGGCATTACGCCTGAACGAGATCGTCAACGAAGTACAGCCCGATATCATCCATGCAATGCGTGTCCCTTACGAAGGAATGCTGGCGGGCCTGGCAAAAGAGCTTTCGGGACATTTCCCTACATTATTGATCTCGATTTGGGGTAACGATTTTACCTTGCACGCCCCCGCTTCCCCATTGATGAGTCATTATACAAAGTTAGCTCTACGCAACGCGGATGCTCTCCACGCAGATTGCGAACGCGATATTCATCTTGCAACAGAATGGGGTTTTGATGCCACCCGACCGAGCATTGTTTTGCCTGGCGGCGGCGGGATCGACATGGAGCTATTCCAACCTCCTGAGACATCACCTTCTGAGCCGCTTATCATCAACCCGCGTGGTTTTCGGGGTTATGTGCGCAACGATACTTTTTTCAAATCCATCCCTTTGGTACTGAAAGAACGCCCCGATGCAAAGTTCATCTGCCCCACAATGGCAGATGAAACACAGGCAGAAGCCTGGGTGCGCGATCTGGGAATTGAAGATGCGGTTGAACTCACCCCGCCCCTTGCACGGGAGCAACTTGCGGACACGTTCCGTTCCGCACAGATTTTGGTCTCGCCCAGCACCCATGACGGAACGCCAAACTCGCTCATCGAGGGGATGGCGTCTGGCTGTTTCCCTGTCGCCGGTAATCTGGATTCCATCCGCGAGTGGATCACACATAATGAGAATGGGCTGCTGATCGATCCGTCCAACCCCCAAGAGTTAGCCGATGCGATCTTGCGAGCCTTAAATGACGAGAGCTTGCGTGTACAAGCTCTCGAGGAAAATCAAAAGATCATTGCCAGCCGTGCTGAGTATGGGCACTGCATGGCAGAAGCGGAAAAATTTTACAACAGCATTTTAGGATAAAAAGACACCGAGCATTTTCAAAATGCTCGGTGTCTGGTTTGATTAGGCAACAGGGGGAGTGCGCAACTCATCCAAACGTTCGCGCAATTCGATGCGGCGCGCATCCGCTGCGTTGCGGATCTCTGCCTGGAATGCCATACCACGTTCGCGCAATTGGGCGCGCAATTCTTCACCAGAGTCAGGGGCGAGCAAAAGCGCCACCGTTGAGCCGACCAACCCGCCAACAACAATGCCGATCATAAAACCAAAGATTCTTCGCATGGGGTTCTCCTTAATAAGCTATTTAGTCTTCATATTATAACGATTTCTGGTGGGAAATCCAGCAAAATTCTGTTTAGAGGCTTTCAAACCAATCTTCGGTTTCTTGCGGCGATGAAAAACGAAGCCACTCCAAATGCTGGTATTCCGGTAATGCCTTCAAAGCTGGATATTCCCTCTTTCGCCGCGAGTAGGTCTTGAATAGCCACTTGACCAACGACTCATCTGACCAAAGTTTGAAATGGATCCAAAAGCGATCCACATTGGTGCCCCAAAAGAAGCTCTTTTGTCCATGTACGGCGAATTGTTCTAGTAAGTAGACGCCAAAAGATCAAAGGCAGAGCATAATCCAACCAAATGATCAATTCTGCTCGAGGCCACGTAATGGAGCGGGTACGGCTGTAATTTCCGGCAACCACCCAGCGATCTCCCCAAGTTGCATCATCTACTTTTTTCGCAAATTCATCGTCCGGAGTGCCTTGCCAGTTAGGCTGCCAATAGAGGGCATCCAATTCGACAAAGTTCAAGCCCAGCTTTGCTGCTAATTTTTCTGCGAGAGTAGATTTGCCGGAGCTGGTTGTCCCGACGACAATAATACGTGTGTAGGGAAAGCTGGTCTCTTTCATAGCGGGGAGAGTATAACAGAAAAGAAGATTGATATAATCTCAAAATGTCAAAAATAGGCACATTAAACGAGAAACCGCTCCACGCAGCATTGAAAGACTACTATGCGCAGCTCGGAGATGAAACTGAGGTCAAAGTAAATGATTTCTTCATTGATATTGTTCAAGGTGATCTGCTCATCGAAATTCAGACGGGGAATTTCGCATCCATAAAGACAAAGCTGAGGAAGTTGGTCAAGTCGCATTATGTGCATCTCGTCTATCCTGTTGCCAAAGAAAAGTGGATCGTTAAACTAGCGCCAGATGACAATCAGCCAGCCTCCCGGCGTAAGTCTCCGAAGCGGGGGCGTGTGGAGGAGCTTTTCCATGAGATGATCCGCTTCCCGGAATTGCTGGCGCATCCCAACTTTTCGCTGGAAGTCGTGATGACCAAGGAAGAGGAAGTGCGGCGTTTTGATCCAAAAAAGAATTGGCGCAGAAAGGGGTGGGGCACTGTCGAACGCCGCCTACTGGAGGTGGTCGACCAGATCGTGTTTGAAAATCCGAGTGATTGGCTATTGCTGCTCCCCGAAGGGATCGGGGAGTTCACCACAAAAGATCTGTCGGGGCAAATGAGCATCAGCAAACACCTTTCACAGAAAATGGCATATTGTTTGCGAAAGGCGAATGTGATCAAATTAATCGGCAAGCGGGGGCGAGCAAATTTGTATACGGTTGCAGGGGAGTAGGATTTCAATAATGAATTCCTGGTCAGAAGTATCAGAGAAAAATCTTTTTCCATTTAGCAAAGAGCAAGCGGATTTTGAGACTGCGCTACAAGAATGGGAACATACAGGCGCTGTTGTCGATCATTTTTACCCTATTGAAAGCTGTCAGCTTTGTGAACATGCAAATGTGCGTTACCATTTCGAAATCATCAACCGCGAAACAGGGATGACCATGCAGGTCGGTTCGAGTTGTATTGAGCAGTTTGGCATCCGTGTTTATGACGAAGAGGGGAAGGAGCTCAAGGGGAAAGCACTCGAGAATCAATTACAGTTAGAGATCAAAACAAAGAAAGAGGAGATCGTCTTTGCGTCCTTACTGGAACTTTGGAACGCCAGCGACGAGAACCGAGAAAAGGTGACCTTCTGTACGCGCGAATATCAGGAAAGAGGAAAATTCTCACCCAGAAATTTGCTTTATCTTTTCCAGCAAATGGATGAAAAGGGCATCAACTATATTCCCCACGTCTTCAAGGTGACTTTACGCAACAAAGTAGATCGAGAGTCTTTATATGATATGGCTGAAAATGAGCGAGAAACGATCTGGAACAGCCTGTCGGCCGCGCAAAAGAAGAGCTATCTTAGAGGGGAAAAAGCATATGGTGTGAAGATGGAGCGGGAGAGAAACTCTCTGCAAAAAGGCTCGGCTGCGAATTCCCTGTCAGATTTCCCCATTCGGTATTCGGAGAGGGCACATAAGTACAAAATCACCTTTTTTGATCATCACAATGTCCCTGTAAAAAGGTTGTTTCGAGGGCGATTAAACAAAATTCGTTCGCTCGTCAAAAAAAGTATCGCAGAAAATCTAACCTATGCAAAAGCGGAAGTCCGGATCACGCAAACAAATGAAATAGTGGAAATGTATCCATAGAATACAGAGCTAGTCTCTGAATAAGGGTATTGATTTTCTAACTTTTACCTCTTTTTGTCAAAGCCATCACCTTGATAACAAGCACACAGAGTAAGGTCAGCCCCAAAAATAAAAACTTTAGCATTGAAAAGGTGTGGGCGTTAGCCACAAGGTTGTCAGACAGTTTTCCCAAATCCCCCATTGTTTCAATATTCAACACTATATAAATATGGAAGCTGTTTTCGAGGATATCAAAAATGGTGGCTAAAAGGGGAACACAAAATGTTCCCAGTAACCAAGTACTTGGCAAAGGCTGCAAACGATGCGAAGTACGGGCTATCAGAAACATACCAAATAAACCGTAACTAACAGGGAACAAATAGTCGAAAATCAACAAAGACCTAAAATAGCCACGGATTCTGCGAACTAGGTCACTATCGGAATCTATCACTTTATCAGGCACCCAGTCTTCGACAATCGCTCCAAATTCTTGTGCACTTTTTGATTTTTGAAGAGAAAAATGAGCATTTGAAGAAGACTCACTCCCATCACTATACCCGTCAAAAATTAAAAACCCAGAAGCTGTTATTACCATAATGATAATAGAAGCAACAAAAAGTTGTTTGCTTTCAGAACTTGTTAAATACAAATAGAAACGTATTAAAATCGCCTTGATTTTCTGCATTATTTACATCACCTCTTGTTTTATGTTGCTGCCCTACTTCTTAGTCATATTCCAGGATAGGTGCCAGCTCACTTGAAGCATCGATCCAGATCTGTAGCAGTTCCTCCGGGAAAATTTTATCTAGTGCAACATGAAGATTGCCGGCATTTCTTCTTCTTAACTCTTTTATCGTATCCACTTTGCCGCGTCCTTCAAGAATCATCGCAAAATCCAAAGTTACCCCTTGCACCCGCATCAAGTCGCATAAGTTTAGCCACCAAAGTAGTAAATTATTGTCCACCTCTGTTTTCTTGACCAAGTCTTTACGACCCTTTGTATCACACCCCTTTAGGAGTAATTCAGTCCTGGTTGTAATACCAAGATCAGCAAATTTCTTAAGAATCGCTTCTGATATGCCTGGCAAACGATCTATACCATCATCTTTTTCCCCTTGGTAATGAACAACATGTAATTTACTTTCTTCCATTTCCTTGGCTTCTTCGGTTTGCTTTTCGCTTTTAGTTATTTTTATGAAGCGATCTTTCTCTCGGACAGCCTCCAAAGAACTGTCTTTTTGGGCAAAATCAACCAGTCCTCCTCCTCTACTTAGCGCCATATCAAGATGATCTAAAGCTAAATTGACATATGTCGATTTTTCATCATCGTTGGAAGTCATTGATGCCAACTGGCTGTAAAAACAAGCAACATTATATTGGGTTCGGTAATAAGAGTGTATGAAATGGCGTCCGTTCTCAGCAATGGGGTTCAAAGGCTGATCCAAATTGACAGGGATTTCTCCAAGCTCTACAAATTTCTCGATCGCGCTTGTCAACCCGGCGCTGATATTTTTAGAGTATTGGGTTTCTATTACGAGGTTTTGGAGTACAAATTCAAGTGTTGGAAGGAACTGTTTTAGCCATAGCTTTGTCTGAGGATCACTCATGCTATCTTCTAAAGTATTTTTGGCTTCTACTCTTAGATTTTCTCCTTTTTCCAAAGCCTTTTCAAAATCCAAGTGTCCAGTTTGCCCAATAAGCTTTATCAGGTATTTCCAAGCAACAATTTGATTATAGGAGGCAGCAAAGTATGTACGTGCCAATCCTCCCTGGCTAGTTAGCTCCTGGATAGATGTTGCGAGATAACCATTTGCCAATAAAAGGTATTCCTTTGCAATTTCATCCATCTTCGCTTTATGCATCGCTTGAGATTTTTCTGTCCACAACCTTCCCAACGCGGCATAAGCTGGCCAGTGATCTGGCTTATAGCTAATGCTTTTACTAAAGAAATTGATACCTTGATCCAAATCTTTATGCCATAAAGTCATCCCGAGATAATAATTTGCCTTAGCCTCTCGGGCATTTTCGTCTGGTTCAAATCCATCCAAGATATCCACTTGTTCTGCAAACCAGAGAAAAGCAGGGATCATTAGCAGTTGGAAGACATAACAGTCATCTCCATTCTCCGTATTATTAGTATCGACAATACCGTAATCTTTTGTCCAGAAAGTTTTTTCAGCAATATTATCTTTGGTTGTATTATTCGTTATCGAAATCAATAGCCCTATTCCTAATTCACTTGATTTCATTTTTTTCACACGCAATGAATAACCTACTCTTGGGATAATCCAACTCAATATGTCTAGAAATGTACTTAGGTAAGATTTTTCTGGTGCAAGCGTGGATGGATGGGAAATTCCAGAAGCCTCTTGTGGATTAACCAAATTCATATTGAAACCCATTTCTCGCGATTGCTTTGAAAAAAGCATCCACAAATTCTCCATTTCGCCGGATGTATCACCTCCTAAATCAAGGCGAAATTTCCTGCGGACAAGGGGCCAGAAAAGGGAAAGTACTTGGTAATTCAGTATGAAATAGAACACAATAACAACCAAGAGAAATAGAATCACCTCTAAAATTGCTTGGGCTTCTCCCTGTTCAAAACCTAATCTGGGTTTCAAATCACCAGCATCTTCAAGAATATTGAAAGGAGGGATACTGGCAGCATAGAGCAAGGCGGTAAACCAAACAGTAATTAAAAAGACAACAATTCCCATGCCGCTCTTGTACCCATCAACCTGGCGCTTTTGTAATTGATTAAATTTTGTGCTGTTTTTTGGCTTAGCAACATCTCGCAACCAAAGCCATTCTCCTTTAACCGCCCAGGAAACACCAAATGCAAATAGTGCCACAAACTCACCGACATAAACTGTATAGGCAAAAACATCTTCCCAGAGGGATGACAAACCCATCAGAAGAATGGAAATAAAGATCACAACCCCAGAAGCTACATAGATCCTATTTCGAAGGATCTTCCTTTTTGCATTTTCACTACCAGAATCTGCTTCAAGCTTACATTGTTGGCACTGTTTATAAGCGGCTTTTCTTTGTTCAGGGTTTTCATTCTTATGGCTACTATGCCCACATTTGGTAAAGCGGAATAGAGAAAAGATCGCAATCGTAACGAACATAGTAGCCGCAGAAAGTAAATGGATTGTTTCGGTAATTGAGCAAAGGTTTTCATAGCTGGCTGACAAAGCCTCGATCGTAGGAGTAAAAATAAAAAGAGGAGAAGCACAATAGTCAGAATGTGGATTGCTAGTGGGGAACATAGCTGTCAAAAAAGCCCCCACCCCTGCGATACGAGCCATCCATTTGTCAAGTTCATCATAGCCCTGATAGAAGAACAGGAAGAAACCTATAAAACAAAGCGTCAAAACAAAGAACCAACGCATTTCTGTGTAATAGAATGCGCTGATCGAGGGTTGTAAATCGACGTGGAAAAAAGTTTTTTCCACTAGAAACACCACAATGGGAAGTGACATGGCCAAGACGCCAATTAACTTCCGAATTTTTATATATGTAAGAGACAGGGGGGATTTGGTATTCTTAGACATCTTTCCTCCATGTGTATTAGCAGATCCAGACTCTAGCTAAGATAAATCATTCGTTTCTAGGGCTGATTCAACAATGATGAATATTGGAGAGAAAATCTATAATATTCGAGCACAAGGTACCCCGACTATTCCAGTTTATATTTTTTAGAAAGCGAAGTCAATAATCATTTCACTTGTACGTCAAAATCAGCATTACCCTTCCTAGCATTCATAATGCCATTCTGCTCTCCGTTGAGAGCGCCGAAGGACATCTACTTCTGGAATACGGACAGCACACACTATCTCGACTTCAACTTGATAACCATGTGCGTCAACACCGGGCACAGTCCCAAAAATCGATGCCGGCAACGCAAAAACTCCTGCACCGATTTTCTTTTCCCCAAACCCAAACCATGATACCATTCGCCGAACAAGAATCTCTTTTTTTCTACTATAAATATCGAGGGCTTTATGTTTGAACTTCCTGATGATCAAATTCTCCCTTTGATGAAAAAACACGGTTTTTGGACGTGGTCAGCGCAAGGCAAGGTCAATCCTATTCCAGTGGCGCGAGCCGAAGGCGTTTACTTTTGGGATACGAACGGCAAGCGCTATCTGGATTTCAACTCAATGCAAATGTGCGTAAACGTCGGCCATGGCGAGGAACGCATCACCAAAGCAATGGCAGACCAATTGCATTTCCTTGCTTATGCCAACCCAACGATGGCAACCAAGGTCCGTGCACTGGCCGGCAAGCTACTCGCAGAAATCACCCCAAAAGGCATAACTCATTTTCTCTTCACAGTTGGCGGCTCGGATGCTAACGAAAATGCCATCCGGTTAGCGCGCGCGTATACAGGACGTCATAAAATCCTGACGCGTTATCGCTCATATCATGGTGCAACGGCGGGCGCGATGGCACTCACTGGCGATCCCCGTCGCCATGAATGGGAACCGAACTTGATGCATGGCGTTATCCATTTCCTTGATCCTTATCGGTATCGCTCTACCTTCCATCGCACCAACCCCAATATCTCAGAAGCCGACTTCACGCAAGATTATCTCAATCACCTCGAAGAGATCATCCAATATGAGGGAGAAGAAACCATCGCGGCGATTTTAATCGAACCTGTTACGGGTACAAATGGCATCATTATCCCGCCAGAAGGATATATGCAAGGTCTGCGCGAAATTTGCGATAAATATGAAATCCTGCTGATTGCCGACGAAGTAATGACCGGATTCGGACGTACAGGAGCTTGGTTTGCCGTAGACAACTGGAACGTAACCCCCGACATTATCACCATGGCAAAGGGCCTTACATCGGGCTATGCTCCCCTCGGCGCGGTTGGCATGACCGATGCAATTTCAGCACACTTTAAAGAGCATGTTTTCCGCTCAGGGCTGACCTATACCGCGCACCCCGTTTCATTAGCGGCTATGATTGCAAACGTCCACGTTATGCAGGAGGACAAACTCGTCGAGCGCGCAGCAAACCTAGGGTCGAGTCTGAGGCAGATGCTGGTTGAGCTGGGGGAGGGGCACCCTTCTGTGGGAGAGATTCGCTCTATTGGACTTTTCGGCGTTATCGAGTTAGTCAAAAATCGTGAAACAAAAGAGCCGATGGCCCCCTGGGATTCCACCAGTCCAGAAATGGAAGTCTTCAAAATGTTTTGCCGCAGAAACGGTCTCTTTATATCCGTTCATTGGCATACTGTGCTCATTATCCCGCCCTTGAACATCACCAAAGAGCAACTTGCCGAGGGATTTAAGATTTTGGATGAAGCATTAAATATCACAGATGAGGGCATTATATAAGCATTTTGTATGAAAGCATAAAATGTAACTTTTCTACACTTATCACATCTGATAGAATAGCGCTGTCATTAAAAGAAAACCGCTCGTCATTGAGCAGACTTAATTGAAGGAGAAAGATCAAAATGAATGTAGAACCTCTTGGAATGCGCGTCCTTGTACGCCCAATGGAACAGGAAGCCAAAACCGCCAGCGGACTGATCTTGCCCGACTCTGCAAAAGAAAAACAGCAGGTTGGAGAAGTTATTGCCATCGGCAACGATGAAGAGATCATGGTCAAAGTTGGTCAGAAAGTACTTTTCGCAAAATATCATAGTGGAGCCGATATCAAATTAGATGGTGTTGATCACATCATCATAGAAGCAACAGAGTTATTGGCTGTCGTAAAATAATTTTGTAATCGCGAAGAGCTTACCTCTCTTTTAGAGGGGTTTGTCTCTCCTTTTTTTCATGACCAAATTGTTGACCATGGATGGTGCATCCAGCTATGTTGAACAATCTGGTCATTTTTTATTCGTATCTGTAAGAAAGCCCGGTGGAGGGGCATCTAAGCAACCGAAAGGGGTTGCCTAGACTAAACAGGAGGCAGGAAAAATGTTCTCATTAAATCTCAGTGATTCAAATGCAGCCGATGAAAACGAGCTTTACGATCTTGTGATCGTTGGAGCAGGTTCCGCCGGTTTTACCACGGCAATCTATGCCGCCCGCGACGGCTGGAAAACCCTTATTCTTGAGAAGGAAGCCAGCGGGGGCTTGGCTGCTTCAACTCATTCCATTGAAAATTATCCCGGTTTCCCGGGCGGTGTTGAAGGACCTGCCCTGATGGATAATTTCCAGAAGCAAGCAGAGCGTTTTGGTGCCATTTTGGAAGAGTTTGACGGTGTCAAAGCTATCACAAAAGGTGATGATAAAGTCTTCACCATTGAGACCGATGGTGGGAAGAATTTCCGCGGACGCAGTGTACTGCTGGCAACCGGCAGTGAGCCGAAAAAGCTCGGCATTCCCGGTGAAGCAGAATTCTACAATAAAGGTGTATCGTACTGTGCCACCTGCGATGGTCCGCTCTACAAGGATCAGGAAGTGGTCGTGATCGGCTGCGGGAACTCTGGTCTGCAAGAAGCTGAGATCTTATTGCAATATTCAAAGAAAGTGACCTTTGTGGAATATCTTGGTCATTCCATCGCCGAAAAAGTTTTGCAGGATCGCGTAAAAGGACATGAAAAGACCACCTGTATGTTCTCGCATATGGCAACAGAAGTGAAGGGTGATAATCTGGTTAACGCAGTTTTGATCGAGAACCGCGACACAGGTGAAAAAGAAGAAATACCCACCGCGGCGGTCTTTATCTATGTTGGCTATAAGCCCTACACAGATTTCGTCAAAGACCTGGTTGAGCTCGATGACTATGGCTACATTATCACCGACAAACATATGCACACATCCATGCCAGGTATTTTTGCGGCAGGTGATGTGGTTTCTGAAAATCTGGCGCAGGTAGCTGTGGCTGTTGGGGACGGCGCGAAAGCAGCGGTCGGCATTCGAGAATATTTGCAAAATCTGTAAGTGAAACGTGATAAGTGACGAGTGATCTTTCACTTATCACGTTCAGGAGAAATTATGACAGAAGAAAATACCCCTCGCCATGTTAAGATGCTCATTATCGGCTCCGGTCCGGCGGGGCTGGCGGCTGCGCTTTATGCAGCGCGTGCCAATCTCGCCCCCGTCGTGTTGACGGGCATGGATCTGGGCGGACAGGTCTCCAAGACTCACGCTGTTGAGAATTACCCGGGCTTCCCCGAAGGGATCTCTGGCGAGGGTTTGGTGAAAGCCTTCCACGAGCAGGCAATGCGTTTCGGCACCGAGGTCATCTTTGATCTCGCCACCGAAGTCGATCTTTCGGCACAGCCCTATCACATCAAAACCTATGGAGAGGAGTTCACTGCCGACACCCTCATCATCACCACCGGCGCGGCAGCCGTGACTCTCGACATCCCCGGTGAGGAAGAGATGGTCGGGCGCGGTGTGTCGTATTGCGCGACCTGTGATGGGCACTTCTTCAAAGATATGGATGTGGTCGTCGTTGGCGGCGGGGATAGCGCGCTCGAAGAAGCCCTCTACCTGACGCGCCATGCCAGCAAGGTGACCATCGTCCACAGGCGGGATGAGCTACGCGCGGGACAGATCCTGCGTCAGCGTGCTGAGGAGAACCCGAAGATCCACTTCGTTTGGGATACGGTCGTGACCGACGTCCCCACTGGAGAAAAGGTTGTTTCCGTTAAAACGAAAAATGTCAAAACCGGAGATGAATCTTCTCTCGATGCCGACGGGCTTTTCATCTTCATCGGTCATACACCCAACACCGAACTTTTCGAGGGCAAGTTAGCGCTCGATGATCGAGGCTATATCGTTGTTGATGGTCTGATGCAAACCGGGGTCGAGGGCGTTTACGCGGCGGGCGAGGTCGCCGATCCGCATTTCCGGCAAGTCATCACATCTGCAGGGATGGGTGCCGGGGCTGCGATCCAGGCTATCCGCTATCTTGAAGAAAAAGGGCTTTAGCAAATTGATCACCACAAAAGGTATGTCACATAAAAAGGACATGCCTTTTGTTTTATATCTTGTTCGCATGACACACCAAAAATATGACAAATTGAACTGTCTTGTAAGATGACTCTATAGTATTCTTACGCTCGCTGTTTTGTAACTCGCCAGACAGTCTTTTTAGTATAATAAAATTATTATCCATTGGAGGAGATATGGCAAAGATTTCTGTAATTGGCGCTGGAATGACTGGTTCCACCGCCGCGCATTGGATCGCTGAACGCGAGATCGCTGATGTCGTTTTGGTCGATATCATGGAGGGTATGCCACAGGGGAAGGCGCTTGATCTCTATGAAGCAATGCCCATTATTGGGAAAGATGCAAAGATCACGGGCACGAACGATTATGCCGACACAAAAGATTCAGATATTATCGTTATCACCGCTGGCTTACCTCGTAAGCCCGGCATGTCTCGTGAAGATTTACTGGTAAAGAACGCAAATATTGTTGGTTCTGTCGCCGAAGAGACCATTAAATATTCATCCAACGCAACCTACATTGTTCTGACCAACCCCCTCGATACCATGACCTACATGACCATGAAGAAAACGGGCTTGCCCGCCAACAAGGTCATCGGTCAGGCTGGTGTGCTGGACTCTGCCCGTATGAGCGCCTTCATCGCGATGGAGACCGGCGTAAGTGTTCAAAACATCAATTGCTACGTTCTCGGCGGTCACGGTGATTCGATGGTTCCGCTCACACGCCATTCGAATATTGCTGGCGTTCCGCTTGAGAAATATATAGCTGCCGATAAGCTCGAAGCCATCGTCAACCGCACCCGCAAGGGCGGCGGCGAGATCGTTAGTCTGCTCAAGACCGGCTCCGCTTTCTATGCCCCCTCGATGGCTGTTGTCCAAATGGCTGAAGCAATTTTGTCTGACCGCAAGCTGATCCTGCCCTGTGCCGCTTACCTTACTGGCGAATACGGACAGGACGGTATCTTCTTCGGTGTACCCGTCATGCTTGGCAAAGATGGCATTGAAAAGATCATCGAATATGAATTGAACGAAGATGAAAAAGCAGCCTTACAGGCATCTGCAGATGCCGTTGCAAAAAGCGTTGAAGAGCTTAAAGGTTTGGTAGAACTGTAATTTCAAAAAGCTGCATGTCGTCAAAGGGTGCAGCTTTTTATTATTTGTAGAGGAGAGTCTAATGATTTTGTATGAAAAGATCCTAGGGCAACTGCCCGAATGGCGCGAACGTGTTACGAAACTGCTCAAAGAACACGGGAATAAAGTCGCCGGCGAAGTGACCATTAGCCAGGTTTACGGCGGTATGCGCGGTGTAAGGGCACTGGTTACCGATATTTCTTTTGTTGACGCAAATGAAGGTATTCGTTATCGTGGCTATACACTTCCAGAAGTTGTTGAAAAGCTACCTAAACCCGAAGGTGCAGAAATCCCCTATGTTGGCGGTCTCTACTATCTGCTCATGACCGGCGAACTGCCCACTGAAGCACAAGCTTTGGAAGTAGAAGCCTCATGGGCAACTCGCAGCCATGTTCCCCGTCACGTCTTTAAAGTTTTGCGTGATATGCCCGAGGACACCCATCCCATGGCACTGTTCTCGCAAGCTATCCTGACCCTGCAAACCGATTCTGAGTTCGCCAAACGCTACGCCGAAGGCATGAACAAAATGGATTACTGGGAGCCCGCCCTCGACGATGCCCTGCATCTGACCAGTAAACTGGGCGTGATCGCTGCCTTTATTTACCGTTTGAAATACGGTGACCGTGGTGAACCTACCTACGATCCTAATCTGGATTATGGCACAAACTTCGCCAAGATGATGGGAGTTGAAGATCCCCAATATGCGGATTTGACACGTCTCTACTTCATCTTGCATGCCGATCATGAATCCGGCAATGTCAGCGCACACACCATGCACCTGGTTGGCTCAACACTTTCCGACATCTTCTACGCTTTCTCTGCTGCCATGAATGGTCTCGCAGGTCCGCTGCATGGGCTTGCCAACCAAAACTGTCTTGCCTTCGTGATGGGCATCCAGCGCAAATTCAACGGCGTTCCCAGCAAGGAAGAGATCGCCGAATATGCCTGGGAAACCCTCAACAGCGGACGCGTTATCCCCGGTTATGGTCACGCCGTCTTGCGTGTGCCTGATCCCCGCTATACGGAGCAATTCAAGTTTGCAAAGAAGAATATGCCCGATGCTGAACTCTTCCAGATCGTCGAACTCATGGACGAAGTGATTCCCGCAGTCTTGCAGGAACAGGGCAAGGCCAAGAACCCATGGCCCAATGTGGATGCAATCAGTGGCTCGCTCCAATATCATTTTGGCATCACCGAATTCGATTTCTATACCGTTCTCTTCGGTGTCGGGCGCGCGCTCGGCGTCACCGCCAATTATGTATGGGCACGTGCACTTGGTCAGCCCCTTGAGCGACCGAAATCTCTCACCACAGCCATGCTGGAAGAGATTGCTGCCAAAGAAGAATAAAAAAAAGAATACGTGAATGAAAAAGAGCAGGCTTGAAAAAGTCTGCTCTTTTTATTTTAGGATGAAAGACCGCCCCACACGTAATTTAGACTTGCTACCTTTTGTAAACAATCTCTCCATTGAAGATCGTCATATGTACTTTCGTCTTCCCAATCTCCAACGGCGGGACTTCAAAAATATCCTGCTCCAGCACAACCAGGTCTGCCAGCTTGCCCGGCGATAAACTCCCCTGACGCCCCTCCTGCCCAATGGCTTGGGCTGCACCCATTGTATATCCCCAAATCGCTTCGGCGACGGTCATCCGCTGTTCAGGATACCAGCCTTCGGCGGGTGTGCCATCATCCCGTTGACGGGTGACGGCTGCTTGAATGCCTATATATGGATTCGGGGAAACAACCGGGCAATCGGAACCCAGCGCAAGCGTTGTTCCGGCATCCAGTAGATCGCGGAAGGCATATGTCCAGCGCCCACGTTCGCCCAGGGCCGCATCAACCATATCCATATCTTCGGTCAGGTGCAGCGGTTGAACCGAAGCGACCAAGCCCAAAGGCGTGAGTCGCGCCAAGTCATCGGGGTGGCTATGCTGCACATGCTCGATCCGATGCCGCGGACGTGAGACCCCGGCACCCACATCCCCATCCAATACTTCGCTATAGACATCTAGCAATTCACGAATAGCACGGTCACCAATAGCGTGGATGGTGGTGGTAATGCCCGCCGCTTCCGCTTTGGCGATCTTATCTGTTATGCTCGACATCGGCGTGAGCGGCATCCCGACACCACCATCTTCAAAAGGCTCCAGCATCCACGATGTACGCGGACCTGTTGCTCCATCCGAAAAGAGTTTAATGCCACCAATGCGCAAAAAATCATCGCCCATGCCGCTATACAACCCAAGCGCGATGGCATGATCGAGCAATTCGCCAGGGAGCAAAACCCAGGCGCGGAGCTTGAGTTCATCCGCCGTGCGCAGCCGCTGCCAGGAACGCAGCGCAGGCGGACCATCTTCGCCGCCCATAATGCGGAAATCATGCACGCCCGTGATGCCCAATTGATGAAGACGAGGCATTGTCTTTCGCATCGCGGCATCAAGAACATCATCTTCCACGCTCGGCATGGCAGCCCGCACCAGGTTAATCGCCAATTCCTTCAGCTGTCCATTCGGTTCGCCCTGCGCATCGCGCTCGATGATGCCCATCTCCGGGTCAGGCGTGGAGGCATCAATGCCCGCCAACGCCAACGCGCGCGAATTGACCCATGCCATGTGCAAATCCTTGCGCCACAAGACAACGGGGGTTTCCGGGGCAATTTCGTCCAAATCGCTTTTATCCGGCATTTTCGGCACATCCCAAGTATCCTGATTCCAGCCCTGCCCAATGATCCATTCGCTGGGCTTGGCGGCTGCCACAGCCTCGCGCACGCGCGCCTGCACTTCGTTCAACGACGTCGCGTCTTCGAGGGTCAGCCCACGCAAAAGCAGCGCCCATTCATAGAAATGGATATGCGCATCCGTTAAGCCGGGCAGCACGCGCCGTCCCTGCAAGTTAATCTTCTCTGCTTCAGCATTTGCCAGCGCCAAGATTTCATCATCCGCGCCAAGGGCTAAGATCTCCCCACCACGCAAGGCTATCGCGCTCGCGTCAGGATAACGCTCGTCTTGTGTGTGCAGCTTTCCGTTAAACAGGATCAAATTGGGCATTTTTTACTCCTTCAATTTTCTCGCAATTTGGCGGTCGATCTTCCCCATCGGGTAATTTTCCAATTCATTTATCGAAATCCAGCGCATATTTTCTTCTTGGGATGATCGGATGAATTTACACCGAAAAGCATATTCGGTGACCTTGAAATGGGTATACGCGTGACGCACCTCGGCAAGCGGACTCAATATTTGGACATTGAGTTTGTATCCCTTATCTATAGCACCTGCCAGCTCCTCAGCAGGATCGCCGCCAACGCGCCCGTTCGGGAATTCCCACATTCCACCCAACAGGCCATCGACTGGGCGCTGGGCAAGCAAAACGCGTCCATCTTCAACGATCACCGCCGCCGCGTGGACGTGGTGTGGCACAGCCTTCTTCGTTTTGGGCACAGGGCGCAAGGCTTGAATATCCAATTGCCAGGCTTCGCAATGTTGCTTGATCGGGCATTCTTCGCAAAGCGGATTGCGCGGGGTACAGATTGTCGCGCCCAGATCCATGAGCGCCTGGTTGTAATCACCCGCTTCCCCTTTGGGCAGAAAATCTTCCGCCAATTGCCAGAGGGTCTTCTCTGCCTGCGTTGAACCTAATGCCTCTTCTACATTAAAAATGCGTGCATAAACGCGGCGAATATTCCCATCCAAAGCGGCGGCGTCACGCCCGAATGCCATCGAGGAGATGGCAGCGGCGGTATAACGCCCGATGCCGGGAAGTTGCATCAGGCTTTTTGTGTCTTTGGGGAGTTGAGCATTGTGTTCTGCAACTAGTTTTTTTGCTACACGATGCAAATTACGCGCACGGCTGTAGTAGCCCAGCCCTTCCCAGAGATTGAGTACCTGCTGTTCATCGGCAGCAGCCAGGGCTTCAACGGTCGGGAAGTTTGCCATCCAACGCTCAAAGTAAGGGATGACTGTGTCTACGCGCGTTTGCTGGAGCATGATCTCAGAGACCCAAACGGCGTAAGGGTCGGGGTGATCGCGCCAGGGCAGATCGCGTTTATTTTGACGGTACCAAGCCAAAAGTTCAGGGGCGAATGCGCTCATTTCATCCAGTTGATAAAAGAAAACCTCCCTGGCGGGAGGCTTTCATATGTAATTTATTTGGCGTCAGAACTGAAATCCCGTACGGGCAGGGATAACCTTATAAGAAAAATTCTCGATATAACCAAAGAGTTTTTCACGCAGTGTTTCCCACTCGGGGGAATCCAACATACGCTGGGCTGTTTCGGCATCCGAAGCGATCATCCCAACCTGAATTTGAGGGTATTCGCCATAGAGCGTTGCCCACGCATCAAGGGGCTGAAAGCCAAGTCGCTGTACGCCAGGGACAAACTCGCTGATAACGAACTCGAAATACTCCTGTTCATTATCCTGAGTGATATCCCATGTCATGATAATTTTGACCGGCACGAGAAACTCCTAGCTTTGGTAATTAAGCACAACAACACGCGCTTCTTCTGGCAAGCTTCCCTTTGTAACCTTGATCGAATCTTCAGCTTCCACAGTGCCCAAGCCCATTTCCTTGATGAATTTCTCTAATGGCTCAAGGGGTAACTTTGCCGCTGGCGTTGCATAGTGCATCGGGATAACGATATTCGGCTCCAAAATGCTGACCACTTCTGCGGCTTTGGCAGCAGTCAATCCGCCCCCTGCACCAACTGGAACCAAGGCCACATTGACAGTGCCCAAAGCATCCACTTGTGAGCGGGCCGGGACAGCACGCAAATCGCCAAGATGGGCAACTGTGATGCCATTGTAATCAAAGACATACAAGGTGTTTCGCAACTGATCTTCGTCTTTTTTACGCCCATTTGTACGTACGCCGGTAATAAAAACTTCACCGATCTCATATTCTCCGGGACCATCCAGTAAATGCGAATACCCCTTCACTGCTTTCACAAAATTATGTCCGGGCGCTTCGTGGCTTACGCTAACAATATCGGCTTTCAATTTCAAGTCTTGATACCCCACGACCGCGTGGTCGAAGGGATCGGTCACTACAGTCGCCAGGCGGCGCTCTGTTAATCGAAAACAAGAATGTCCATACCAAGTAATTTCCATATAGGTCCTCCGCTTCATATTATAACCGCAAGCGCTACAGATGCGAGTATAATTCTCCAACTTTAAAACTTGAGGAGCCAAATGCCAAAGAAACAGATACTCCCTTATCTTGAAGTGCTTTTCGCCGTTGTGGTTTAGGGCGCGTCCTTTATCGCCACTAAGATCGGAGTGCAGGATGTCTCCCCCATAACCATCGTTTGGCTGCGCTTCGGAATGGGGTTACTTCGCTCTGCTCAGCTTTCTCGGCATCACTTGGGTTTCGCTGATTGGCGGTGCAATGATCCTTTTGGGGGTTTGGTTGGTCAATCGACAATAACAAAAGCAATTCCCCTAAGCACATAGAATTTGCTATTCTTAGTTTAGAATACGCAAAAGTGTGTCAAGATTGGATCCAAAAATGAAAATAGTGCTGGATGGGATTTTCATAGCAGGAAATTATGGAGGGGACATCCTACTTGCCTTGATTCCGATTCTAGGGTTTGGGGAACTAATAGTGGTGAAATTTTCTTTGGAAGATAGCAAAAGCTGGCTCTTCTTTCCTTTAGCTTTACCTTTGGGAATAATTGCCATATCTCTCCTTTCCTTTGCCACTATTCTGCTTGCACAAATTTTTCCGATCATTTTGCCAACAGGAAGCTGGCTCATCTTTGGTTTCGGAACAATTCTCTTTATCACCCACCTAAAGGGCTGGCTGGATTGGCGTTCAAATGCCCTCTACTTTGCGACATTTTTTATCATCCTTATCATCCGATTGGCTTTTATCAAAGAATTGCTTATGCCACCCTACAGCGATCCTGTAGAGCACTACAAGATCGTACAGGATTTCCTTTCCCAAAATGCTGACCCAAAATCCTTTTATTCAATTTTCGGGCATTATTATCATTTTGGTTTTCACAGTCTGTCAGTGTGGCTCTTTACCTTAGTAAATACAGATTCTCCTTTAGTATTGGCGCTATGGGGACAGATATTTCTTGCCATAATCCCCTTTTCTGTTCTGGGATTAGTCGGCAGTATCGCTCAAGATAAAACTTCCGCATGGATGGCATTTCTGTTAGCAGGATTTGGTTGGGAGATGCCAGCCTTTGCCGCCAACTGGGGAAAATATCCCATGCTCGCAGGGACAGCAGTATTTGCGGCTCCGGTAGCTGTTTTATATCTTTTATCAAGTCATAAACTCAATAAAAAATCTCTATTACTTGGAATAACGCTTGTTTTCGGAGTCACTTTTTTGCACACACGTCTTCTGATCTCTATTAGTCTGGCGATTTTTGCATATATCTTTGCTAGCCAATTTACTGATCGTTTGGTGGTCAATAATAAAATCATCAATCTCTTATTATTGACAAGTAGTATCTTGTTGTCTCTATGGCTGCATTTCGAAACTTTCCTTCAGGGCTATTACAACGCTTATTTCATGATCCTTTTGGGGGTTCTATTGTTGTTGCCCTTTGCTTTTCGAAGCTTCCCCTCTTTGGCATTAGCGGCACTCATTTTTTTACTCGGGATGGGAATAGTTGCAAAAATACCCACGCCCGCTTTCCTGCAAAATTATAGTCACTCCCTGCTTGATCGTACCTTTGTACAGATCTCGCTCTTTCTTCCCCTCTCCATTTTAGGCGGACTGGGGATTTCGGGGTTTTGGAAGGCATTTGCAAATAAAAAGTTTTTGCGAAACGGAATAATGGTTATCATCTCCTTTTTGCTGACCTTTAACGCAGCACAACTCTCGTATTATCCTGATCCGTGCTGCAAATATGTTCGGGACCGAGATGTTGCTGCTTTTAACTGGATCAAGTTGAATGTCACGAGCGATGCGGTCTTTTTCGTCCCCGGGTTGCGGGTCAGTGACCATATCCTCGGTACAGATGCGGGGATCTGGATCGAAGCATCCACAGGGAATAAAACGAAAAAACGTCCCTTTGATATAAGCTGGCTGGCTCCCGATGTGATCGCAGACGTTTGTCAGTTCAGTCCCATTTATGTTTATGCAGGCGGGAGAGCATTTAGCTTTGATCTTTCCGGACATATGGAGATAAGCCCACAATATCAAGAAGTTTTTTCTCAGGGAAAGGTAAGGATTTACAAAGTCAATTGTTCTATCGATTAATCTCAAGCATGACCTTCGTTTGTTGTAATTGTCTTAGGGAAATGCTAGGATAAACCTATGTCGCCAAAGGAACGGAGGAGAAAATGAAGTATAAATACTTTATTGTTTTATTAGGTATTTTATTAATTTCAGTTAGCTGTAAGCCTAAACCTGATACCCCAGAGGGACCACAAGAACCAGTATCACCATTAGCCCCAAATGGGTCTTCTGAAGAGTCAGAGAATCCGCCATTACAAAAAGTAAATTGCCCTGCAGACGAAATGTCTGCGCCGTGGGGCGTGTTCCCAGATAATTATCAGATTGTGGATAGTGCAACACCAACCTTGGTAGCTGATTATGACTACCTGGCTATAACATATCCAAACCCGAAACCTTCCCCTGCTGTCAGTTGTACGCCAGAACAAATGCATTTTTATTTGTCTACAGGACCAGATTACCTGGATGAGATCGGCGGATATTCTACGCCCACATTCAAATGGACCGTAACAACGCCATTAAAAGCCGGCGTAACCTATAGATGGGCTGTAGCCGGAGTAACTAATTCTATTGAGGGGCCCATTTCTTCTTATTACTATTTCGTTGCAGGCCCTATATGTGAAGAGGGTGAATTAACCACAGCTATCCCGCTTGAACCAACAGATGGCGCTGTGGTCAATACGCTGAATCCTACATTTAAATGGACGGTTGAAGAAAATATCCCATGCATTCCCAGCGCATATTATGTGCATTGGACTCGTTCCGATATAACTGGCGTAGAGGGTCATTTTGGTCCCTTCAATTCGCCGACACACATATCAGCCCCGCTTTCTGAAGATCTAACCGATTGCAGGCCCTATAAGTGGAGAATGGAAAGTTCTCTCCAAGGATATTATCAGGGCTGGTCGGGAACTGTTTATTCAGAGTGGAAAGATTTTATTGTTAGTTTGCCAGGGACAAACTGCGATCTTCTCGAAGTAAATAATGATGTAATTAAAGAAGATTTCCTGGGGATTCAAAACGCCAACTGCCGAAGTAATCCATGGATCAATGGAAATGAAGTTGGTTTCCTGCCAGCGGGCGAAACCGCCACCCTGCTTGGACTGAACGAAGATGCTTCATGGGGGTTCTTCAAACTTCTAAATAAGAGGGAGTGCTGGATTAATATGAGCGCAGTAGAGCTACAGCCACCCGGCTCAATCTTTGATCCTTCCTTATATCCTTTGATGGAACATGACCCACCACCAGAATCTACAGGAGAAGGAACACCCCCAACATCCTCTTGTGCCCAAATTACGGATACGAGGACCTGCGAAGCAAATTCTGCATGTTCCTGGGATGCACGTGCAAATGCCTGCAAAGATAAATAAGATTGCAATTTCATCAAAAAGACCTGAGTAAATGCTCAGGTCTTTTTGATATATCAGACAGGGTACTCATAGGGTAATTGTAATCGGCTTCAGAAAAAGCTAGAATGGAAATAAGTCGCCAAGGGAATGGAGGAGAAATGAAATATAAAAACATATATCACTTTTTATTGTGTTCTATGGTTTTTTTTGTCTTGCTAACTGCCTGCACCGGGGATGCCGCTACCCAAATTCCAGCCACGGAGCCACCAAACATAGAGGAACCTGCTACCGAAGCCCCGATTTCCGAAGCGCCCCAAACGACTCTATCGACAGAGCCACCCCCAACATCTGCCCCAGCCGAACCTAGCCCACCCCTCATGGAGATCGGTTCCAAACACCTGTATGCAGATGGCAATATCCTGGTGGCAATACCTGGGGGGGAATTCATCATGGGCGGTAGCAGTAACGACAATCCGGAACACACTGTTTCCCTTAGCAACTACTGGATCTATCGCGCACCGGTCACCAATCAGCAGTATTCCCTGTGTGTGGAAGCCGGGCTGTGCGACTTGCCAAACCCGGATGACAACCGTGTTTATGAAGATCCACTCCGTGCCAACGATCCGGTTGTAGGCGTGAACTGGGAGCAGGCCACTGCATACTGTTCCTTTATGAATGCGCGTCTGCCAACCGAAGCTGAGTGGGAAAAAGCCGCCCGCGGCCCGGATGGCAATACCTTCCCCTGGGGTGAAGAGACACCTTCCTGTGATCTGTTGAATGCCGCAGATTGTGTCGGTGAGACCAGCGATGTAACCGACTATTATCCACAGGGCATGAGTTATTACGAAGTCTTTGATATGGCCGGAAACGTCTATGAATGGGTGGCAGATTGGTACAGCCCAACCTATTATGGCGAATCACCGACTGAAGACCCCTTTGGGCCCGACACAGGCGATCAGCGCTCCATTCGTTCCAGCAGCTATAGTTCTGCTTTTTACGCGACCGAGCTTGCGCGCCGCTTCAGTTCCAAGCCGCTTGACCACCGCAGAGACCTTGGCTTCCGCTGCGTGGTACACGAGCCGACACATTATGCACCTTACTGCGAACAGGTGGTTGTATACGGAATGGATGCCTATAATCTTGATCCTTTGAGCAACCCGGATATTACTAACACCTGCCCCTCCTTTTCAATTAACCAAGCAATGGATTGTAAAAACAAAACACCGTTTACCAACGTACACTTTGGCGTTGTTCCTCCCGGCACACCCGTTACGATTAATGCTGGTTCCTGCACAGACCTGGGTGGCAGCACCTATCACTGCACTGCTCCAGACCCGATCTCGATCTGTGCAGAGTGTACCCAAACCATCAATGTTGATCCACAGTGCCCACCCGGATATCACCTAACTGGTTTGAAATGTATTCCGGATCAGCCATTCCCCGGTGAGTGTATCCCCGGCGTGAATTATGATCCCGAGAATATGTGCTGCGAAGCTCAACCTGGCGGATTACCTGATAGTGGAAATGCCATATTGAAATTCTGCCCGTCCGGGACCTATTATTTCAACCCGCCAGGCGGATGTTTTGCGATCCCGGGTGCAGGTACGGTTTGTAAGAACGATACAGTTATGCTCAAAACCTGCGGGGGGGGGGATCCGGAAGGATGTATTGATCCACCTAATTGTGTAAGCCCAGCCGTCGCTCAGTGTGGTGGCCCTCCACTTCGCCCATGTTGTTGTGAATAGTATCTTGGAATTTTGTAGAGAGGAGACAAAATGAAGACCCGTTTTTTCTATTTATTTTTAGGATGTGTGGGGATCATCCTCCTGTTGGCAGGATGTGCTCCGCTGGAAATATCAGCGCCGGAAGAAGTTTCGGGGGAGCAAGAGGCTCCCCAAGCCGATAGCCAACCTGCACAAGATGCCGAGGTCGAACTCCCGCAATTTGATCCATCCACATTGGGTGAGGGGAGCTGGATGTACTGGTTCGACGACTCTATCGTGCTGTATATCCCATCCGGGGAATTTCAAATGGGCGCACAGGAGTATGAAGATAATCCACCACGCAAGGTATCTCTTGGCGGATATTGGATCTATCGCAACCCCGTCACCAATGATATGTACCGTCAATGCGTTGTTGCAGGTGCCTGTGAGTCTCCGGCAACCGAGCCTCCCTATGATGATGCCTTTGATCCGAAAAGGGCAGATCATCCGGTTGTTGGGGTAAATTGGGAGCAAGCGCAAACCTATTGCCAATGGATGGACGCGGATTTACCCACTGAAGCGCAATGGGAAAAAGCAGCCCGCGGTCCGGATAGCAACACCTATCCCTGGGGTGAAGATGAACCGAGCTGCTTCTTACTCAACTTTAAGGAATGTGTCAATGATACAACTCCCGTTCAAACTTATTACCCACAGGGTATGAGTGACTATGAGTTATTTGATACAGCTGGAAATACATACGAATGGACGCGTGACTGGTATCAGAATGATTATTATAAAAACGCTCCGGAAAACGATCCCTTTGGACCAGATACGGGCAAATACAGGTCAGTTCGCAGTAGTGGCTTCAGTTCTCCGATAGCAATGCTCCCATTAGCGCACCGTGTCTATCTTGAACCGGATAAATATCGCAGAGATCTAGGCTTTCGCTGTGTAGTAACAGAACCAACGAATTACGCGCCATATTGTGAACAAATTGCCTACATCCCTGGCGAAAACAAGGGTCCAGGGAAACCGCCTCCCGGAGGACCAGATGTGATCCTTCATCAAGTAGATGGTTGTCTGGCTCCTTCTCCAAGCTTTACCGTCGGTCAATATTGCGTTGATCAACATAACCAGATCGGTGGCGCGACGGTAACTTATTCAGGAGACCTGCAAAGCGTAACCGGGGTTAGCTGTGATAATAATAACCCAATGGGTTGTTGGGGACCTGAGAATGCAACTTTCGAAGTAGTCCTGTGTACACAGTGCACCGATTGGGTCCCTCCTGATTTCAAAAACCCTTCTTGTGACCCGGGATATATCCTTGTTGAAGATAAATGTATATTTCAGGGCATCCCACCAATCCCGGCAACCAACTGTCCCGCAGGTTGGTTTTTGGACGCAGACGGATATTGTAAGCCTTTCATTACGCCAATTGATCCAGACTGCCCTGATGGCTTTGAATATAGTTCAACTGAAGAATGTTGTGTTGCAACATATATTGAACCCTCAGGTGGTTGGGCTGGCGTACCTCCGGCTTCATATTCATCCTGCCCGGTTGGCTATGATTACATAAATCCTCCAGGGGTATGTGTTTTTGAAGGTCATTGGATAAGCGACCAGATGTGTCAGAGCTTTACAGCCCAACTTGGCGATTGCAGGGATAAGCCAGACGACGACCCCGGCGACGATCCCGGTGGTGGGTGCGAACGACCAGAACAATATGGTTCACAAGCGCCTTGCGAAGCAGCAGGCTGCAAATGGAATGAAACGATTGGAACAGCAGGAGGGCAGGGTTATTGTAGTTTCCCGTAGTAACAATATTCTCTCTAACTCAGATTAGTGCAGCAAGGTCTCCAATGCTTGAGCAATGGAGACCTTGCTCAACGTGCCCCAAATAATTCAATAGCGGGAAAAGCAGATATTTACAGTATTGCTTGCTTTTTTGATTAAGACTATGCAAAACCATGACATCTGCTTATTGTAATTGCCTGTAGAAAAAGCTAGAATAAATCTAGACCATCAGACAAGAGGAGAAGAAAATGAAAACCAAAACTTTCTTGGTGTTTTTGGGAATTTCCATGATTATCTTCTTAGGTGGTTGTGATATGCCTGATGATCCATTGCCACCGATACATTGTCCTCCCGGAGAATTAGTTGCACCCCAACTTGGCACACCATATGCCTGGAGCACAATTGATGATACAACGCCAACCCTTATAGCCTCATACACAGCCATTACGTACCCGTATCCCGCACCATCTCCTGCTTATGATTGTTTTGCTCAAAAATATCACTTTTACTTATCAACCGCGCCTGATTTCACCGATGAGTTAGGAGAAATTTCCAACAGTGGATACTGGACATCCGCTCCCCTTCAGCCTGGAGAGATGTATCGTTGGGCGGCGGCGGCCATCAGCGAAGATATTGAAGGGCCCATGTCTTCTTATCGCTATTTCTTCGTTGGACCATATTGTGCTGTATCTGAAATGGTGGCCCCTCCCCTGCTTGAACCGGCAGACGGGGCCGTTGTCACGAATTTACGCCCGACTCTTACATGGGATAATCCCCTCCTGTGCCATCCCACCCACTATTGGGTAGATCTATCTACCAATCCTTCCTTTCCAAATGTTGCGAATGGGGGACAATCACTGGGACCGGCGACATTCTTTCAACCATACTCTGACTTGATCAACTGCGAAACTTATTATTGGCGTGTCAAAGCCAGGGGCAGCGGCATGGGGGAAAGCGGACCATTCTCTGAAACACGCTCTTTCCGTGTACAGGAAACCGGGACTTTCTGTCTGGCCCCGATAGAAATTCCTGAGTTGATCGAAACCGTCCCGCCAGGCCCACCGGAATTTCTCGGGATCATGAATGCCAATTGTCGAAGTAATCCGTGGGTCTTTAATAATAATGAAGTTGGCTTCCTCCCGGAAGGCGGTATTGCTATTCTTTTGGGGTTGAACCAGGATGCTTCCTGGGGTTTCTTCAAACTCTCGAACGAGAGAGAATGCTGGATCGTTATGAGCGCAGTTGAATTACAACCGCCTGGCTCAATGCTTGACCCCTCTCTCTACCCTACCATTGCCCATGACCCAAAGCCTGACCCAACCGAGGTGCCTCCACCAGCATCCTCCTGCTCACAAATCACTGATATGAGGAAGTGCATTGCCAATTCTGCATGTGTTTGGGACCAAAAGGCAAATACATGTAAAGACAAATAAATATCGAGAACCTCGCCTTAAGGAACCTTATTATCATCGTAAGATTCCTTGGGGTGGAAGAAGCATTAGTTAGATCTATCTATGCAAATATAAACAGATACTTTGTCACATAACTATTGCGAAAATAAGACACAAAATGCCTTCATGACTTTAGTCACCACGAACTAGTGACACAGACTTCTATTTATTGTGAATAAAATCACATAATATTTAAGTAAACCAATTGACCTTTTCCTGCTCACTCCTGTTCCGTTGCTGCCAAAGCAGGTTTTCTTGAAATTAGGAGTGTTCTATGGTTTATCCCCACCCATTCTCTCCTATCTTAAAAGTGAATATTTTTCACTGCTAAAAGAAGTTTCTGCCGTCAGGCATGTCTGCTCTAGAAAGCTATTTCCTGTTCAGTGTTTGTGAAGGCTTCATTCTGATCCTGATGATATGTCCCCTTTTAGGCTTTTCGCTCTGACAGGCAATTTTTATTTTCATCCCTTAACAAAGAAAGAATAATTCCCTCAGGAGGTTTGTAATGGCAAATATCGCTACAAAGGCCGAATTCACCACCGAATTCTATGAAAGCCTTTTTGAAGTTGCCGATGGTGAAAATATCAAAACCTGTTTGCAATGTGCCGATTGCAGCGGGGTTTGCCCCTTCGGTTATTTGATGGATTTCCCTCCTGGGCGGATGATCGCCTGGATGCGCGCAGGCATCCTTGACGAGATGCTTGATACCGATTCCGTTTGGATGTGCGTCTCGTGCTATGCCTGCACCGAAGTCTGCCCGAAGAACATCCCTCTGACTCCAGGCTTGATGACCCGCGCCAAGGAAGAATTGCTCCTCGCTGGCAACATTCCTACAGAGCTGCAAAGTGCACTGGAATTCTCGCAACGTTACGGGAACCCGCTGGGTGAATCCCCCCGCAAACGCGCCGCGTGGACAGAGGGTCTCGACTTCGACATCCCCATCATGCGCAAAGCCAAACGTCCCGTGGATGTACTCTGGTTCGTCGGCGATTATGCATCCTATCATCCCCGGGTGCAGGAGACGACGAGAGCCTTCGCCAAACTACTCAACAAATTGGGTGTCGATTTCGGCATTTTAGGCCCCGAAGAAAATAGCGACGGTGATTCGCAACGTCTGGCGGGGGAACGCGGCTTGTTTGAAATGTTGGCGGAAAAGAATGGCAAGGCTTTTGGCAAATACGAGTTCAACGAGGTCATCACCACTGATCCCCATGCCTACAACGCACTCAAAAATGAATATCCAAAACTTGGCATTGAGTATCCCGTTCGGCACTACACCGATTTCCTGGCAGAGCGGATCGAAGGGATCAAGTCCCTGCTCAAGGGAAATGGCGATGTAAAAATCACCTACCATGACCCCTGCTATTTGGGGCGGGCAAACGGCATTTATGATGCCCCGCGCGCTTTGCTGGAAGCGATTCCCGGCGTTGAGCTTGTGGAGATGTCCCATACCAAGACCACCAGCCTCTGCTGCGGCGGTGGCGGCGGTGGGATGTGGCTGGACGGCTTCCAATGGGAGAAAGGGGAAGTGCGTTTATCCGATTGGCGTGTCAAGGAAGCAGTCACCAGCGAAGCGGATGTGCTGGCTGTGGCTTGCCCCTACGAGCCGCCACGCTTTGAAGACTCGACCAAAACAGTTCAGGGGGCAGGGAATCTTCAAGTGAAGGATATTCTGGAACTATTGATTGATGCGATTGCGTAGACCAAAGGAGGAGACTGATGACAAATATCGTAACCCTTGTCAAAATGGTGCCCGATCTCGTTGAAGAGCTTGAAATCAACGATGATGGCACCGATCTGGACAGAGATTGGCTGCGTCTGATCATCAACGAATTTGACAACCATGCTATTGAGCAAGCCATCCTGCTGAAGGAGCGTGTGGGTGGTGAAGTAACGGTGATCGCCCCCGAAGCGGAAGGTGTGGAAGATATGCTCTTCACCACAGCCGCAAAAGGCGCGGATCGCATGGTCAAACTTGCCCACGATGATTTTGAAGAAGGCGTCAATAATCATGCACTGGCACGCGCTTTTGCGGAAAAGGCAAAGGAACATCAACCTGATCTGATCCTGACTGGCGTTCAAGCGAACGACGATCTGGATGGTCCTGTTGGCCCGTTGGTCGCTGAGTATCTGGGGATGCCTTATGTGGGCTATATCTGCGGCGTAAAACTCGAAGGGGATAAAGCGACTGTTTGCAAGGAATATCCGGGTGGGCTGACGGCGCAGATAGAAGTGACCTTGCCTGCCGTTTTGGGCATTCAAGCTGGAGAGGAACCTCCCCGCTATGTGGCGATCTCGAAGGTGCGGCAGATGATGAAGACAGCAGAGATCGACGAGCAGGAGATAGATAATCTTGATCCCAACGGGGGTGCGGCTGTGAGTCGTATGTATCTTCCTGAAGCTGCTGAACGTGCAGAAATGCTCGAAGGGGATGAAGATGAGCTTGCTACCAAGCTGATCGAGATCTTCAAGGAAGTAGGTGCGCTATGAACCAGGATATTTATGTCGTCATTGAACATCTACAAGGTGAAGTTGCCGATATTTCCTATATCATGCTTGCTGCTGCTAAAGATTTAGCACAAAACACGGGCGGGCAGGTTGTTGGGATGCTTTTGGGGCAGGATGCTCAGGGGTTGGCAGATGGTCTCGCCGCCGACCAGGTTTTATATGCAGACCACGCGGCACTCAAAGAATTCACCGCCGATGCGTATCTGAAAACGGTATCAAGCCTAATTCAGGAGCGAACGCCGCGCGTCGTCCTTTTTGGGAACACAACCATCGGCGCGGATATCGCCAGCGTCCTTTCTGCTCGTCTATCCATCCCATTGGTCAGTTCCTGTGTGAATATCGCCGATGGAAAACTCATCTCACAAATTTGCGGTGGAAAGATCATGGCAGAGAGCGAATTAGCCGAGGGTACAACATTCGTCACGGTAATCCCTGGTGGTTACAAAGCCGAAGATGGTCAAAGCGATGCACCACCTGCTGTTGAGACCATTGATGCTCCTGCGCTGGACGATTTACGAGTAACACTCAAAGAATATATTGAGCCGGAAACTGGAGATGTAGACATCAGCAAGGAAGAAGTGCTCATCGCCGTTGGGCGCGGTATTCAAACCGAAGACAATCTCGAATTGGCTGATGAGTTGGCTGAATTCTTGGGCGGTACGGTTTGCGCATCACGCCCTATTGTGGATCAAGGCTGGCTGCCAACATCACGCATGGTCGGGAAATCCGGTCAAACAGTGAAACCAAAACTCTACCTGGCATTGGGCATCAGCGGTGCGCCAGAACATGTAGAGGGCATGGGAGAAAGTGAAATGATCGTCGCCATCAATATGGACCCCAACGCCCCCATTTTTGATATCGCAACCTACGGTGTTGAGTTTGATTTCTTCGACCTGATTGATCCGCTTCTCGAACAACTCGAAGAGGCAGAATAAGGATTGGTGTGAAGAGGAGGAGACACGATGCCTGAACGAATAAATTACTGGGGTATACCACATAGCTGGGGCGAGCCGGAACTTTATGTTTACACGATCATGTTCCTTTCAGCTGCCATCATGTTCTTCCAGTTTTATCGTCAAGCCAGGCCGTGGTGGAAGGTTGGGCGTCCGGAACCTCGTTGGGATAAACTCCACATCCGCTTCGGACGACTCATCCAATACGCCATCGTTCAAACCAAAGTGCTTCGTCAGCGCTATCCCGGCGTCATGCACGCCGCCATTGCCTGGAGTTATTTCATCTTCTTCCTCGGCACTGCTCTCGCTACAATCCACGATCATTTTTTTGAATTTCTCTACGGCAACACCCTCATTGTCTACAAGTTCACCCTCGATATCTTCACCATTATCTTTTTCATCGGCGCGGGGATGGCATTCTACCGCCGCTACTCGCAAAAACCTGAAAAACTAACACTGGATAAAGGATTCACCTGGACCCTGGCGATGGTCACCATCATCGTCTTGGGTGGACTGACTACCGAATCCCTGAGATTGGCAGTGGAACGCCCGGACTGGGGGGCTTGGTCGCCATTTGGTTGGCTGCTTGCCCAGCTTTGGATATCTACCGGTGCAACAGAAACAACCCTGACCAATTGGCATCTCGGCATCTGGATCTTCCATCTACTCACCGTTGCCCTGACCCTCGTCACCCTGCCAACGGGAACGTTGTTGCACGCTCTCACAGGGCCGCTGAACGCCTTCTTCTCCAAACTAGACCGTCCAATGGGCGCGCTCGCTCCCGCTGCCGAAACAGCCGAAGGCGAACCCATCTTCGCCAGCAAACTCAGCGACCTGACCTGGAAACAACTCCTCGACGGCGATGCCTGCACCGAATGCGGGCGCTGCCAAGATGCCTGCCCTGCCTTTGGCGCGGGAACGCCGCTCTCGCCAAAACAGTTCATTCTTTCGATTAAAAACGCTCTTCACAGCAATGGCGGCAATGGAGCTCTTGCGGGCGAATCTATCGCCGAAGATGTGCTTTGGGCTTGCACTACCTGCGGAGCCTGTGTCCACGAGTGCCCCGTCTTGGTTGAGCATATCGACACCATCGTGGATTTGCGCCGCTATCTCGTCATCGAAGGGATGGTGGACGCCGAATTGCAGACAGCGCTCACGAATTTGGGGCGCTACGGAAACTCCTTCGGCAAATCCGAGCGGATGCGGGCAAGATGGTCGAAAGGCATAGAACCGAAGGTCAAGAATGCCAATAAAGAGCCTGTTGAATATCTCTGGTTTGTCGGTGATTACGCATCCTACAGCCCCACGCTAACCGAGATCACCAAGCAAACAGCTGAAGTTTTCCAGCAAATCGGTCTAGATTTCGGCATCATGTACAAGGGCGAAAACCACGCCGGAAACGATGTGCGTCGCGTCGGTGAAGAAGGGCTTTTCGAAATGCTGGTCGAGAAAAACGTCAAGGCGATGGGCAAGGCTGAGTATCAAGCCGTGGTCACCACCGACCCGCATACCTATAACACGCTCAAAAATGAGTATCCCGCTAACGGTGGCCAGCCTGTTCTGCATTACACAGAGTTGCTCGATCAATTAATTGCATCGGGCAAACTCAAATTCAGTAAAAAACTGGGCTACAAAGTCACTTATCATGACCCCTGCTATTTGGGTCGTTATAACGGCATCTTCGATGCACCGCGCCGCGTCATCGAAGCGACCGGTTGTGAAATTATCGAGATGCCCCGCAATAAGGATTGCGCCCTTTGCTGTGGCGCAGGCGGTGGACGCATCTGGATGGAGGAAGGAGAAATAAAAGAACGCCCCAGCGAATCCCGTATCCGGGAAGCTGTTGAATTGGAGAAGGTAACGGACTTTATCGTTGCCTGCCCGAAAGACGTCACCATGTATAGGGATGCCGTCAAGACCGTTAGTGCAGAAGATGGCATCGCGGTCAAAGATTTAATCGAATTGGTTTACGAGGCTCTCTGACCGATAAAGAAGTTTTGTAAAGAATGACGGAAGAAACGACCACTCTTCAGGATCGACGAGCACCAGCAAAGTATTTCCCTTGGCTGGCAAAGCTCAGGATTCCAATTGCAGCAAAACTAATTTTGGGATATTTGCTTGTAATTGTCTTTATCAGCGTTGTCTTCATGGTTGTTGGTGTTCGCCTAATCAGTAGCCTGATCGTATCTGAAGCACAGGAAAAAGTACGCAATGATCTCAATTCAGCTCGCGAAATTTATCTCAATGAACTCGATCATATTGACGATGTCATCCAATATTCTGGAGAAAGGTTCTTTATCAAGGATGCCATACTGACCAACAGTTTCGATGCAGCTTTTTCCGAATTGGACAGGATCAAGGAGACAGAAGGTTTAGATGTATTAGCTATTACAGACAAATATGGCTATGTGCTTGTTCGTACCTGTAATCCCGATTTTACTGGTGATAATCAGGGACATGATCAGCTTATTAATACAGTTCTATATAGCAAGGAACCTGTCGCATCAACGATCATTGTTAATGGTGATGACCTAGAAAAAGAAACGCCCGAATTATCAGAGAAAGCTTTTTTGGAGTTGATCGATACACCATTGGCGCGTAATCGTGAAGAAACAGTCATGACTGATGGGATGATGTTAAAAGCTGCTGCTCCGATTTTTGATTATGAAGGCAATCTCATAGGGGTTATTTATGGAGGGGTTCTGCTTAATCAAAACTATAAGATCGTCGACAAGATTAAGCAAACCGTCTATGAAAATGTAATCTACGAAGGTCAGGATATCGGCACAGCTACGATCTTCATGGACGACATCCGCATTTCAACCAACGTCAAGGATAAAGATGGTTCGCGGGCTATCGGCACACGGGTTTCTGAGGATGTATACAACCAGGTCATCATTCAAGGAGAGCCTTGGATCGACCGAGCTTATGTGGTTAACAACTGGTATATCACCGCTTACGAGCCGATCACCGATCTCTACGGCCGCATTATTGGCATTCTGTATGTGGGGATCCTCGAAGAGAAATATCTCGATATTCAGAGGGAATCCACATTTACATTTCTGGTCATCACCGTCATTGGTGCATTGATCTCAATGGCTACTTCATATTTCTTCGCACGGCGAATACACGTGCCCATTAGAAAACTTGTCTCCGCTTCGAAAGATGTAGCCGGAGGAAATTTGGACACACAAGTAACCGTTCGTACAAACGACGAACTCCAATACCTTGCCATATCCTTCAACAAAATGAGCAAGGCACTAAAAAGAAGAGATGAGCAGTTAAAAGCCTTTACCACACAAAAGATCATTGAATCTGAAAGACTAGCCCTTGTTGGGCAATTGGCAGCAAATGTTGCTCATGAGCTTAATAACCCGCTTCAGGGAATTGTAACTTTCTCGCATTTACTAATTGAAGACCACCAATGTGATACCCCCGACCATGTCGAATCTCTTGAGAAGATTGTTGGGCAAGCTAACCGCTGCCGAGATATCATCCGAGGATTGCTTGATTTTTCCCGCCAACGTAAACCGGATAAGGCCCTCTACAATATAAACTCTGTTCTAGACACATGTCTCTCTCTTGTAGAGCATCAAGCACTCTTCCATAATATCCAGATCATGAAAAGCTTTCGGGCAGATTTACCTTTAGCTGTCATTGATGCTTCGCAAATTGAGCGTGTTTTTATTAATATCATCATGAATGCCGCCGAAGCAATGGAAGGGGATGGAAAGTTATCTATCGAAACCCGCTTTGATAGCGGAAAAGAAAATATTGAAATCAAAATTTCTGATACAGGTCCCGGCATACCAGAAGAAAACCTAAAAAAGATCTTCGACCCCTTCTTTACCACAAAAGATATTGGTCATGGAACAGGCCTGGGCCTAGCCATCAGCTACGGCATCATTCAAAGTCATCAAGGCTCTATTACCGTAGATAGTACAGTCGATCAGGGAACTGTTTTTGTCATTGCTTTACCACTGAAAGCCCAAAATGGAGAAAACGGAGCAAATGAAAAAAATGGCTGAGAAACCGAGAATACTGATCATTGACGATGAAGAAATCGTTCGAGATTCCTGTGCCCAGATTTTGTCAACAAAGAATTATGAGATCGCGACAGCAGAAAACGGGACAGATGGTCTGGCATTACTGGATGAATTCCAGCCTGACTTGGCATTGGTCGATCTTAAGATGCCGGGGATATCAGGATTTGAAGTGCTCGACCAGATCCACACTTATGACCCGACCATCGTAGCGATCGTGATAACGGGGTTTGCTACCGTTTCTTCGGCTGTGGAGGCGATGAAAAAAGGTACCTACGACTTCCTCCCCAAACCTTTTACACCCGACGAATTACGCAGGCTCGTCCAACGTGGCTTGGAACGCAGAAAGCTCGTCCTCGAAACCATTGCCCTGCGTAAAGAAAAAGAACTTCTGCGTGAACATTTTGCCGCAATTGTCTCCCATGAGTTGAAATCTCCGCTTGGCGCGGTGCAGCAGAATTTATTTGTTCTTGCCAGCGATCTTGAAGAGAAGTTGACGGATGAGCAGAAAACCAAACTCGAGCGCCTACAAACCCGCATTCAGGATATGGTGAAGATGATCAATACCTGGTTGCGCGTTATTTCTGTAGACATCAACAGAATTCGTGAAGACTTCCACCCGACGTCGATTGAAGTTATCGTCGAGAAGGCAATGGAAAGCGTCGAGGGGCAGGCAATCCGTAAAGATATCGATATCAAGCCCAAATTAAGTGCGTCCCTTCCGCAGGTATCCGGTAATGAGGGAACTTTGGTCGAAGCACTGACCAATCTCCTGAATAACGCTGTCAAATATTCCCGTATCGGCGGAGATATTAATCTTATCGTAACCCAAGCTGATAAGAATATCAGCATCAAAGTAAAAGACGAAGGTGTAGGCATTGCAGAGGAGGATATACCTCATATTTTTGACGATTTTTATTCCGGGAAAGCTCGACCAGAAGGCGAAAGAAGCAGTGGTGTTGGTTTGGCTATTACCAAAAGGATCATTGAAGCTCACGATGGGAAAATTTCAGTAAAAAGCAAATTAGGCGAGGGAAGTTCGTTCACGATCCACTTGCCGATATTAGAAGAATTGTCTGAACAATCATGATCAAAACAAGGAGGTTCCTATGGATCCACGAAAAAGAATTCTGATCATTGACGACGACCCCGATTATGTTGATGGGATGAAGGCGATCTTGGAAAAAGCAGATTATGAAGTCGAGGCTGCCTACAATCCCAAAGATGGTTTCAAGGCTCTGGAATCTAAATCTTATGACCTACTCCTGCTCGATATTATGATGGGACGGGGCGCTGAGGGAGTAATGGTGGCGCGTAAGATCAATAAGGACCCAGAGTTGCGAAAGATCCCGGTCTTGATCATCACTGGCATTCGTGAACAAATGGCGTTTCTCTTCCCCGGTCAGCCTGTGCATCCACGCATCTTACCAACAGACGAGCTACTGGAGAAACCAGTAGACCCGAAACTGTTATTGGACAAGGTGAGTGCCCTGCTGAAGATGGCGGAAGAGAAAGTATAGGATAAGCTCATGGCAGATAACGTAACGTTCGGCCAGGAAATTTCCAACCTTATGTATGCGGCACACGGGAGTCCGCTTAACCACTGCATTCAATGCGGCACATGCTCTGGCACTTGCCCTGCTGTTGAATTCATGGACCAGACTCCCCGTCGCCTGATCGGCATGATCAATGCTGATCTAAAAGAAGATGTGCTTGACACCAATACCTACTGGGTTTGTGCATCGTGCTATCACTGCACGGTAAGATGCCCAGCCAAGATAGATATTGCGGGGGCGATGTATGCCGTCAAGCGCTATTCCATTTGGAATAAAACCTACTCGGATGATCTGGTTGGACCGGTTTTCTCTGAAGCATTTGTGAAGACCATCGCCAGCGGCGGAAGGTCTTATGAACCGATATTGGCGCCGACCTATATTTTCGGCTTTGGCGCGAAGGAATTCTTCCAGGAAGTACAGGGCGCAACCAAGATGATGCTCAAGGGGCGTATCCCTGTCTTGCCTTCAAGGATCAAACGCATCAAGAAATTCCGCAATATGATCAAACGTATCATCCCCGTGGGAGAAGAGGAGTGACCATGAAAAAATACGCTTACTTCCCCGGCTGCTCCCTTGAAAAAATAGCGTTGAGCTATCACAGATCATCCATGGAAACCACACAGGCTTTGGGCGTGGAACTTCAGGAGTTAGATGACTGGAACTGCTGCGGCGCGACCACTTACTTCCATCTTGATGAGATCCTAGCCAATACGCTTGTAGCCCGCAATTTGGCAATGGCAGAAAAGCAGGGGTTGGATTTTGTCGCCCCGTGCAGCGCCTGTTACAAAAACGCCTATTTCACCAACGCCTACATCAAAGAAGACGATGACTTGGCAGAGCATATCAACTACGCACTCGAAGCAGACGACCTTCAGCTTGAAGGCAATCTCAACGTGCATCACCTGATCGATATTTTCGCCAATGAAGTTGGTTCCGAAGGGATCAAGGAGAAAGTCTCCAATCCGCTGGAAGGGCTACGCATCGCACCTTATTACGGCTGCCAGATCGTTCGTCCGCGAAAAAATGGCGAAGAAATTGAAGACCCGCAATTCTTTGAAGAAATACTCAACGCTTTGGGCGCAGAATCAGTGGATTTTGTGAACAAAACCCGTTGTTGTGGCGGATCCCTTCTACTCACAAATCGCAAAGCCGCTCTCGATATGATCCGCATTCTTTTGCACAACGCTGTTCAGAGCGGCGCAGATGTGATCGCCACCGCCTGCCCGCTTTGTCAGGTCAATCTGGAGGTATACCAAACCCAGGTCAATGAAGAGTTTGGCACCGATTTTTCAATCCCGGTTTTGTATTTCACTCAATTAATGGGGTTGGCTTTGGGCATTACTCCCAAGAAACTGGGAATCGGGATGGAGTTGGTTTCAACACTCCCCGTGCTCTCTCAATTTATTGCAAAGGAGGCACGTTGAATAAACTACCCATAAATGCCTTTTTCTTTTTGACCCATGCTACAGATAGGAGAAAGACCTATGACTGAAAAAAACAATAAACAAGAGAAAGTCGGCGTCTACGTCTGTCACTGCGGCACAAATATCTCCAAAGTTGTGGATGTAGAAGACGTCGCTCGTTGGGCTAGTGAACAGCCCAATGTTGAGATCGCTCGTGAATATAAATTCATGTGCTCCAGTTTGGGGCAGGAATTGATCGAGCAAGATATCAAGGAGAAAGGTCTCACGCGCGTTGTTTGTGCCTCCTGCTCCCCGCACATGCACGAGAAGACCTTCCGTGGCGCCTGTGAACGTGCAGGCTTGAACCCCTTCCTCTTTGAAATGACCAATATCCGTGAGCATGATTCATGGATCACGAATGACGAGGGCGCTGCCACCGCAAAAGCAAAATCCCTGATCAGAGGCTCTATAGACCGTGTCGTTCACCACGAACCGCTCGAAGAAATACCCGTGGAGATCAACCCGAACACTCTCGTGGTTGGAGGCGGGATAGCCGGCATTACCTCTACCTTAGAGCTTGCGGACGCCGGACATCACGTCTACCTTGTTGAACGTGAGCCATCCATCGGTGGACATATGGCACAGCTCGACAAAACCTTCCCCACCCTCGACTGCTCTGCCTGTATCCTGACCCCAAAAATGGTCGATGTTGGGCAACATGACAACGTCACCCTGCTGACATGGAGTGAAGTCGAAAAAGTAGACGGTTTCCTCGGCAACTTTACCGTGACAGTGCGCAAGAAAGCACGCTATGTCAACGAAGAACACTGCACAGGATGCGGCATCTGCATAGAAAAATGTCCTTTCAAAGTAACAGATGATGTCTTCGAAGCAGGCATGGGCGAACGAAAAGTAATCTATCGCCCCTTCCCGCAGGCAGTGCCCAAATATCCTGTAATAGACAAAGAAAATTGTGTCTACTTCCAGAAGGGCAAATGCAAAGCTTGCGAGAAATTCTGTCCCACTGAGCCAAACTCGATTGAATTCGATCAGGAAGACGAATTCCTGCAATTGGATGTAGGCAATATCATCCTGGCAACGGGCTACGATCTCTTTGATACGGCACAGATCCCGCAATATGGCTATGGCAAGCTGGACAACGTCTTCACCAGTCTCGAATTTGAGCGGATGGTCAACGCTGCCGGTCCCACTGATGGCAAGATCGTCTTGCGCGATAAAGAGACCAAGCCTAAGAGTGTTGCCATTGTGCATTGTGTTGGCTCGCGTGATGAGAACTACCACAAATATTGCTCGAAGGTCTGCTGTATGTACTCTCTGAAATTCGCTCATCTGGTACATGAGCGCATCCCCGATGCAGAGGTCTTCAACTGCTATATCGATATGCGAACTCCCGGTAAAGGTTATGAAGAGTTCTACAACCGACTGCTGGAAGAAGGTACACATTTCATTCGCGGCAAAGTCGCCGAAATTACGGATGCGGCTCGTATCCCGGAAGAAGAAGGCAAGCTTATCGTTCAGGTAGAAGATACGCTCATCGGTAGACAGAGACGCGTACCCGTTGATATGGTCATCCTAAGCCCGGCAATGGAAGCACGTGCAGGGTCCAAGGAAGTCTCGCAACTCTTCAAGATGGGCTGCGATTTTGATGGCTTCTTCACCGAGCGGCACCCCAAGCTTGACCCCGTTGCTACGATGACAGACGGTATCCTTGTCGCTGGCGCATGTCAGGGACCGAAAGATGTCCCCGAAAGTGTGGCGCAAGGTTCCGCTGCAGCCGCCCGTGTGGCTGGTTTGATCAGTCGTGGCACGGTGATGATGGAACCCGTCCGTGCCAGTATTGATGAGGATGCTTGCTCCGGTTGTCGCATCTGCAACAATATGTGCCCCTACAACGCGATCATCTTCCATGAAGATAAAGAAGTCTCTGAGGTCATTACGGCACTCTGCCAGGGCTGTGGCACCTGTGTGGCAGCCTGCCCGAGCGGCATTATCTCAGGCGCGCATTTCACCAACGATCAGCTATTCTCACAGATCGAAGGTATTTTGTGGGATCAACGCCAAGAAAAAGTAGCTGCGTAGAGGAATGGAGAATATTATGAGTGAACAATTTGAACCCGTCATCGTCGGATTTCTCTGCAACTGGTGCTCCTACCGAGCAGCAGATCTGGCAGGAACCGCACGCATTCAATATGCCCCAAACTTGCGCTCCATTCGTACAATGTGCACCGGGCGTGTAGACCCGCAATTCATCATGAAAGCCCTGCGCGATGGTGCTGATGGCGTGCTTGTTGCCGGATGTCATCCGGGTGAGTGCCATTATGTAAATGGCAATATCAAAGCCAAGAGACGCTTTGTCCTGCTCAAGAAGATGCTCGACCAACTGGGCGTCGAGGAGGAACGCGTACAACTACTTTGGGCATCGGCTTCTGAAGGTATCAAGTTAGCTGAAAAGGTTGATGAGATGACAGAAGCGCTGCGAGCTTTGGGTCCGCTAAACTGGGAGGAGAAAGTCCTTCACAGCAATAACGGATACGAAGCCGCCGAGGCCCTTCCAGTACTCGAGGAGGCATAACCATGACTGAAAAACCGAAACTGGCAATGTACTGGTCTGCATCCTGTGGTGGATGTGAGATCGCGGTACTCAACATCCATGAACATATTCTTACAGTAGATGAGGTTTTCGACGTTGCCTTCTTCCCCTGCATCGCAGACTTCAAGACCAAAGATGTTGAAGCTTATCCCGACGGTCATATCACCGTCTGTTTGTGGAATGGCGCCATCCGCAACTCTGAAGGCGAAGAGATGGCGCATCTGCTGCGCAAGAAATCGCAGTTCATGGTTGCCTTTGGCTCCTGCGCCTATGAGGGCTGCATCCCCGCACTGTCTAACCTGACATCCAAGGAAGCGACCTTCAATACTGTCTATAAAGACAACCCATCGTTAGACAACCCCCAAGGGGTCATCCCGACCACGTCGGTGCAAGTCCCAGAAGGCGAGTTGACCATCCCTGAGTTCTACCATACGGTCAAGTCGCTCGATCAGGTCGTGGATGTGGACTATTATCTGCCCGGCTGTCCGCCGGAACCCCATCAGATCTGGGCTGTTCTACAGGTCATCGTCGGGGCGTTGACAGAAGGCACACCGCTCCCGCCAAAAGGCTCGATCGTCGGCGTTTCCAATTCAGCCGTCTGCGATGAGTGTGACTTGAAGAAAGAAGAAAAGACTATTACCCGCTTCTATCGCCCTTACGAGATCGTTCCCGAACCGGGCGTCTGCCTGCTGGAACAAGGCCTCATGTGCATGGGACCTGCCACACGCGGCGGATGCGGCGCACTTTGCACGGATGTCGGCATCGGCTGTCGCGGATGTTACGGCCCCATGCCTGGTGTTGAAGATCAGGGAGCAAAGATGCTCTCAGCCATTGCCTCGGTGATCGGCGCAGGCGATGAAACAATGGAAGATGATGAGCTTGAAAGAGAAATTCAAGCTGTTGTCGATACCATCGCAGACCCTGCCGGCACTTTCTACAGGTTCAGCATGGCGCACTCGCTCTTGCAGAGAGCAAAAGTAAATGGCTCTAACGGGAAAGGAGAAGCAGCATGAAACAGAAAATCACTATTGACCCCATTACCCGTCTCGAAGGGCACGGCAAGATCGAAATCTTTCTGGATGCAGAAGGCGAAGTCGAAAACGCCTATCTCCAAATCCCGGAACTGCGTGGCTTTGAGCAATTCTGCGTAGGCAGACCTGCCGAAGAGATGCCGCGTATCACCAATCGCATCTGTGGCGTTTGCCCCGAAGCACACCACATGGCGGGCACAAAAGCCCTTGATGCCCTTTTTGGCGTAGAGCCATCTTCGGCTGTGAAGAAGGTGCGCGAACTCTTCTACGAAGCCTTCTACTGTACCGATCACACCGTACACTTTTACGCACTGGGCGGCCCCGATTTTGTAATGGGGCCTGACTCTGACCCCGCCGAACGCAATATTCTTGGCGTGATCCACAAAGTGGGCGTAGATATCGGCATGGAAGTAATTAAATGCCGCAAGCGCAACCATGAAGTGATCAAAATGCTGGGCGGACGTGGGGTCCACCCCGTCGCCGGGCTGCCCGGGGGCTGGAGCATGCCTGTCTCCGAAGAAATGCGCGTAGAAATCGAGCAAGTTGCTCGTGAGAACGTCGCCTTTGCCGAATTCAGTCTGAAGCTCTTCGACGATATCGTCCTCGCCAATCAAGCATATGTCGATCTGATCGTCTCAGATGCATTCACCCACAACACCTACTACATGGGCACTGTGGATGAAAACAATCATGTCAATTTCTATGATGGCATGATCCGTGTAACAGACCCTGAGGGCAAAGAGTTTGTTAAATATCATCCCAAGGATTATACAGAGCATATCGCCGAGCGGGTTGAGCCGTGGAGCTATTTGAAATTCCCCTATCTAAAAGGCGTGGGCTGGAACGGCTTCACCGACGGCATGGATAGCGGCGTTTACGCTGCCACACCACTCTCTCGCTTGAATGCATCAGACGGGATGGCAACGCCCAAGGCACAGGAGCATTTCGAACGCTTCTATGAGACATTGGGAAGCAAGAAGATGGATGACGGACGCTACCAGCCCGTGCACCATCGTCTGGCGACCCACTGGGCGCGGCTTGTGGAATTGCTCTATGCAGCCGAACGGATGTTGGAACTTGCTACCGATCCCGAAATTACGGATCCGAATTTGCGGGTTGCCGTTAACACCACCCCCACCGAGGGGATCGGCTCTGTCGAAGCACCGCGTGGCACGCTCACCCATCACTACAAAACCGACGAGAACGGCATGCTCACAATGGTCAATATGATCGTGGGCACGACCAACAACTACGCCCCCATCGCAATGTCGGTCAAGAAGGCGGCGCAATCGCTCATCACAAAGGGCACGGTCATCACCGAAGGGCTGTTGAACACCATCGAGATGGCGTTCCGCAATTACGATCCCTGTATGTCTTGCGCTACACACTCCCTGCCTGGGCAAATGCCCCTCGAAGTGACGGTGAAAGCTGCCGATGGCGAAGTGGTTGCAAACCTGAGCCAATTTGTGGAAAAATAGTATTCAGTATCAGTAAGCAGAGCAGTTATCAGTGTTCGGTTGAGCGTTGGTAACTGCTCTTTTATAATACGAGAAAAAACACAGGTTGGTTCACTCTGCAGAGTGAACCAACCTCGAAAAGGCTAACATGAAAACACTCGTTGTAGGTCTCGGCAATCCCATTCTTACCGATGATGGCGTAGGCGTTAAAGTCGCTTATGCCGTAGAAGAAGCATTAAGCCCGAATATCCCCGAAAATATCACCATCACCGAAGCCAGTGTTGGCGGTTTGCGCCTGATGGAGTTGGTGGAGGGTTACGACCGCGTCATTCTCATCGACGCGATCATGACCACCGACCATGACTACGGCACTATCCACCGTATGACACTCGATGATCTACAGGAGATCACGCCGACGGTTCACAGCGCTTCGGCGCACGATACATCCCTCGTCACCGCATTGGATGCAGGTAAAGGGATGGGGATGAAAATGCCAACCGAATTCGAGATCATCGCCGTAGAAGTCGAAAATGTGATGGATTTCAGCGATGAGCCAACCCCAGCGGTCGCGGCAGCCATCCCCAAAGTCACAGAGATGGTCTTGGAATTACTCTAAAACGCCATCCAGACTTCAGATCACTGATAAACAGTGATCGTGAAATTTCCTTGATTTAAACCACCCAGCTGTACCACGATCCGGGCAGGGGTAGTTTCCAGAACCACCTTCCCCGTATGTGAGAGAACGGTCAGCATCTCGTTAACCATGTCGGCACTGATATCACCGGTCAGGTTAAGCTCTTCGAGATTGCTTCCAATGGCATTCCTGATATTTTCTTCCGTAAAACCATAGCTCGCTGGCAGCGAACTCACAAGATCAGCTGTTGGATAAATATATGGCATAGAATGATCACGCTGTCCCTCCGGCAAAGGTAGTACAACACTGATCAACGCCTGGGCGGCTCCCGCATCTTTATACAAGCGATAAACCCGCCCAACTTCCTTGATATGCTCTCCGTCACTAAAGGATGCGGAGTGGATCAAATTCCCGTCCGAGGGAAAAGCGTCCCGATAGGTCGGTGAAGAGTAAACGGGTAATTCAAAACCAATATCAGCATACAGATCAGATGGAAAAGCTGTTAGCAAATAGTAATTCCCTCCCGGCAACTCATAAGTCAAAGGAGTCACCCCGATCAAGTTCTTATCCTGCTGAATATCATCAACCCGCAGATCGTTGAGGGAAACTGTAGCGGGGATCAAATAAACACTCGCGCCAGTTGGATGTGAATTGATCCAGACACTACCATCGTCCAGGGGTGGGTCTTGAGAAATTGTTTCCGCCTTTTTAGTAGGTGTCTTAGTGGGTTCCGGCTCAATACCATCTATTTCTACAACCTCCTCGGGGACAGGCGTGGCAGCCATGTCCCGAACCGCCAGGCGATACCCTGTCCACACTAGCGCGATCGCGATCAGTAATATCCCAAAAAATCGAAATGCCTTTTTCTGGCTTCCCGGGCTAAGTGTTTGGGTATAAAGCTCAAGAAGAAACCCCGCTAAAAAAATCATCGCCTGTATAAGGTAATTCTCCATCATATCCTCCATAGAACACAAAAACAAAAAACCTTGCCACACTGTTCGATGAAGAACAAAGGATTTTCAATGGACAACTACGCTTTGGAAAGGTGTTGCGTCTGTTCGCTTTTTCACTATACACCAAGTTCAACTGCCATTCAAGCACCAGTAAAGGTATAAAAAGAACCCAATGTTATAATCGCAAAATACTTAGACCAAGAGCCTTTTGCACTCCTCAGGAAAAACAATGAATCGAAATATCGCCATCCTTTTCTTCACCCTCGTCGTCATGATGATCGGTTTTGGTATCATCATTCCCCTGCTGCCCTTCTACGTCATCGAGATGGGCGGCAGTGGCATCTCCATGGGCATTCTCATGGCGATCTTCTCACTGATGCAATTCCTCTTCTCCCCTTTCTGGGGCGATCTCTCCGACCGCTATGGGCGCAAGCCCATCCTGATGATCGGCATCCTGGGAAACGGAATTTCGATGATCCTGATGGGGATGTCCACTGAGCTTTGGATGCTTTTCTCCTCCCGCGCGCTGGCGGGCTTGCTTTCGTCCGCTACCCTACCTACCGCCATGGCATATATTAGCGACAGTACGGATGAAGATCAACGCGGCGGTGGGATGGGTGTGATCGGTGCCGCTTTTGGTTTGGGCATGGTTCTGGGACCAGGCATCGGTGGCATGATGAGCGATATCTCGTTAAGCGCCCCCTTCTTTTTGGCTGCCGGTCTATCAGCACTATCACTATTATTTATCTGGTTCATGCTCCCGGAATCGCTCTCCAAAGAAAACCGACTAAAAGATGCAGGAAAATTTCAAGGTCCGCAACTTGGGGCAATGTGGGAATCTCTTTTCAGCCCGCTCGGTTTTCTCTTTGTGCTGGCATTCCTGCTCAGTTTTGCCATGACCAATTTCGAGGGGATATTTGGCTTCTACGCTGAAAGACGTTTCTCATATGATGCCAAAACCATCGGCATGATCCTGACGGTTATCGGTTTAACGTCCTCTTTGGTACAGGGTGTACTAACGGGACCAAGCATAAAACACTGGGGCGATACGGCGGTCATCCGCGCATCCCTCTTTTTTAGCGCAGTCGCCTTCCTGTTGATGCTGACCGCCACCAACTTGACCACCGTCATGTTGACAACAGGATTCTTTATTCTTAGCAACGCGATGTTGCGCCCGAGCGTGGCATCCCTGATCTCAAAACGTGCCGAAAAGGGGCAGGGTATTGCAATGGGACTGAATAACTCCTTCATGAGTCTGGGACGCATCGTGGGGCCGCTTTGGGCGGGCTTTATCCTCGATGTTAACTTGAGCTACCCTTTCATCACAGGATCAATCATCATGTTCCTGGGCTTCGTCGCTGCGCTGATCTTTTTACGAAGAGAGTCAGCGCAGGTGTTTCCCTCTTGATAAAGAACGAAAAATTGTTACGATTTAATAGGTATAGTTCAAGTTTAGGAAGCTACAAGAAATTTGGAGGGGAACACGATGGAAGATTCGATACAGCTGGGAATAAAAGCTTATCAATCTGGTGATCGCGAGATTGCAAGAAAATTATTAATTAATGCTATTAAGCAATTCCCCGATGATGAACGCTCATGGGGTTGGTTATATAATGTTTGCGAAACAGATAGAGAATGCTTTCTCTGCCTGATACAGGTTTTGCGAATAAATCCAAAAAATGACAAAGCAAATAAATTAATCAAGAGGAGGTACTCTTCATGGGCACATCTTCTTCAAACAACTGAAAATTATCGTGCTGCTGAGAATAATATAAAGCCCGGAGCTAAACCCACTTGGGTACTAAATTCATTTAACAGACCCGATCTTATCTACGCAAACCAATATTACACAGAGCACGTCTTTGACTTTGATAAGGGTTATCAACCACGCCCCGCCATGATTAATTGTGGTCCGATTGAAAAACCCGCTATTTTTGTAAAGGTTGACCAGGCCCTTGTTTATGCGGTTGGGAGAAAGGCAATCTTTTCACAACTAGATGTATATGCAGTCAAACTTAAACAATATGTCGTCCTTCGAATCAGGCATGTCTTGGAAGACCCTGAAGGTAACCCATTATCAAATATAACAATAACGACCTCACGATCTAAAATAAAACCAAGTCAAGTAGTACTCGATATCCTGCTTGATATCGAAGATATTGAAACATATCGTTGGCTCAATGCTTGGATCAATTGGCCAAGTCAGGCTTATTTCTTTATGGTTCCAAATCATTCAAAAGTATCGGGTTTTCTGCATACCAGTAAATTATCAGTCGAATCAAAAAAAGTTATCATCAGAGAACTGGATAAAGCAATAGAAATGTTGAAGGAGATCCCTGAAGAAGCTAGGAGTTTTAGTGATGCTGTTAGCCAAATTCAGAATGCATGAAAAGTTTCTAATGGCTTCATGCTTGATATCAACCGGTTTTTAGAAAAGAGAGTCTCTCATGATCCATACAAAAATAGACCATATTCAATTCAACGTAGACCCACAAAATCTACCTTTCTACAAAGATTTATTCGCCTTTGTCGGCTGGGAAACCATACACGAGGGAGCAACAATGCTCGGCGTTGGCGATGGCTCATTTTCCAGCCTATGGTTTCTGGGCGAGGTAAAAGATGTAAAAAATGACTACGATGGCGCGGGGATGAATCATTTGGCATTACAGGTGAAAGAACAAAACGAAGTCGATCAGATGGTGGCGTATTTAGAGGAACGGAATATCCCCTGTCTTTTTGAAACCCCTCGTCACCGCCCTGAGTTCAGTTCAAGCGACGATCAAACCTATTATCAGGTCATGTTCGAAACGCCGGATAAAATTCTGCTCGAGGTTGTATATATAGGGAAGCTTACAAAATAACAGAGATTGATCTTTTGGCAAAAACAGCAGTTTGGATAGAATCCTTTGCTGTATAATGTTCAAAATAAAGTATTATGCGGAGTCGGACTCCACATATCATCTAGTTAGCCCGCTCATGCAAGGATAAATTCGTGAAATCAGAACAACGAAGTAATTCGCCTTACGTTTTTGCATCCATCGGCAATATCATCACACTTACATTTTTGCCTGTGTTCTTTTATTTCGTTTTGATTTTCGCAACCGCAGACGTTGGAGGTCCGCTAAATCTCATTCTAATTCCCTGTTCAAATCTTATCGCCGCAGTTTTATTCACTTTTATCTTTTTCTTCCCTTTATCAAAATTGGCGGATTGGTTATCGCAAAAAGCACATCCAAATTGGCAACTCAAAATAAATTCTCTTTGGCTTTCTGGCATTATCCTGTTGGTAGTGGTCAAGTAATAAGTGATAAGTTATATCGAACGATGAAAAGTCTTGT
>CAZASG010000010.1:0-99754 GCA_964487745.1 uncultured Anaerolineaceae bacterium | reverse complement strand
AGATGGACAAGTCATTCCAACATTTTATCTCTGTCTGCGGATTTGAGTACTCTCAGAGCCACCATTGTAGGCGGAGCGACACTCCAAAAACGATTATACGATATCCATCGGATCGAAATCCCACATACACGCTGGAGGGAACAGTCCTTTTTGCGGCTTTCGATACAGGGTTACAATACACAGGAGGATATAGATACTTTCACAAACATATTAAAATCACTGCTATAATCTGGCCAGGTTTTCATGTAACAGGGGTTCTTTCAAAATGGAGGAGGTACACCATGAAGTTCGTTCGCAAACTGTTTGCCATTCTTCTGGTATTGATCGTGATTTTAGTTTTACCTGTTTCGCTAATTTTGAAAAATGCGGAACAGGTCTTTTTTTCTCCCGATAAGGTTTCAAGTCTGGTCGACGAGCATTTTCTCACATCGGAGGTGTTGAGAAATGTAATTCAGCCGATGGTAGCTTCGGGGTTACCAAGCGAGGATGAGACTTTTGGCAACGAGATCGGTGGATTATTGGACCCATTAAGTGATGAAGGGTGGGACAAGGCGGTTGACGCACTCGGCATTTCTACCTGGGCTTCAACAACAACACATAGCGTTCTCTCAGACCTTTTTGCGTGGTTAGATTCTGATAGTACCAGCCCCGAGATCATGGTCGACATGCAGCCATTAAAAAACAATGCGAATGCCAATACTCAGGATATTGTGGATATTGTGCTCGCAGCACAGGAAGATTGTTCTTCGGAAGAAATGGAAAGGCTTGAACCTGTTGAGCCAAGCGGGGAGATTTCCCTAAGCGATCTGTATTCAAGCCTGACTACCATTTACGAATTAAAGATCATCAATCCCAATCAATATCTGGAATATACGTTGGATAATATTTATATCGCCGAATTGGGCGACGTGAAGCTTGCATCGAACCTGTCGAAGCCAAGTTGTTCAGGAATCATTGGCGCGACGCTCGCGCCTGCTTCAGAGATCATCTGCAAATTTGAAGATGACACAGAATATCAGCCTGATTACCTTCAATCAACTTTGACCCTGACAACGAGCAGAACAGGCAGTACAACTCTGCCCTTATGTGATGCATCAGCTAACGGGAATAATATTCTCACCCAAAAACTAAGCCCTATGTTCACAAATGCGATCACATCTTCCATGGGCGCTTACCCGGATGAAATTGATCTCGCATCCTTTACAAATTTACCCATGGATCAACTTGCCTCGGTCAAAAAATATACCGAACAAGGGCACTTGGCTGCAAAATATGGCTGGATGGCTGCCTTAGCTCTCTTGCTGATCGCGGCATTGATCGGTTCCGATAAATTCAAAGGTTTCTTTAGCTGGCTCGGTGTGCCTCTTCTTTTAGCAGGCGGCATTCTACTTGGAGCAAACTTTGCTCCCAAAGATATGCTTTGGGAATTTATCGCCCCGATGATCGGACAAGGTCTGCCAGAATATCTGAATGCACCTGTCAAATCATTCTATAATAGCTTACTAGCCATGGTCTCAGCGCCGATGATGATGCAATCATTCATTATTCTCGGTGCAGGGCTGCTCGCGCTGGTGTTGGCATTTGTCTTCAGAAAAAAGAAAACCGAAGAGGTAAATGAAGAAAAAACTGAAGAATAAATTCAGATTTCCCTGTACTTAAAGCAAAAAAGCGTGGATATTTTATCCACACTTTTTTGCTAACTCGTCTGAAATTATTTCTTGGTCGAAATTTTGAAGGGGAGGTAAAGCGGGCAGAATTTCATAAAGCTGGTCGCGGCAAAAACAACTGCCAAAACAAGCAAAACAATGCCCAAAGTACCGCCAACAACGCCCGTGAAATAAAGAACGGCGAAGATCAATGCAACAACGATGCGAATGGTGCGGTCGGTATTACCCATATTCTGTTTCATGATTTTTTCTCCTTATGAAAAGTGAATAAATTATCCACTTCTTTAGAACATTTTCACGTCAAAAAGTTGCATTATTTTTGCGAAAGCACCATTTCCATCAATTTTTGAATACGCGGCGCCATACTCGAAGGGTCGGGGTGCAAACCCTCTATCAGCAAGGTGCTATCATAAATTTGCTCGATGATCTCGTTTTGGAGAGCGGCATCCTTATCAAGCAGCCCCTTCAAGATCGAATGCGCGGGGTTCAACTCCAGGATTTTCTTGGGCACTTCATACTCCTGCCCCAAATAACGATAAACGCGCTGCATTTCAGGATTAAGACTATCATCGGGATCGACCAAACGCGCAACTGATTGTGAAAGACGATTGCTGGCGCGGACATCCGTGACGCGTTCGCCCAGAATCTCTTTAAAGGATTCGAGTAAGGTCGAGAAATCATCTTCGGGGATCTTCTCCGCTTCGCTCTCCTTTTCACCTGCGTCCGTTGTATCGACATCTGCCTGCGCGACATTCTTTAACTCGTGCTCTTTGTACTTGCGCAAACCCATCAACATAAACGAATCCATCGGATCGGTCAGCAGCAAAACTTCCGTGCCCTGCGATTGGAAGTAATCCAGATGCGGACTGAGCAGAACCGAATTCGGGTCGTCGCCGACGATATAGTAGATTTCCTTCTGCTCGTCCTGCATTCGCTCAATGTATTCATCCAGCGAGGACCAGCTATCGGGATTTTGATTGGTCTTGAAGCGCAGCAAGGGCTGTACTTTTTCGGTTTCCAGCGGCTCGGCGGCGATGCCCTGTTTCAGGAAAACGCCGAACTCTTCCCAAAAGGCAATGTACTTCTCGGCATCCTTTTTCGCGATATTCCCCAACTCGCGCATGACCTGCCCGGTGACGATCTTCTTTAACTTGGGGATAAAGCCACTCGCCTGAACTGTCTCACGTGAGACGTTCAGCGGCAAATCTTCCGAGTCGACCACGCCCTGCACAAAGCGCAGATATTCAGGTAACAGGTCTTTGTTATATTCGTCGATCAGGATATTACGCGAGTAGAGTTTGAGCCCATCTTCCTTACGCAGGGAGAACATGCCGCGCTCGGCTTTGGAGGGGATATAGAGCAGCGCATAAAGCTGGACAGGTGCATCGGTCACAGCGTGGATACGCAGCTGCGGCTCTTCAAATTCCATTGTCATCTGAGTGTAAAAATCTTTATACTGCTCATCGGTGATCTCATTACGAGCGGTGCGCCAGAGCGAGGTCTGTTTGTTGACCTGCTCTTCCCCATCGCCGACATAGATCGGGAAACCGATGTAATCAGAATGCTTTTTGATGACCGCATTGATGCGATGCTCTTCAGCAAATTCAGCTGCATCTTCTTTCAACTTGATCTCAATCTTTGTGCCACGCTCCTTCATTTCAGCAGGGCTGACTTCGAAATTATCTTCGCCTGTGGCATACCATGTGACGGCTTTGGCACGCGGCTTATACGAGCGGGATGTGACTCGCACCCATTCGGCAGCCATGAAAACGGAATAAAATCCAACGCCGAACTGTCCGATCACTTTAGCGATATCAACTTCGGTATCGCGTGTGGCTTCGATAAAATTCCGCGCACCGGATTGGGCAATGGTCCCGAGATTCTCGATGATCTCGTCCTTTGTCATCCCGATGCCCGTATCCTGAATGGTCAGTATCCGCTCGTCTTTATCCGCCGTAATACGGATCTGCAAATCCACTTCGGGATCGAGAACGTTCTGGTTGGTCAGCATCTCAAAGTGGACGCGGTTGAGCGCGTCGGATGCGTTTGAGAGCAACTCGCGCAAAAATACTTCCCGATCCTTGTAAAGGGAATGGATCAGGATATCAAGAAGTTGCTTGGTTTCAGCTTTGAAGTTGAAGGTTTGAGAATCAGACATAATGCCTCCTGTGAAATTTCTATGGCTGATTCTACTGGAAAAATATTGGAGGAATGTAAAAATTTTGAAAGGGTAACGCAGGCTCACATTACTCACGGCTGGATAGCTACCCATTTTTCATTTTAGACCAGAACTAAGAATATGATTTTGCAAGAGGTTTTCAAGAGCAAATAAATAGTGGCCGACATCTACGGAATGTACAGATTGCCCCAGCGTTTCAATCTCTGTATAATACCTGCGCCATTCCGAGAAAAAGTGCTCTTCAGCTCCAGAGTTGTCTATGGATTGCTCAATGGCATTTTTATGTTGAAATGACGCTAACGAGGGAAATTCATGGTTGACGGCATGATAAGCAAATATACCTGAGCTAAAATCGTTATCCTTGATTTCTCTTTTCCAGGTTGTCAACCAATTGCCAATACGTCCCATTTTTTGCCCTCGCCAGAAAATTTCTCTTAAGCGCGGCACCTCTTCATGTTTTATATTTTCTGATGCTATCAGATCTACATCGCAATAGATGATCATCATCATATTATGCGAGCCGTAATTGTCCGATTCGCTGTAGCTCATCAAAGAAGGTTTTTGGTTGACGATACAAGCGTAAAGAAATGAATTAGTCATCTGTTTTATATCAAAAAAGAACATATCTTCAAAGTAAGAAAATCGAGGGTACTCGCGAATTGCAGTGATGAAATATCGCCAGATATCCAACGACAATGCAAATAATGGTCTGTTCTTTTCTGAAATTGTACTCATATCCACTTGCTCGACATGATGAGGCACCTTTTGCAATTCATAGATTGCCGTTACATCTTTGTCAACATCTGCTATGTCATCGAAAATAGCAACAAAAATGGTCAACAACGTTTTCAAGGTAATCACATTTTCTTTTTCACTTGAGGGCACTGAGGAAAGCGTATAGTAATGCAAGTTCTGATATACCCATTTCCATAAGAAAGCCTTACGCTCACCCCCGATTTTTTCGTATCTTTCTATAAATTCATTCAAGATGCTTGGCAATGTGGTATTTGCAATATCATCCATTAGCGAGGGAACAGTAAATTTCCTTGTCAAGGCAAGAACTTCATCCATCGTGGTTGTTGAATTATTGTTTATCATTGCTATGACACATCTCCTAGCTCATGGTAGTAAGAAGTAAGTAAAAAAACGCTTTAGGGGATTTCCTATCCTTGTTTTCACTGTAAAATGGCCACTCTTTCTATAATTTCACCGCCTTATTTTAGAATCTGCCCGTGTTGGAATTATATCATCAGGAAACACTCCAGCCTTGCAACCTTACTTGCCTTTGAATATCCTTACCAGTCGCGGTGAATTCAAAAAAAGCAACTATTCTCACTCCAACAAACGGGATCTTTGGAGATGGTAGTAAAATTCTCTATAATCATCCCCTGCAGTTTTCCAAGGGTGAGCACCATAGATCATTTGAATTCCTGCGATATCCAAAGGGCTTAGATTCCCGTCACCCGACCATAGAGCATTACAATAATTCATGACAGAATCCAGATCCCAGCCCCCAACAGGCATCGTGCCTTCGGTTCCCTGCGACTTGTCACACCAAGAGGGTGTATCGGCCCTGTTTTGCTCATGCGCAAAACCAAGTGCATGTCCAAATTCATGCACAGCAATGATACGAATAAGATCATCTCTTGAATATCCGTTGTATGGAAAGATGCATGCTGTTCGATTTCCACTGGCATCCACACAGCCCCAATGATTAAATGTAACGTTTAATACCATGCCATTTTCAAAGCCATCAATATTCGTTCCCAACCCTTTTGTATGGGGGCGTTCATCGCTGATCTGAATTCTTATCCCTTTTGATTTAAAATCGCATTCTCCCCAGCCGATAAAATCAACAAGTGAAACCCCTTCCCATGTATTCTCGATTGCAGTCTGAATGAACACTCTTTCTCTTTGGTTATTTTGATCGGGATTTTCCCAACAAATATTGATGATATTACTATCCCAGATCACACTTTCCTGAACGTATAATTCGTCCGGGATAGCTGCTGGCTCTTCTGCCGGAGCCTCAACTGCTGGTTCTTCGGAAGCAGGCTCCTCGACAGGCGCAGCGCCTCCGCAAGAAGTTAAGATTAGGATCGTAAATATTGCGATGATGAGTAGAATTCGAGTTTTCATGATTTTTTCCCTGTAAACAAGGTTGTATCAAATTTCTACTATTATGCACTGGAAAACGCAGAAAGCAAATACTTAGACTTGCAAGCTGCCCCGCCTTCGAGTATCCTTGCGGGTGGGAGTGGTTAAGTCCCGGTGGGCTTCCCGGTCTTCAACATCGGTGACGGGTCGCGTTGCGGGCCGTGGTGGGTTCGACTCCCATGCACTCCCGCCTAACGATGGTGGACGAGGGACGATGGACAGCGGTCTGTAGTCTTCCGTCCACTATTTTTTATATCGATAGATCTAAGAATTGATTTTTGAGCGATGTCTAAAGAATCTAAATGCTCTCTGCGGCATTCTCAGCGTCTAGAGCATTTATAAAACTTATTATTACGGAAAAAGAATGAACATACCCGACACTGAAATACTCAATAATATCGTCGCACGTATCTTCCAGATCGAGACCGTCACATTGGGCGATACACGGCGCGGCTTTGTCACTCGCTATGAAGGACGCCTCTTAGTTGAAGACTCTGCCCAAGCCTACGACTGCCTTGCGGAAAGTCTGAAGCCTTATGCTCTCACGCCCCTTTTCCAAATGGAAAGCGGGAAACAGATCATTATTCTCGTTCATGAAGCGCCAATGCCTGCTGACGGGAACCCTTCACGAAATTTGCTCTTTTTTGTTGCCACCCTGATCAGCGTTCTCTTTACAGGTTCGATCTTTGAATCCACTCTCCCTGAGACAGTTTCTTTCGGCATACTCGTCAAAGACGCACTTTTACATATTTGGCGCGGATTTCCCTTTGCGCTCAGTTTGTTGAGCATTTTGCTCGCACATGAATTTGGACATTATCTGATGGGGCGCTATCATAAAACCAATGTCAGCCTACCTTTCTTTTTGCCCCTTCCCTACCCCTTGAGCATTTTAGGCACATTGGGTGCATTTATCCAAATGAAGGAACGACCCAAGAATAAACGCATCCTTTTTGATATCGGCATCGCCGGTCCGCTGGCGGGGCTGGTGGTTGCGATCCCGGTCTTGATCTATGGGTTATCGCTCTCGGAGTTGGCTCCCCTAACAGGCACAGGGATGCTCGAAGGGAATTCCATTCTTTATCTGCTTACTAAATATGCCGTTTTCGGCAAGTGGCTCCCAGAACCCGTCAGCTATCAGGGTGTATCACCTTTTCTCTATTGGGCACGCTACCTCTTTACTAGCACCCCTTCTCCACTTGGTGGGCTGGATGTACAAGTTCATAACATCGCCTGGGCCGGCTGGGCAGGGCTGCTCGTTACTTCGCTAAATCTCATCCCCATCGGCACATTGGATGGCGGGCATATTCTTCATTCCACATTAGGTGAGAAAGCCAAAAAGATCGCACCCCTCATCTTTGCTGCGTTGATCGGTTTGGGCTTTTTCTGGGAAGGCTGGTGGCTCTGGGCTTTCCTGCTCTTCTATCTCGGTCGTCGTCATGCTCAAACCCTCGACCAGATCACCGAGCTTGATCCCATCAGACGCCGCATAGCCATCTTTATGCTTTTTGTCTTTGTCCTGGTCTTTATCCCCGTTCCATTGGTGCTTTATGGTTAAAACCTTTTTCAAATTTCTTTCCCTGCTCGCTCTGTTCCTTATCGTTGGCTGTCAATCTTCAACGCCGGTAACACCCCCCACAGAGAGCGTTCCCACCGCAACAAAAGAACCGCGCCCCACAGCTACGGCAATTCCCCAAAGCACTCTGGACGTCGCTGAAGCCGATCTGGCCGGTGTTGAGATCGAAGTTTGGCATGCCTGGTTTGGTGCGTCCGCCGCCCTCTTTGATCTGCAAGTGGCTGAATTCAATGAAGAAAATCCCTGGGGGATCACCGTCAGCGCGGCGTATCAGGGCAGCTATAACCTGCTCTTCAACGAGACGAGCCAGGCGATCGAAGCCGGAACGCCCCCGGATTTAGTCGTGACTCTGTCCGAGCAAATTTCGGTTTGGAATGAAATAGATTCCGTTAAAGATCTGAGCCCCTACATCCTCGACCCGATCTGGGGGATGAGCATCGCTGAACAAACCGATTTCCCGCGCGTTTTCCTGCGTCAGGATCAACGCCCTGACATTTGGCTGGCACTCCCCGCCCAGCGGACAGCCCGTTTCATCCTCTACAATCAGACCTGGGGCGAAGAGCTTGGTTTTGATACGCCGCCCGCAAATTATGAAGAATTCCGCAATCAATCCTGTGCGGCTAATCGATCAAAATTACAGGACGAAAATTTTGAAGACGATGGCAAAGGTGGCTGGATCGTTGACCACGACCCCGTCTCCGCCCTCTCGTGGATCTATGCCTTCGGCGGCACCCCGCTGACCGATGAAGAAAGCTACGAATTTGTCACCGCAGAGAATATCACCACACTAAAGAGCCTGAAAGCGCTTTACGACGAGCAATGTGCCTGGATATCGACCGCGGATACGCCTTATGAGCAATTTGCCATTCGTTCCGCGCTCTTTATCACAGCCGGGATGGAAGATTTTATGGATATTTCGCGTTCTTTCGATGCCGCCAATAGTCGCGATGAGTGGATCGTGCTTCCCTTCCCGGGGTCGGAGAAGAATGCCATCGTTACCTATGGAGATTCGTATGCCCTTCTCGCGACGGAAGATGCCGAAGCATTGGCCTCGTGGCTTTTCATCGAGTGGATGCTCGCGCCCCATCAGCAAACCAAATGGGTGAAGAGTACCGTGCTATTCCCATTACGGATTTCTTCGCTCGAAGAGCTATCCGATTTTGAAAAGGCAAATTCGCAATGGTCACAAGCCGTCGATCTGATCACGCAAGCGGAGAATTATCCCCAACAAGCCTCGTGGCGGCAGGTGCGCTATCTGCTGGGCGACGGGTTGGAATATATCTACCGTTATGATACGCAGGTCGGTTCGGTTTCGGCGATCCTGGCGGTGATGAACCAGACTGCGAGCGAACTCGATGAATAAGGTGATCGTTTATACAGATGGCTCCTGCGAACCCAATCCGGGACCGGGCGGCTGGGCAGTTGTGATCTACGTTGGCGGACGGGAAAAAACGCTCGTGGGCAGCGAAACCGACACAACAAACAACCGCATGGAGTTGACCGCCGCGTTGGAAGCCCTGCGCGCGCTGAAGCAGCCCACGGAGATCGAGCTTTATACCGATTCGGAATATTTGAAACGCGGCATCACCGAATGGATGCCGAACTGGAAGGCACGCAACTGGAAACGCAAGGGGGGCAAACTGAAAAATGTTGATCTGTGGCAGGCGCTGGATGCGGAGCTGGGGAAACACAAACTCAACTGGCATTGGGTGAAAGGGCATGCCGGACATCCCGGCAACGAGCGCGCGGATCGGCTGGCACATCAGGCGATGAAGCGGCAGAGTTAGAAAGACCTGCATTGCACTAAACCAATGCGCAGCACATCTTCTTATCCTTCTCCACCACCCAGTGACGGGGTGATTTTGGCGAGACTGTTCATGGGGTTATTCCACGCATGCCCCTCCAAGAAATTTTATTCCAAGCGCCGTCGGGGGTTCTCAACCACCAGACACCTGAACGATAAATGGCAATATCTATTTGCCCAACACTATTATAGTCACGCGGCACAGGTATATTCCCACTGATGCCATCCCAGATAACCAAATCCCAAGTCGCATTTTGGTAGCTTTCCCGCCATTCACCGGAACTGGAAAGTATTGCCACTAAGTACTCATTGTTGCTGAGATTAGCAGGAGAGAGAGACTTATTAGGCGTGTATTCTTCCTCGCCTGTGTAGTTGTCATCACCTGTATCGGCCTCCCTAAGCGGAGCGCTTGCCTCATCGGCGATACTGTCATCATCTTTCTCTGTGTTGACATCCAGACCTGTGCCTGCGCCTAGAATAAGCGGGATCCCGTTGGGGGGATTAGTTGTTTTCTCAACCTTGTAAGTTTCACCTGCTAAATAGTCTCCATTTTCAAAACCTGTACCGCCAAGCATATTTCCAGCAGTATCTATGATCGTATCATTATCAACCAGATCCAAGCGGATCAAGCTACTGCCTTCCCCGGTATCCACAGTGACTGTGTAGGTGTCACCTGAGCCATTGACATTGATGATGTAACCAGGGCTCATATTCGCCTCACGGGCGATAATCAAAGCAAAATCAGTTGTGTCCACACCTGTGACTGCCTCAGAGAAGGTCACGGTGAAGTCTACGTTCGCAGCGGATGTCGGATTAGTATCTGCGCGGGTTACACTAGTGACAAAGGGGGTATCAGTTACTGCATGGAAGTAATTCGCACCGTTGTACAGCCTGGAGACATTTCCATGACAATCCATGACCTGAATAAAGTATTCTATCTGGCCGCTCACTGGTAGATCTAGGGTGTAGACGTTCTCCCCAGGAACACATTCACCTACCCCTGACAACAATTCAACACTCAGCCATTCCCCTGTGCTGGCCTGTTGGTTGTTGATTGTATAGGTCAAGTAGGCTTTGTAAACACCACTCGTGTCTTCGACAGGCAGTTCAAAATGCAAGCTGCTCCCAGTATTGCTTGCATTGAGAGTACCCAAGCTTGGTGGTGAAATATCTGCACTTTCTCCTTCCCACAAACCAATCAAGAAATCCATTTGCGGAAACTTCCGAATGGATACCGTTCCTTGATTTTCAAAATATTGCCCAGTTTGGAAGACTAGGTGGTTCATGTAATCCCCATTCCAATCCTCGACTCCTGTCAAGGTTACCGGAAGCAGAGGGTATATACCACTAAATGTCAAGTTCCCAGACTCTGCAAGGTCATTGGTCAGCCTAGGCATCACAACAAGTGGGTTATTTACAACTTCAACTTGATAAGCCCCACCTATCCAAATTACGCCTATCCCTCGCCCAGTTGTTGTTTCAAAGTTAATGGACTCAGATTGCGGTGCAATGGGCGCATTTGGATACACTTTATATCCCCCCTCGCTACTTTCGTAATACGAATAACCATTGTAGGTTTTCTCTATCTGGATCAAGTTACCGGGTGATGGTAATGGCCATGGGTGAAAGTTTGTTGGGCAGGAAGCACATGGGATTTCTTGCCTAGTCATATTTTCAGGCAGGCTACTCCCTTCAGAAATAGTTGAAGGGAAATCGAAGACCATCATAGGTAAACCATATAGGGTCGCCTGAGCTACTACCTTTTCATCATAATAAGAGTAGTCTTCTTCATCAGTTGATGTGTTTGGATGAATATAGTATGTTTGCTTGGCTTCGTTCAAGGCTTTCCCGATAGATATATTGCTTTCAGCAGTCAGTTGTTCAGCTACTAGATTATAGAGTAACTCGCTGTACGCGGGCGGGCCATCCACGCCCCAGGCCCAACCGGTATTTCCAAGATAAGTTATACCTTGGTCAGCCAGCGCCTGCGGTAAGGATAACGGCAAGTTTTCGCTCTCTGGCAGCACCAACCCGGAATGGCAACCGATTACCCACCACAAGGAGTTGCTTAAATCATTCGTCGCAGTATTAATCTGCTCCGATATCAACGGGGGATCATTTGGCCCCAACAGTTGTGCGTGGTTGGTATGATAATAATGCGCTGCAAAATCAGGTTCACTGATAATAAACGCTTGGTAGAGATCGTCTCCTGAGAACCCGTCTAACGGATCTACCAGATCACAATTTCGGCTCACCCAGCCGATGTCAGTGAGTCTGGCACATAATTTGTCGGCCGCGTCTGTCAGGAAACCATCACCGGCCACGGCAGCATGTGGCTCTGTCATCGTCAGGTCAATGAGCCCGTTGTTATCAATGAACTGATAGATGGCTTTCTGAATGCGTTCTTGAGTATCCTGCAAGCGCCCAACTGCATATCTGGGCATATTCCTTTTATGATTGAATTCCCAGTAGTCGCTGTAATAATCATCTGTCAAGGTGCGGTCGAGCATTAGCGCGGCGTCCAGCGGTGAGTCAGGTGTGTCTCCTATGGAATAATCTTCATTATCAGTAAGATCATCATCTCTGAGATACTTATCTTCGGACATCCAATTAGGATCTCCCAGAAATGGGTCCGGTCCGATCACCCTGCGTTCAAATGGGATCTGGTGGTCATCCCCAATGATAACTACATACTCCGTAACGTATATATTCTTCTCTAGAAACAAGTCCAGCATTGCAATCCGTATCTGGCGCACAACTTCGTTGGCGGCCTCAACATTTGCAGAGTAGCTGTTCTCGTCTCCCTGCGTGACCTGAGATTCAGGGGCATCCCAGGCGGTGTATGCATCCTTCACATTTTGGAATTGATCCAGTTGAAGGATTACTCCATTCACCTGCGGACGTTCTGCCAACAAGGTTAGGTCGTGCATCATTTGGGAAGCAGCATCCACATCCAAATCATATTTTTCTTTGAAGCGTGAAGGATTGTACAAGATCAAGGTGTTCTTTAATTCCCAGATCGGCTCATCCAGTTCAACGTGGAGTTGATACGAGGAACCACTGTATGTGCCATCTTCTGGCATTTGCACAGCTAAATAGTAGACACCTACTTCTTCACCTACATTAAAACGTACATAAATATTCTCATCCTCTTCACCGATGTGTACAGCCCGGCGACCAATATGCACCGCTCGTCGTCCAATATCCCAAGGGAATTCGACCTGACTATCACAAGAATCGAATAAAGAAAGATCAAAATCCCCTGTTGCCGGTGGGGTGAGTGTGGCAATGATCGTGGTATAAGGCTTTGAAACATTGAATTTATATGCATTGATATCTGCAGCATCATTTAATTGGTCCGAATGATTTTGCTCTAATGGGATTGTAGGCACGAGGCTGCAAATAAGCTCACAGTCATTGCCACCGTCTGTGATCGTCCAGCCGTGGGTATCAATCAGTTCATTTCTGTCAGTTTCTCCATTGCAGTAAGTGCTGTTGCCACCGCTGAAGGCAACGTTGCTTTGAAGTGCTTGTCCATTCCAGCCAATAAGCAGAGCGTCATAGTTGGTTGTGGACAGCTTAACGCCATCGAACATGCTGTTGGCAAATCTTAATTCGCCAACATTCCAGCTTCCAAGATTCTGCTCAAAGGATATTGCGTTTTGGAACATCTGGCTCATATCCGTCACATTGCTGGTATTCCATCCGCTAATATTCTGATTGAATGCTGATGTCCCCCTGAACATACTGTTCATGTCTATCACGTTGTCAGTGTCCCAAGTGCCAATATTTTGGTTAAATACAGCAGCATTGAAAAACATGCTGTTCATATCTGTAACATTCGATAGGTCAGGATTATCGATTGCTTGACCTGCTAGATTTGAACAACCATAGAAGGCTGAAGCCATGGATTTCCATTTATTTTCCCCCCATTGCTCGATAGAAAGCAATTTATCTTTATCACCTGTATTGTTAAAATAGATGCGCGGAAAGCCTGTGTTTGTACCGGTGTTATCTGTAATACTTATTGTATAAGTTCCAACAGTTGCATAAATGCAGGTGTAATCACCATTTACTGATGTGGCTTCATCTATTCCATCGTCATCGCAATCAACATTGTAATTATACGTTTCTTCTGAGTATGTAGGGATTGTGAATTGTGTGTCTGAAGATGTGCCAGGGTTATCGGTTTGCACGGTAATAACAAAATCATTATCGCCGTTCAGCCATATCTCATTAGCATCGCCACCATCCGTATAACCATTAGCCACGAAAATATCAAGCGAGCCGTCTCCATTGATATCTCCCAAAGCAGCGGCAAGTGAGTCTGAATTACCAAGTAGTGATGCTTGGGAGAATTCTTCGCCAAAGCCATCAGTATTTATCCATATTTCATTTGGCTCTCCTCCAGCCACCTCACCATTATCATTGGTGAAAAATGCATCGAGGTCACCATCTCCATCCAAATCGCCAAAATAAGCTCCCTCGCTTGTACTTGCGCCCATTCGCTGACCGCTATCCACAAAAGCCCCTAGCGTTCCTCCTTGCCTGCCGCCTTGATTGAACCAAATTTCATTGGGGTTTTGGTCCATGTTCCCTAGCAAAATATCCAAGTCACCGTCATTGTCAACATCTCCCAAAGATGCGAAACCACCTCTTACATTATTCCAGAAAACCTGACCAGAAATAAATTTACCGGGTGTGCCGCCTTGAAGACCGCCAGCATTGAACCAAATTACATTTGGAGAACCGACTATGACAGCATCCAAATCATCGTCCCCATCTAAATCCCCAAGTTTTACATCACCACCGGTACTATAATCTTCATCGTCAGCAGAAAAAAAACCAGTTCCATCGTTGAATAAAACAGTACTACCAAAGTCACTGTCACTGTTTGCGATGAAGACGTCCAAATCACCGTCCCCATCCAGATCACCCAGGTCTATTGCCTGGTTAGACCAAGCAGGATCTAGGCGCTGGTATTCTTCAAATCCCCCTGTCCCCGAATCCCATTCTCCATTGTTCAACCACACTTGGTTTTTACCGGTGCTACTAATATATGCAAAGAAAACATCTAGATAGCCATCGCCATTTAGATCACCCAACGCAACATCTTCGGTTGATGCACTTCCTCCGATACTTTCGGCCATTTCCGTTAATGTACCGCCATTATTTAGGTATACCCTATTGCTTTGGTTGCCCCAATTCGCTGTGACAGCATCCAGATCGCCATCCTTATCAATGTCTCCCAAGGCTACTTCCCAGGTTTTCCACAAACCAAGATACCGTTCACTGTCCTCAAATATTCCTGTACCACTAGTTGCCTCCACTCGAAATTGCCAGACACTGGGAGTGTCTGCTCCCAGACCATTCAGGCTTTCGATATCAGTCGTAGCGCTAACTTGAACCAGTTCTCCAGGTTTTAGATTCTCCAGTGGTGTAAGCGTTACGGTATTATTGTCAACACTGTATGTTTCGAGCAACTGTCCCGTTTGCATTGCATGGACAGCAAACGATTGCTGGGAGACTGATGGCGGATCGATTTCCTGATCAAAGGTTGCATAAATGGCAGTGTCAGGAAAAGCATTTATTGAATTATTTTCAGGATGGATTTCAGTTATCACAAGGGGAGAGCCTTGCTGTTCATAAGCCCCAATATCCACAATGTCGAAATAAGGAGATGCCGGGTTGCCTGTATCATCTACTTCAGGATGATCATAAAATCGGGATTTACCATCTAAATCAAAAGGTATACGTTCTGCTGTATTGCTATTATCATCTAAATCTGTAACATCAACCGGAACCGCAGCATTGTCTCCCGCATCTATTGCTAAAGATGTTATTTGTAAACGATAGTTTCCATTTGAAAATGGAGCGTTGTCAGGAATAATCGGATTTACAAATAGTGGATTAACATCCAGGTTATTGCTACCACTCCAGGTACCAGGGATTACAGAATAATTAATTGTCAAAGACCCAGAATTGTCGATGATTTGAGAGATATCCCCAGTTCCAACTGAATCTTTATTATTCCAAATAATTGAATTATTAATAAAAATATCATTTCCATCATTATTATCATAATAGCCTCCACCAATTCCACTTGACAAATTACTACTTATGGTCGAATTTTCAACCAATAACGTATTACCACCATAGCCAAAATTGTAAATTCCCCCCCCATTTTCTCCGGCGGTATTTCCAGAAACAAGAGAATTTGTAAGGGATGCATCACTTCTATTTGTCAAAAAACCTCCCCCCTCTTTCACTGCAATATTTCCAGAAAAAACTCCATTCACAATATTGATATTGCTGCCATGGTTATACAGTCCTCCACCTGCCCAATCAGAATGATTTTCTAAAAATTGAACTTTGCTAATGGTTAGACTCCCTTCATATTGATAAAGTCCGCCGCCTGAAGTAGATGCCTTGTTCCCAGAAAAGACTGAATTTGTGATGGTTGGGCTTCCTCCCATATATGCCCCGCCCCCAAAACCTCTAGATGAATTATTTTTAATAATGATTTGATTGACTTGAAGGAAAGTGCCCTCACAAAGTAACCCTCCGCCTTTGTCTTCATTCGAGAGATCTCCATTGGCGTTACCACCTTGTATATAAAAACCGTCAATAAAAGTGCTTGTGAGTGCGTCAATAATAATTTTGGTTAGTGTCGGGCTACATGAAACTACATGATAAATATTATCGCTTCTTGTTGGTTCATCATCATCAATATTGTCATTATCATTCTGAAGCAAATCGCCGGATAATATTGTTGGGTTGTTATCCCAATTTCTTTGGTCACGAGATGTTTCATCCCCAACAAAGCCTCCCAGCAGCGCAGCGCCATCGATGAGATGGAAGGTTGCCTCTCGATCTGTTCCGGTTGTTGGCATGTAGGTGCCAATTGCAACCCAGATCTCATCACCTGCATGAGAAGAAGCAAGTGCGTCTTGTAAATCCGTAAAAGCGTCGGTCCAGGCTTTGCCGTTCGCCAATCCTGTAGCGGAGTAATCCACATACACAACAGAGCCTTCGTAGGCACCCATATCTACAATAGGTGCAGTACCTTCTCCTGTATCATCTGCAATACTGTCCCATTGCCGCATTTGACCATCTAAGTCATAGGGAATCGCTTCACTGAAGTTATTATCTCCATCGAGATCCAATGTATCAGCATAAATATCATTGTTGTTCCCTGCATCAATGGCAGGTGATTTTAAGACCAGATGATAATCCCCCTCTACTGTGGGGGCATTATCGGCATCTACAGGATATGCAAACAAAGGGTTTGAAGTTATATTTCCATTTCCTGAGTAACTAGCGCCAAAATGAATAACTGAATAACTTACTGTCGTAGAGCTACCTGTATCATTATATATCTGGGACCATTCACTAATATTTTCCCCAGCATAATTGCCCCACAAAATGCTATTATATACTACGGGGTTGTTGCTGCTGGCATTATAAATACCACCCCCATTCCCAGTGGAACTCATGTTGTTACTGATTGTTACATTTCGTAAAGTTGGATGTGAAAGTGTATTATTATAAATTGCTCCGCCATCGTTTTCAGCATAATTTCCAGCCAATAGTGAGTTCACTATGATCGGGCTTGCTTCTACCATATTATAAACACCTCCTCCCCACGAAGCAGAATTACCTCTAAGAGAAATATTTATAAAAGTGGAATTACATTGTGCGCTCCAAATGCCTCCACCCCTTATAGCTGTATTATTATGAATGGCTGTATCTGATATTATCGGGCTGCTTTGGTTATTGTAGATTCCTCCGCCAGATGAAGCTGCTGAGTTTCCATCAAAAACTGACTCACTAATAATAGGGTTGCTCGAATCAAGATTGGACATGCCGCCACCAGCAGCCGCATTTGCTGTGTTATTTCTAAACGTGACATTTTTGAATGTTGGGCTGCTCCCATTGTTAGAAACTCCTCCACCATTACGAGCACTGTTGTTCTCAATAATGAGATTCCGATAAGTAGCAATACTGGAATTGTTATTATGAATCCCTGCCCCATTATCATTAACGTGTTGAACAATATATTCATAGTTTGCGTTTCCCCCGGTGATGGTAAATCCATCTAATATAGCGGTAGCATCAACCCCATCGCTAAACACTACGTTATAATTATTCTCTGATCGTGTGGGCTCGTTAATATCGATGATTGAATTATCATTCCCCAGTAGATCTCCACTCAATGTTACGATATTCGTTTCCCAATCACGTTGATCTCTGGATGTTTCCCACCCAGCAAAACCACCATAAATACCAACATCTGACTTGAGTCGGAAAGCAGCCGTACGATCGCTACCACTGGTTGGCTTATAGGTGCCCATTGCCACCCAGATCTCATCTCCAGAAACTGCAACCGCTAGTGCATCCTGTAAATCTACATAGGCATGCGTCCAAGATGTGCCATCATTACTACCGACAGCATCCCATTTCACATAAATTCTACTGGCACTACTCACTTCCTTGGCTTGGATAAACATTGAACTAAACACAACGAACAAGGCAATTAGTGCTATAAAAGCTTTCCGCGTACTATTTTTATACATAAAAACTCCTTGGTCTATTATTCACTTTCATCTCCAAGTGTTACCAAATATCCTCAAGCTATTCAGGAGTATTCAGACCCATATTTTTGGCAAGGTGATTGATTTGCTCTTCTGTTTCTTTTAATTTTTCGCTATTTTGCATCTCTTTATAAAGTTGCGCCAGAGATCCAGCCGTTAGATATTCTTCATAACGATATTCGGAGTTTTGGAGCAAAGCATAGCTGGTTTCCATGTACTCCTGTGCTTTCTCAAAATCCCCATTTAAATGATATGCTTTTCCAAGTGTACGCAGGGCAGCACCCACATCCATTGGAACTTCATCATCTTTGACACCATCTCTAGCCATATCCAGGGCGAACTTGGCCAGTTCAAGGGCTTTCTCGCCGTTCTTGCGTCCTAGTTCTACCTTTGCCAGGTTTCTCCTGATGTCGATTTCATATTCTCCTTTATCGAATTCCAAGCCCTCATTGAGATACTGCTCAGCTTTATCAAATTCTCTGAGAGAAATCAAAGGGCCAGCAATGTTCAACCTAACGTTTGCTTGTGTGCGCTGTACTTTAAGTTTGTCAGAGAGTTCTATAGCTCGCTGGTTTAGTTCAACAGCCTGATTGAATTCTCCATCTACTTCGTGGACCAACCCCCGGTTTGTAAGTGACATTGCCAGTTCTATGCGGTTTGGAAACTGCTCCCAGTATTGCAAGCTTGCTTCATCACTTTCTCGCATTTCAGTGAACTTCCCTAGATAATAGCGAACGGTACTGATATTGTCTTTGACTCGGGTGATTTCATATTTGTCCCCTTCCTTCTCCCAATAATGTAAGCTTTGTTCAAACATTTTCAATGACTCAGATAATTTATTATCATACAACCAGATTGCACCGATAATATTCGAACCTTCGGCATAAATTTCAGCTTCTTCGTTTTTGTCAACAATCTCTATACCAGTCATGCAATCTTGTTCCGCAGTATCATCGCCAAGTTGGTACTTGATGGATGCCTGGTGAACATACATGCGTGCTCGAATGACATTAGCCTTTTTGCTAGCATCCCCATTAAGTGCTTTTTCACAATGTTCCATCCACGCTAAAGCTTCATCTAGTTTGCCTTGCCAACTCAGAATTCGCCCAACTCTCCTGGCACGTGATGCTTTGTCAAGAGTTTTGTCAAGCTTGGCATAGCAGAAGTAAGCTTCTTTTAGCCAAGATGCTTGTTTCTCATAATCACTTCTATCTTTCCAAAAGGGGTATACAGCGTTTATAAAATCAATAAGCAATTGGTAATTTGCCGAATCTGAATCTTCAAACCGATCTTTTAATACTTGAAGCGCAACTAATATGTGTGGTTCTTCTAACTTAATCTGATGATCATACTCTGTTTTGCTAAGAGAATGAGTTGAATACTGGCGGAAACATTCAATCGCAGTTGTAGAGAAGTGCTTTATCAAATTCTTAATTGCACTGTCTAATTCCTCAGGGCTAAGGATATATATTTTCGACTGTGCAAATGCATGAAGCAGAGAATGGCTGAAATCATACCTATCATTAACTTTCACCAAAAAACCAAGCTTCACTAATTCCCCTAATCCTCTTCCTGCCTTTCGACTATCTCCATCCAATAACGTTGTGAAAGCGTTTTTTGTGAATGATGAATTTCCTAGCAATCCACTAAGAGCTAGGGCTCTTTTACTTTCTACTTTTAGAGTTGAAAAGCTTTCTTCTAAAATAATAATAATGCTTTGAGATTGTCTTTCAACCTCTCCTAATGCTTCAAGAGGTGTTTCTTGCAACCAGTCTAAGTAATCTTTTGGATATTGTGCCTGATGCAAAATATATTGACCAATTAAGCGAATCGCTAAAGGTAGCCTACCAACAAGTTCACAAATATCTTCTAGTACGTTTTCTTCTTCCTCTTCAATTTCGCTCCATCTTTTTAGAAGACTTACAGCGTATTTTTTCTCTAAAGGAGTGATATTTTCCCATCGCGCACCGGCATGCTCGCGGGTTCTGCTAGTAATGAGTATGCAACAATTGCCCCTGATTTCTAGCAGCGGTTCTAGATTTTCAATACTTTCTGTGGCATCTAACACAATCAATGCCTTTTTGTTAGATAGAACCTGTTTAACTTTATCAAGGGGTTTTATTTTTTCAGATTCTTTTACTTCTCCAAATGCAGAAATAATTTCATTGTATACATCTTCAAGCCTAATTTTTTTGTCGAACTTAATAAAAACAATACCATCAGGAAAGTTTAGCGGAAGAGCATCTTCGGGTGTCATCTTCCAGAGAGTTTCAATAACCAAAGCAGATTTTCCAATGCCTCCTGGACCATGAAGCGAGACAACTAAACCTGGTTGTAGGTTAGCAATTAGGTTGTCAATTTCTTCCGTTCTGTTAACAAAATGATCAATCTTTGCATTTCTGTGTAGAGGAGGAACAATTTGCTTTAGGTCATCGATACTAATATTTATTGTTACGCCCCCCTCAATTAAAATAGAATAATCCCCTCCAGTCTGTTTTATTGATTTTACATAGTTCTTGTCTCCAACAACATTGCCACTACCATCAATACTGATAATTTTTTTTAACAGTTTTTTAATTTCTTCTTCATTCATTTGAAACATCCACTAACCTATACTTGACACTAATTCTTTTTGAACGGACGATTTTTTATTTTGTTTTCAGTGCTACCAACTATTAGAGTTGAGTTATCGCCAGCAGTCTGAGTGTTTTTTTCTACTTTGTTATCGTTTCCAACGATATTATCATTTCCGGTAATGCTAATGTTTGGGGAATTATTAGCCAATGCGGAGACTAAACTTTCTGCTAATTTGAGAATATCATCATCTTTATCTGCTTGCACTGCCGCAACTTTTTCAGAAAGAATCAATTTGCGTCCTTCAGACTCTGGCTCCTTTTCCAATTGATCCACAGCTTTGGAAATATCGTTATCTTCGCCATACTTATTTCTTATTAGGGTTTTAAGAACTGAATAACCATCAACAATGGCTTGTGAAGCAACTTCAGCAGATCCAGTAAGCGCTCCAGCTGCAATTGCATTGATAATGGAAATAGTAATTGGGTCCAGTGTCATATCTCCTCCAGAATATTGATAATCATTTTTATTGTTCAATATACTATATAAAACGAAACACAAAAATTCAAGTAATGAAAGTCAGGAAACAATAATTATCTGCAGAAAATGATAAGATTCCCCAGAAAGGTTTCAGCCCACAAGGCTTCAAATAAAGTGAACTAACTACCTAGATACCCGCCAACTACCGAGCAGAAAGAAGCCGCCCAAATGGACGGCTTTCATTCAACCTTAAACCTTCTACCCCCTCAACTCCGCCCCAATCTCATACTCAAGCCTCTTCACAATTTTCTTCCTAATCTTCGCCGCTTCTTTATCGGTCAGCGTGCGATCGGGGGCTTGATAGGTCAACGCATATGCGAGTGACTTTTTGCCTTCACCGATCTTCTCGTCACGGTAGACGTCGAAAAGACGCGCGTCAGCCAACATCTTGCCACCAGTCTGGCGAATAAGATGTTCCACTTTCGATGCGGGGATCGCTTCATCCACGATCAGGGCGATATCTTCCAGCATCGGCGGGAAAGCCGGTACAGGCACAATCTCATATTCGGGCTGGGCATTACGCAGCTTTTCAAGATCGAACTGAGCCGCCAAAACAGGCGTATCGGCGAACTCAAATTTCTCAGCCACCACAGGATGCAGCTCACCAAAGGAGCCGATCACCACGCCGTTCACGCTCACATCAGCAGATTTACCTGGGTGGAAAGCCGCGCCGGGCTGGACCGATGTATCAGCAGCAGCATAAGTAACATCTTTTAAGCCAAGGCTGGCCAAAAGCGCTTCAACCGCGCCCTTCATGTCATAGAAATCCATGCTTGGCGCATCGCTTACATCCCAGGCCGGGAGTTGGCGGCGTCCGGTCATCGCCAACGCCAATTTACGCGGCTCATCCGGCAAGTCGCCTTTATTGGGCACGAAGGTCGCCCCAACTTCGAAGAAGGCCAGCGAATCGCGCAAACGAGCATTCTTCTCAACGATCTCCAAAACGTTCGCCATCAGGCTGCGACGCAAGACGCGTTTTTCAGGCGTGCTCGGGTTCGCGATCTTCACAAACTCACCCTGCGATCCGATCCGCTCCTGGGCTTCGGGCGAAGTCAGGCGGTAGGTGATCACTTCCTGCAGGCCGAGTGTGGCGAGCTTATCACGCAGGCTCTCTTCCCAATCGTGGACGGGATTACCGATCTGCGGCGGGAGCGGGTCACCGATGCGCGTTTCGGGGATCTTGTCGTAGCCGTACATACGGGCGACCTCTTCGATCACGTCTGCTTTGCCGACCACGCCTTCACCAATATCCATACGGAATGGCGGCGTTGCCGCCGTGACACTCGTGCCCTCAACCTGACACTCAAACTCGAGCCGGGCGAGCAGTTCCGCAATTTTTGCCGCGGAAAGCTCGACCCCGAGCAGTTTTCTGACGTCCGCTTCGGTGACGATAACTACAGGGTCAACCGGCGGGAGTGGATATTCATCGACCAAATCAGGCGCAATCTTGCCGTTGGCCCATTTCTGCATCCAGTACAGGCCGCGCTTGACACCAGCTTCCGCCATCGCAGGGTGGACACCGCGCGAGAAGCGGTAGGAAGCTTCCGACGGCAGGTTGTGATGATTGGCCGTGCGACGGATATTGATGAAGTTCCACGCCGCGCCCTCGAGCAAAACATTTGTGGTTGTCTCGCTGATCTCAGACTCAGCACCGCCCATCACACCGGCCATCGCCAGCGCACCCTGCTCATCACAGACGAGCACGTTGGATGTCTGCAATTCGCGCTCGATATCATCGAGTGTAACGAGTTTCTCACCTTCTTCAGCGGTGCGTGTTGTGATGACCACCGGTTTGCCCTTGGCGCGCTCAAGGAGCACGTCGTAATCGAAGGCGTGCAGGGGCTCACCAACTTCAAACATGGCGTAGTTGGTCGCATCGACGAGGTTGTTGATCGGGCGGATACCGGCCAAGCGTAAACGACGCTGAACGATATAGGGACTGGGGCCAACTTCTACATCACGGATGAGACCGAAGACGAAGCGGGCATTCAGCTCGGGGTTGGTGATATTGATCTTGACCTTGTCCTTGATCGGCTCACCGCTGGTTTCGTAGGGCTTCTTGTCGATGCGTTTTAGCGGTTGATTTGTGAGTGCAGCAACCTCTCGGGCAATGCCCAGCACGTTGACGTTGCGAGCGTTATTCGGCAAGATGTCGATGCTGAAAACCGCATCGCCCATATAATCCGCCAAAGGCATACCAACCGGCGCATCATCATCCAGAATAATGATACCTTCATGCTCATCAGAGATACCAAGCTCCTTCTCGGAACAAACCATCGAGTAGGATTCGATACCACGAATTTTGGCACGTTTGAGCTTGGTGAGCACCTGGCCTTCTTTATGACCATCGTATATCACCGAGCCTTCTTTGGCATAGGCGACCTTCATGGGCTTTTCAAGCGGACCGGCTGTCTTCAGATGCAATAAATTCGGTGCACCCGTCAGTGCAAGGTGTTCGTCTGTGCCGTCATAAAGATCACAAAGCACGAGACGGTCAGCATCGGGATGCGGCTTGACCTCGCGAATTTCCGCGACGACCAGCTTTTCGGGATCCCATTCAAGCCCGTAGGTTTTGAATTCGTGCTTCTCGCCATCCGTGTAGTTAGGCATAGCCCAACCGATATAGTGAATTTCTTCAACTTCAAGGCCAGCGAGAGTGAGCATGCTGGCCAGCTCTTCAACCGAGATATTGATATTGACGTAATCTTTTAGCCAGGAAACAGGTAATTTCATGATTTTCTCCTTGGGAGAGAGATGATTAGAGAAAAGAGATTAGAGATTAGTGTCTTCGTGATCTTCAGAGTCTTTGACAAGATAGTCTAGACTTTCTTCACGGATGATACGATTAGCTCCAGGCTCATTCGCTCCTTGTTTGCTCTTCTTCAAATATGCAATATAGCCGTTGAGCATACGACCTAATTCTTCGCCTTCTTTTTCGAGTTCTTTATAAATCTCTTCTGGAATGTACCCAGCTTCAAAACAGAAAACGATTTGGCTCAACACTTCTTCCAAAGAACCACGAGCAATATAGCAAAAGCGAACATTATCCTGATAGTAATAACGCCCATAACCTTCAGCAATATTGGACGAAATACTCAGCGATGAGCGTCTGAGTTGCTGCTTCAACGCCCATTTCTCTTCGGCGGGTAGCAAGGGTAAAACGCTTTTATAGATCGTGAGCGCAAAATCTTTCGTTCGCACCCAAACTTTCAACCGCTTCAAACCTTGAACACTCATGCTTGCTCCTAAATGACTAGAGATAAGAGTAGACAATTAGTCAAAACTATTACTCTCTACTTTTCTCTTATCTCTCTTTTCTACTCTCTAAAACTGCTCTAAGAAACGGGCGTCATTTCCCCAGAAATAGCGGATATCTTCAATATGGTGCCGCAACATGGCCTGACGTTCAGGGCCCATGCCGAAAGCGAAACCAGTGTAGCGTTCGGGGTCGTAACCACCAGCTGCAAGCACATTTGGATGCACCATGCCACAACCAAGAATTTCGAGCCAGCCCGATTTCTTGCAGACCGAGCAACCATCGCCACCGCACAAATAGCATTCCACATCCATTTCAGCGGAAGGCTCCGTGAAGGGGAAATGCTGGGCTCGGAAACGCGTACGCGCGTTTTGACCGAACATCCGACGCGCAAAATCGTTGAGCGTGCCTTTCAGGTCACTGAAGGTGATATTCTCACCAACAGCCAAGCCCTCGACCTGATGGAACTGGATCTCGGAACGGGCTGTGATCTGTTCATAGCGGTAGCACATCCCCGGCAGCGAGATACGGATCGGGGGCGGGTTATCGGGGTCACTCGCAGCGAACTCACGCATCGCACGGATCTGCCCCGGCGAGGTGTGGGTACGCATCAGCAGCGGGTTATCGTCACTGCCACCTTCCACGTAAAAGGAATCCTGCATTTCACGCGCGGGATGTCCAACCGGGAAGTTCAAGTGCTGGAAGTTGTACTCATCCGATTCCACTTCACGGGATGTATAGACCTGAAAGCCCATATCCGCGAGAATATCGAGGATACTGCGCAGGGTCTGCGTGGCAGGATGGACACCACCGTGACGCACGGGACGACCGGGCAGGGTCACGTCAAGATGATCTTCTTCCAGAGAACGGGCTAATTCCTGTTCTTTGATCAATGCACCGCGTTCCGTTAAAGCGGATTCGAGCGCGACTTTGACTTCGTTGGCGCGTTTACCGATCTTGCCGCGTTCTTCGGGCGCGGCCTTACCGATGCCTTTAAAGACCTCCATCAGCGCGGAACTGCGCCCCGTATGTTTTACACGCCACGCTTGTAAAGCCTCATCATCCGTAACGGATTTGAGCGATTCCAGCGCAGTCGATTCGATCTCATTTAATTTATCGAGCATAACTGCCTCCTTCGTTCTTTATTCACCACAGAGCTCACAGAGAGCACGGAGAAAAGCTTTTTGTTTTTCTCTTTTTTCTCAAAATCTCTGCGTACTCCGTGTTCTCCGTGGTGAGAATTTAAAAACAAAACTCCCATCCCGCAATGGGACGGGAGGAAGATTCCCGCGGTACCACCCACGTTGAGTGCAAAGAAACGCACTCCGCTCTGTGCCGACTAACATCGGCTGCCCTTATAACGTAGAGCTTACGGTCTGAACTACAACTGCGAGTCATGCTCGTACCTTCACCCAGACAGCTCAGGAGGGAACTTCGATCAGGTTCTGCCGAGCAAGCGTTTCAGTCAATGCACCTGCCTCTCTAGCGACTTCCGCTGACGTACTTTCCTCCGTCATCGCGTTGGCTCCTATTATCTGCGAAAAGGGGCTGGAGTCAAGGGTAGAGAGTTTATTGTTGCACAACCATCTGCTTAGCAATTTGAATAAAAGCTGTGCCGTTATGATTTTCAATCAACTTGTAAGCTGCTGTTGCCGATAATGTGTGAACACATGAATGATGTACTGATAGGATTGCACTTTGTAAATCGTGATTATTCTCCATCTCTACAATTTTAAGACCCATAGTTTTACATTTCTCAAGAGACATATGTCTAGCATGGGATTTTGTTAAAGCATGATTTCCTAATTCTTGAACTACATTATCAGCAACTGTCTCCGCATCTTCTTCGGAAGCCAGCATACCTGTTAGTAACCAATCTTTAACCATTTCTTCAGACCACTGAATAGCTTTTTCACATTCCCCAATAAATGCTGGTGGGTATTTATTTACAATAGGTTGCCATACTGCAGCCTTAGCCCCATCTGCCTTTATTTCTTGATATGCCCTTTCAAATTCTTCAACTACACCATGAGCGGGAATACCTTGAAATTGTGGGTCAATAGGTCCCAAACTCGATTGCTTCCCCATGATTATTTCACTACACGCACAGGCAATCATTGTTCCTGCAGACATAGCTAGTTGTGGAATAATTGCCCTAATATTTGTACCAAATACAGATCGTAAATAATCTACGAGAGATTCTGTTGCTGCAGTTTCTCCCCCTGGCGTATGTAAAATTAAATCAAGTCCTGCCTTGGGGTCAAGTCTATGAATAACATTCATAAATCCGCTTTTATCTGCATCATTTAATTCTGTCCCCATCATTCCAGGTTTTTGCAACCACCCTGAATAATAAATTATTACGTTTCGGCCTGTTAACTTGTGAAGTTCTCTAATGTAATTTCGCCGAACAACATCATGTGTACTACCAGCTTTTTTTATTTCATTATTGACTTCGTCCCAATTCGCCATCTTTATTTTCTCCCTTTGCTTCAACATCAGATTCAGTTGTAGTCGACACTTCAATGAATATTTGATTTTTCAATGAAAAATTGTTGGATAACATTTTTGTCCAATTTTCAAACTGCGAAAATTGAATTCTGTCTGCTGCACTCAACCCCATTTCCTCAATCATCTTTTCAATTATCTGTCTATTCAACACAAGACACCTCCACTTGATACTTCCAAGCCTACTTCTATTATACTCATAATACAATCCACTCTTGTAACAGAAACTCTCTTACATTCCTAACATCTCATTGCTCTGACTTGTAACGAGATAGTTATAGCAGATTCCCTGTTTTCAATTCCTGTACCTGCGCTATCACACGCGAGGGAATAGTCAACTTCACTTTGGGCACTTTCGCAAATGTAAGCGTCGTATAGGTCATAAATATTCGCTGCTGCTCTTCCATCTGGATATCATTCCACGGGATGAATAACGCCGGATGCCCTATTCTGAAAAAGGGACTCACAGCTAAATACATTCCCATAAAATCTGCGCCAAAGATGAGCACACCGCTATAGGACGTTCCACCAAAACGTCCGCTTTTGCCGCGCAACTTTCTGCCCTGATAATTATCAAAATCCCGATAATGTTCAGCTAGTCGCTGCCAACCTCCCAAAAATGCAATAAGCCAAACAACAAAAGACCAAAAAGCAACAAACCCAAGCAAGGCAAGAGGGATGATCCAATATTCAGATTGCATGATTAACTCCTTCAAAAAGCACTGACAAAATCCATCGCACCGACGACGATGAAGATGATCCCCGTCAGCAAGTGCGCCAACCACGGGGCAACGATATGCTTCGTGCGCTGGAAAATACAGGCATAGACCAAGCCTGCCAAAAAGGTGGATGCGAACCCCGTGATAGTGTTCAACGGAATAGGCGATCCGCTGAAGGGAGCGCAATAATGCCAGAGCGTGAATCCCAGGTTGGCAAGCAGCAGCCCCCATACATCACCGAAACGCGCCTGGACAATAGGCTGGAGATAACCCCGAAAAAAGAATTCTTGAAAGGGGCTGGCTACCAATGCCCAAAGCGGAACACCGATCAGCAGCTGCATCCCCAAATTGGACGGGATGAATAACTCAGGCAGCACTGCCACGCCAATCAGCCCGCTCAGGACACCGCCGAGGATACCCCATCCGATGCTCGGGGCGACACTCGTTTCACGGAATCCCATCGACGCCCAATCCCCTGTCCATTTGGCGTGAGCAAGCGGAAATCCAAGTCCGATCACGACTACGATCCCAAAGAGAGCATCCCCCACTTCACTGAGATAGCTCAATCCGCAAAAGAGCAAATAGACAGCTAGCGCCAACCCGAACTTATTTTTCATTCCCGTTGAGCCACATTTTGAGCATCTCACGCACCGAGCGACTCATCTCGATCGAAAAATCGGAACCAACTTTGCGATTATAGATGAACTGCCCCAGATTGGTGATATCCTGCATCGCCTTCCCTTGCGGAAGTTGCTTCCCGCGTTCACCAAACATCTCATCAAAATCATCGTCGCTCAAATGTTGATATTGATTCTCAAAAACGATGAATTTTTCATCAAAGCGGGGTGTCATCTGACGATCTTTTTGTTGCTGGGTAGGATAGCCAAATACCAACATCGCGATGGGGAAAACGTGGGGCGGCAGGTTGAGCAGCTTTTGGTGGGTCTCGTAATTCTCCATGATGTCGCCAATATAGCAGGAGCCAAGGCCAAGAGAGTCTGCGGCGATGACAGCATTCTGCGCCGCGATCAGGGCGTCGCAGCAAGCCAGGAAGAGATCGCCTTCCTCGGGCATACGCATATCTTCGCCCCGTTCGGCGCAGAGGGTTTCCACATCTGAATAAATGAAATAATCGTACCAGCGTTGATAGTCAGCGAGAAAGATCCAGACCATCGGGGCGCGGGCGATAAAAGGCTGATTATCGCAGGTTTCGACGAGGGTCTCTTTGATCTGCTGATCGGTGATATCGAGGATGGAGTAGAGCATCATATTGCCCGCGGTCGGCGCACGCAGGGTGGCTTCGAGAATTTGGGCTTTGATCTCCGGCTCGACGGTGCGCTTTTCAAAAGCACGCATAGATTTTCGTTTTAAGATAGTTTCAAGCGTAGGGTTCATAGTGGTGTCCTTTCTTTCATTATTGTACACTTCAACCAATAAAAACTGTGATATACTCCGTCCGCTCCGTACGGAGCTTTTATTCTAGTTTTGGTATTCCAAAAGCCCGACAAGCTCGGGACTTTTTCTTGCAACAGAGAGACTCTTACTTCTATTGGGATGGGTCCACTGTTGAACGAACAAACAGAGCGCTGAAAAGCGGCTGTGTCACGGACCTATCAAGACCCAAATGCAAGTAGGAGACTCGCATGACAACCCAATTTAATGATTTAAACCTGCGTCCAGAGCTGATGCAGGCGCTTACTGAACGCGGCTATGATGAGCCAACCCCTATTCAGGCACAGATGATCCCCATCATGCTGACCGGCGTCGACGTAATCGGACAAGCGCAAACCGGCACGGGCAAAACCGCTGCCTTTTCCCTCCCTATTCTTCACAACCTGATCTCAGGACAACGCAAACCCCAGGCGCTGGTGCTTTCTCCCACGCGCGAACTTGCCATGCAAGTTGCCAAGGCGATGGAAGCCTACGGTGCATACACGGGCGTTCGCGTGCTGGCTATTTATGGCGGTTCCTCGTATGGACGCCAGATTAGCGCCCTCAAACGTGGCGTCGACGTGGTCGTTGGCACCCCCGGGCGTCTGCTCGACCTCCTGAACAAAAGATCGCTCGACCTGAGCGAAGTGCGTACTCTCGTCCTCGACGAAGCAGATGAGATGCTCAGCATGGGCTTCATCGAAGATATCGAAACCCTGCTAGACGCCACAGCCACACGCCGACAGGTGGCACTCTTCTCGGCAACGATGCCATCGCGCATCCGCCAGTTGGCGAAAAAATATCTCATCGATCCGGAATCAGTCGTTATCAAACGCAAACAACTGACCGTTGCCGCCATTGAACAGCGTTATTACCTCGTCAATCAACGCGATAAACTTGCTGCGCTCACCCGTCTCTTTGAGACCGAAGCGATCAGCCGTGCGCTTATTTTCGTCCGCACCCGCGCCGGGACAGGTGAGTTAGCGAACGAGCTCGCAACGCGTGGTTTCTCGGCAGAGATGTTAAACGGAGACCTCTCCCAGGATGCACGCGAACGCGTCATGTCCCGTTTCCGCAACGACCATATCAAAGTCCTCGTCGCAACAGACGTGGCAGCACGTGGTCTCGATATTGATGATATTTCCCACGTCTTCAACTATGATCTGCCAGACGACCCCGAAGTTTTTGTCCATCGCATTGGACGCACCGGTCGTGCCGGGAAAGATGGCATTGCCATCACTCTGCTGACCCCGCGCGAAACCCGTATGCTGCATCGTATCGAGGGCTATACCCGCCAAAAGCAAACCAAAGGTGAGTTGCCCAGCAAAGCGGATATTTTGAATGCACGCAAAGCCCAGATCGTGGAACGCATGGAAGTTTGGCTGCGCCGCGCCCGCTACAAGAACGAATTGGAAACCGTGAACGAACTGATGGCATCTGGTCATAGCCCGGTGGATATTGCCGCCGCTGCCCTGCGCATTGTGCGTGAGAGCGAAAACCAACGCGCCATTGAAGCGATCGGCGAAGTGCGCGAGTGGACGTCAAAACGTGATTCTCGCCGCCCCGGACGCTACAAACGCGGTGAGAATTTCAAAAAAGGTGGACAAAGCCGCAAGACGCGCTCATATAACACCACACGCAAATCTCACGAAGAGGGGATGGTGCGCATGGCGCTCGATAAAGGCCGCTCTGATGGCATTCGCCCCAGTGACGTGGTCGGCACCATCGCCTACCATGCCAATATTCCGGGCAAATCTCTGGGTGCGATCCATATTCAAGACCAGCAGACCTATGTGGATGTGCCTGAGCAATTTGTCGATCAAGTTTTAGCTGGCAACGGGAATTATCGTATGCGCAATAAAGAGGTCTTGCAGATCGACAAGGCATAGGTTTAGCCAAAATCGCCCTGACGGGGCTAAAAACATGAAATGAGAAGGGTGCTTCAGCATCCTTCCGCTTTTAGCCCGATGGTTGACCATCGGGCGGCCAAATTGATTTCAGGGACCGAGTATCTCCAAGATACTCGGTCTCTTGGTTAAGGGAGAGGGTATAATTTTGGCACTCTAAACAAAAAGGTATCTATGCCCCTCATCTACCACATTACCCCCCGCACGGACTGGGAAACCGCCCAAGCAAGCGGCGACTACCGTCCCGCCAGCCTTGAAAGCGAAGGCTTTATCCACTGCTCGACGGATGTCCAAGCCGCGCCTGTGGCGAATGCCTTTTACTGCGGGCAGACGGGTTTGGTACTGCTCGTCATCGATCCCGAACGCCTGTCCGCCAAACTGCAATGGGATCCGCCCGAACATCCCGCCCTTGGGAATGCTCCTGCGGATTTAAACGGCAAGTTTCCTCATATCTACGGTGCGCTGAACTTGGATGCGGTTGTTGATGTTTTAGATTTTTCACCTGACGAAAGAGGAGAATTTTCTTTTCCATCGCGGGGATAAATCCCCTGTCCAGTTCATGGAAGCCTGCTTCGGCAGGCTCGGTCCACACTAATTCCTGACTACTAATCACTGATTACTGATTTCTCTATGCTCAATTTCATCATCTGGTACCTCACCCTCACCCTGCTGGGACTGCTCACCTTCCCGCTCATCTATCGCCTCTTCCCCAAATTTGCTGATCGGGGCTACAGCCTCGCACGCACGGTGGGGCTGCTGATCTGGGCGTACGCCTTCTGGATGCTGGCATCTCTTGGCATCGCCCAGAATGACGTCGGCGGGATATTGCTCGGGCTGGCGGTTTTGGCGGGATTAAGTCTTTGGGTTGGCACACAAGTCAATAAAGGTGGCAAGTCTACAGGCGAGCGTCTCGGTGAAATCGTCCAATGGGCAAGAGAGCATTTGAAGCTCATTCTGAGCGTGGAGATCCTTTTCCTGCTCGCTTTCGCCCTCCTTGCGATAATCCGTGCCGCGAACCCTGAAGCGCTCGGCACCGAAAAGCCGATGGAGTTGGCATTCATCAACGCGATTCTACGCTCGCCAACCTTCCCGCCGCGTGACCCGTGGCTAAGTGGTTATGCGATATCCTATTATCATTTCGGCTATATCATCACGGCCATGCTCGCCAAAGTGACTGCAACCGCTGGCAGCGTGGCCTTCAACCTGATGCTGGCCTTGGTCTTTGCGCTGAGCGCAGTCGGTGCGTATGGCGTGCTTTTTAACCTTCTGGCAAACCGCAAGGGGGCAACAGGAAATGCCTTTCTTGCCCCGCTCTTCTTACTTCTGGTTTCAAATTTTGAAGGTTTTCTGGAACTACTTCATCAAAACGGCATTTTCTGGAACAATAAATCTCAAAATTTCTGGATCTGGCTCGACATGCAGGAACTCAGCCGTGATCCGGCTACCGTTGGAGATATTCCCGAACGTTTTTGGTGGTGGTGGCGGGCTTCGCGGGTCATTCAGGATTACGACCTGCTCGGCAACCATCGCGAGATCATCGATGAATTTCCCTTCTTTTCCTATTTGCTTGGCGATTTACATCCGCATGTGCTCATCATGCCCTTTATGCTTCTGGCGGTGGCGGTCGGGCTCAATATTTTCCTGGGTGGTTGGCGCGGCAAAACCAGTCTCTTTGGTTATCGCTTCAGGATCGCACCTTTTGGGCTTTTCAGCGTTGCCCTTTTACTCGGCGGCATCGCTTTCCTGAACACATGGGATATTCTCATCGCCGCCGCCCTGATCGCATCGGCATATGTGCTTGCCCGCGTCCGTGAAAATGGCTGGAGTTGGCTCCGTCTTGAAGATTTTATATTTTTCGGCTTTATCACGGGCATTGGCGCGTTTCTTCTCTACCTACCCTTTTACATCGGATTCTCTTCTCAGGCGGGCGGCATATTACCCAATCTCATCAATCCCACTCGCGGCGCACATCTTTGGGTCATGTTCGGGACGCTCTTTATTCCGATCTTTTTCTGGATGATTCATCTCTGGCGCAGCGAAAAACGCAAACCGGACTGGATACTCGGATTCGCCCTTGCCCTGGGCTTGCCTCTGTTCCTTTGGCTTTTATCCTGGCTTGGCGCGTGGACCGTTACTCTGCTCAACGAGAACCTCGCCATGACCCTGATCCGCTTTCAAGGCAAGGAAACCTTACGAGAAGTCTTCATCGCCGCGAACAGCCGCCGCGGGCTTTATATCGGCGGCGCGATCACCCTATTCCTCTTGATAGGTGGAGCTTTCTCCCTGCTGCTCAAACAGGATACCTATGGCGATGATGAAGAAATCGCTACAGAAACGCCAACGAGATCTTTTATCCTTCTGCTCATCACCCTCGGCGGGCTGCTCGTGCTCGCCCCCGAATATCTCTATCTGCGCGACCAATTCGGCACGCGGATGAACACCATTTTCAAGTTCTACTCTCAGGCATGGCTCTTGTGGAGTCTCGCCGCTGCTTACGGAGCGATCATCCTGCTTCAAAATACACGACGCGTCTGGAATTGGGTAAATACGATTTTTATTAGTTTTGTCATCGTAGCAGGCCTGGTCTATCCCCTCTATGGCGTACTCGGAAAAACCAACGGATTCAAACCCGTCGAGTGGACTCTTGATAGTGCCGCCTACATCACCCGCAACACGCCCGATGAAGCAGTAGCGATTGCTTGGCTGAAAACCGCGCCCGATGGCGTCATTCTTGAAGCTGTGGGTGGCAGCTATTCTGGCTATGCCCGTATCTCGACCAATACAGGCCTGCAAACCGTGCTCGGCTGGCCCGGGCACGAATCCCAGTGGCGGGGCGGATATGAAGAAATGGGCTCTCGCCAGAGTGATATCGAAACCATTTACACAGCAACTGATTGGGTCACTACCAAAACTCTGCTTGACCGATATGAAGTGGGCTATATCTACGTCGGGACGCTCGAACGAACGACCTACACCGTCAGCGAAGGGAAATTCCAGCGTTATCTCGAGTTAGTTTTCTCAGATGGCATGGTCAATATTTACGCAGTGCCGTAGTAGCCCCTCTGCCCTACACTCTATCGGGTACAGGCGGGCATCTCCCCTCGCGTAGCACCCTTTAGGGCAAAATATATTTAGGGGAGAATAGTTAAGGCATAAAAAACGCCCCTGATGAAAATTCATCAGGGGCGTCTCTATTTAGTTTACGAAAGCTAGCTGGCTGAAGCCTGCCGCATTCGGCGGGCAAAGAAGATCACCGCAAGGAGCAGGAGCATCATCGCGAACAAACCGGGGATACCTACATCGTCCGCGAAACCGGTATCTGACAATGCAGAGGGGGTCGGGACAGTGGTCTGGATCGCCTCAGCAGCCTGGGTAAGCGCCGCAGCCACGGTGCCGGTCGCAACCACATCAGGCGTAGCTGTTGGGGTATCGGTAGCAACTGCAATCACGGGCGTTGGACTCGCTGTTGGGGAGGGGATAGCGCTTGGGCTTGCCACCGGTGTCAGGGCAGCGGCATTCGCTACAGCTGTCTCCGTCAACATCTGAGCAACCTGCGTGTTTTGAGCGATCAATGTTGCTTCGGCATTAGCGGCCGCTTCCTGCTGATTCGGTGCAAAAAACAGGGCATATCCGGCAATACAAAGCAGGGAGATCAGAATGATCCCACCCATCACACTGGCAGCAATAATGAAAGTTCGGTTACTCGACTCTTCCGGGAGTTCTTCCTCTTCTTCGAAGTTAATATCGTTATCATCAAAAATAGCCATGGCTGCTCTCCTCTTTCTAATAAGGGAATATTATCCCAGTACTTCCAAGTTTACCAGAGGAACGGTTACCCGTTCACCGTTATCCAGCTTCACAATACCAGCCGTCACACGTAAACCATTTGGCAGGGTTTTCATTGTAGCAGGCAAGTTCTCCAATATTCCCGTTGCACCAGCGTGGGGGGCGCGGCATAAACGAACCGCCTGCCCGGGAGCAAAAAGATCCACTTCACGTGGCGTGGAGGGGATATCTGTGTGCGGCAATGGGATCACAATTTCAGGGCGCGCTCCAGTATAACGATTGAACGCACCGGCATTCAGCGAAACATTTTCACGCTGATTATTTGTGCTCAGTATTTTGTAGGCAATCACATTCATCGCTTGTTGCCCGATCATATCCGTTACAACAATGGGATAAGGCATCTTGCGCGCCAATCCCATCAGAGATGGATGGATGCTGGACAGGATCAGCCCTCGGGCTGTGATATCTGCCGCTACCTTCAGGCTATCTGCATCCTGGCAGGAACCCGCCAAAAGAACAAGGCTGCGGAGGCTGATGTCCAATTGGCTTGCTGCCAATATTTCGTTCGGTTTCTCGGCAAGAAGATGGAGTCTACCTCGATCGATCTTGCCGTTTCCCCAAATACCCTGTACCAAGCCCCCCACTTCCTGAATGACCACACCCCGCTTGGGGATGATCTCGATCACTTCGCCAGAGATACCTGCTTTTAGTTGAAAATCCTTTTGCGAAATATCCAGTAAAACCTGTCCGCCACCTGTTGCGACAACTCGTCCACTATGCTCAACTTTGATCGTTTTCGAAATCAAGCCACCACCACTAGCAACAACTGTCCCAGCCGCAACTTGCTCACCAACACGCAAGCTGACAAGTTTTTCAGCAGCAGCAGGTCTGATTCCTAAAATACGTGCAACGTCGATCAAATGATGGCTGTGGGAATAAGAGGCTTCTGCAATCACGTCGGTTGCCGAAACATGTTGGTTTAACTTGGGTATTACTTCCCCGTCAACGGGCAAGACACGTTTTCGGAGGATCGTTGTCAATGCGAGGTTATGCGCTACGGGTGCAAGCATCTTTAGCCTCCCAATGTCCAGAGCCATTTTTTGATCAGATCACGACGGCGGATTTCGTCCGATGTCAATACGAGCGGGCGCCCGCGCCCATCAAGGACGATGCCCAAAGCGCTGCCGCCCACCTTCATGGAGATCTTTCGTCCAGCACCATGGCCGATATTTGCACGATGGCGAGGCTGTAAAACCAGATCGGCAACTTCACCGATCCTGAGCGGCAAGGCTTCAAAACCGCCTTGTTTAAGTTCTGCCACACTAACAGAGCCATCTGGTCGGCGCAAGCTGGCTTTGAGAATGCTAACACCATAACGCGCAGAGCTTAGCGGAGCGACCAGCGTGGCAAGATTAACAAAGGCACCTGTTTCAAGTGCCTGAACCGGCAAGATGCTATTGACTTCTGCAGCTGCCCCTAATGCCGGGAGAAGATTATTCTGATCGAGGATAAGTGTGCTGATCCCAACCGGCTGAAGCGCATCCAGCATGATGAGGAGGCTTTGCCCTAATGAGGGGGCGTTTGAGAGGATACTGCCTCCAGCCAAAATAATTTCAAATAACGGAAGCAAGTCCTTTTTGAGAGCAGGCACGTCTTCCGGTAGATTCTCTTGCGATCTCTTTACAGCAATCCGTAAGGCTTCACGTCCCAGTGCTTGTTCTATCTGCAGATCATCTTTTGTTGCCGGAATACTGTTGGGATAGAGAGCTTTGGTGTATAGATAATCACTGATCCGTTGTTGGGAAATATCAATGGTCAGCCAGCGAGCGATATTCTCGGGCGTAGTGTATTCCAATAATTCGGCAAGGTTTGCACCAATGCCAAGTTGAGGGTATGTTTTTGTATAGAGGCGGTCCCCAAAGCCTGCTGCCAGGGTCGTGGCAGAAGCGCCCAAATTAACAGAGAGAACTGCTTTCCCCTCGCCATATAATTTACTAAGGAGTTGAATAATCCTTCCCTCAGCAAACGAGGAGGGAAGCAAATGCCCGCCCGACCACATATCCATTTCGTCTACACCGGGGATCTGTTTCTTGCGAATCGAAATGACCGCACGTGCCAATTCCTTGCGAGCGTGTGCCAGATCTTCTTCTTCAACAGAAGGACGAATATTAGATGTGTTGTACAGACCGCTGCTGAGAGGTTCAAGAAGTCCACGAACGTCTTTATTCATTTCCTGGTTGCCGGAAAAGATAATAACCGGTCGTCGATCAGCGGGCATCAAATAGGTTGCCAAGCCAATGATCTCTATGATTTTTTGAAGAGATTGGGATGCACCGTTATCTGTTCCACCCGCGATGATGATCAGATCTGGATTTGCTTTCAAGATAGAGTCGATCTGTTCTTCTGCTTTACGGGTATCGTTTAGGCTGAGACTTTCTACAACGCGAGCGTAGGTGGACTCTGCAAGATTTTTGGCACTTTCAAGGGAGACATCAGAGAGCAACCCGGCAACAATGATCTTGAGTGTTGCTCCAGCAGAGATCGTGGCAGAGACCGCTTCAACACCGCTGCCATCCGCCTGTATGGATGAGATCAAGCGACGGTCAGCATCCAGAAAGATTCTACCGGTGATCTCTTGCAATTTATCAATGGCAGCTTCAACACCGGGAGAAATATCGTTAAAAGGGGCATGTGCAGTACTCGGTGCCTGCCCGATGGCCACAAAACGATAACGTCCCTCGACCACGTCAAAGAGCATGGCACGCGTAGTGGCTGAGCCAATATCAAGAGCCAGAACAGAATCGCTTTCAACTACTGAAGCCATAATGAACCTGCAAAGGAGATCAGAAAGTCAAGACGCTCGATTAATGCTGTGAGCGCTGCTGAATAAACACCGGCAAGAAGGACACCTAAAGTGATGGCAATAAAAACCCCACCGATCAAAGAGAGAATATTGGTCAATGGATTTCGGCGATATTTCCCATCATCACCCCGTCTTGCTGTGAATTGGAAATATGCCAAAGTAGAAACAGTACCCAATAACATCAAGCCACCTTCAAAGAATTGAATGCCTGAGGAGATACCGCGTTGGCTGGCTGCAGTCATATCGAAAAGATCAATCGCGGCGTTGACCTGCGGGAAGATCGTCCCCATTACTGCACCGCCAATGGCAACGGCCGCACCTGTCCCGACCATAAAGGCGACTGAAGGCGTGCCCAATTTTGAAAGAGGTGGTATGGCTTTTGCAAATAACAGAAGAACCAAAAGAAGGGGAATAAGAACTAAAACTTTCTCATTAGGTGCGCCATAAAGAAGCGGGCGCAAAAGATTGGGTGCCAGAACCTGATGCCAGGCAACGGCTGCTACATAACCAGCGGATGCTCCAACAAAGACATAGATCGTCGCGCGGAAAAGCACCTGATCCCCGATCAGATAGGACAGAACAAATATCGTCAGGAGAGAGGCGACCAAGCCCGAAATCAACTCAGAAGAAAAAGACATTTTAGGCCTCGTCCTTATCTACTTTTTGACGTGCTTGTAAAGCCGCCAGGAAATTAACTGCTCCACCGATCACGATCAGGATCTCAGCTACCAGAAGTCCGAGGCTATAAGAATCCCAATATTTGCGACCAAGTCCGTTTTGCCCCTGAAGGCGCTCATAAGTTGCGCCACCAGAGAGCCCACTAACAAGACCGTCTACTTGCGCAGAGGCATAGTACGGGTAAATAACCGGCTCTGCCTGGGCACTGACAGCCATCAGCAGGGGGACCGAGGCATCGTTCAGGGTAGCGGAAGCCTGTTCAATCCACGCGCGTCCACGTTCGACATCGTCGGTCAATACAAGCACAAGCGAGAAATCTGTCAGTTTACTAATATTGGCAAGTGGGGGCAGGGTCCAAACAGAAATGCCATCCATTTGTGCAGCAATAGCATTATGCGGGCTACTTACAAAGTTCAACATCCCCGATGCACCGCCAGGCAAATAGCCTAAATTCACATAATTTGAACCAGGCTGATAATTATGTCTGCTTTGCGTCTCTCGCAAGAATTGCTCTGCCAAAGCAGGTCCCGTGGGGGATGTAGAGAGCAAGGCTATATTCTCTCCCCGCAATAGAATATGGTCCGCAAGCGGAGCTGCCGCAGCCTGCATTTCTGCAGATAAAGCTGCTTCATAATCAAAAATGAGCAGAGCACTTCCATCACCTGAAAGTTGATTAACCGCTTCAATAGCATCTCCAACTTCTGGCACGGCAATATTCGGAGAAGGTGTCATCATCGTTTGAGTAAACAGAGAGAAGCCTATCGTCAGGAAAAGCAGCAGCGTAATTGCCCAACGCAAAAGAGGGATCGAAGCAGTTTTTTCAGCAGCGCGTGTAGCAGCGGGTTCTGCCTCACTCGCCAATAATTTTTCCAAAATAGCCGCACTGCTCTGTTGGCTTTCATTGACACGCAACTTAAGAGCATGTGCTCTGGGCTTGTTCTTCGGTCCCATCCCAGGGCCAACGGGCAGAATCCCGCTCAAGCCTGCCAACGGGCCACTGGAAGCAACAACGTGTTCTTCACTGGCTCTTGACTTAGACGAATCAGAGACAACAGATGCCACCGGGCGCATTGCCTGTACCCAGCTCGGCAGCTCTGCGTCAGATAAATCTTCAGGGACATCCGCTTTGGTTGTCTGAGGTTCTTCTTCTCCTGCACTGTCCAGATCAGAAGGAGACAAACTTGAAAGCCAATCAGGCATTTCGATGCCAAAAATTTCGTCGGCATCGTCACCTTCACCTGTATCCAAAAGAGAGTCATCATCAACAAAAGCGGGACTACTTGAAATAGCTGCTGTAGGCTCCGCTTCGGAGGGGCTTTCTTCTTCGCTACCAAGCTCGTCCACGGGCAATGAAGATAGCCAATCTGGTGTCTCGTCTTCAGTTGAGGACGGTTTGATCTCTTCAAGCGGACCTGTTTCCGGTTTCTCGATTCTATCTAACCAATCGGGGGAATCGTCAGCAGCTACAGTGCCTGTGTCGGATGTCTCAGACGCCTGTGAGCTTGCCAGCTCTTTCTGAGAATCTGCCTGAGGAGAGGCATCTTCCGTTTCAAGGTCCTGTCCAGAAAAATCTTCAGCCGGGATAGAACCAAGCCAGCCGGGAAGATCATCTTCAATTGGGGCAGAAGACTCTTCTTCCGCTATTGCAGGTGCAGATGCTTTTTCAAGCGCATCCTCTGCATCGGAAGATGGCACATCTTCAATGCCCCCTTCGACAGATGCTTCCTCTACCGGCGCTTGAAGACCTGCCATCCAGTCGGGGAGTTCTTCAGAGGATACAGCAGGTTGCACTTCTTCCGGGCTCTCAACAACAGGAGCTGTATCTTCCGGTACTTGAATATCTGCCATCCAGTCAGGAAGTTTGTCGCCGGTGCTCTCAGCAGGCTGTGCTTCGTCAGCACTTTCAACGGCAAGAGGACTTTCGGTTTCTTCGGAAAGCCAGTCAGGTAGGCTTTCATCGATCAAGGCAGCGGAAGGTGCCTCGGCAGAGTCGTTTTCAATATTTTCGAGATTTCCCATCCAATCGGGAAGTTCATCGGTAGCTTCAGCAGGCTGTACTTCTTCGGCGCTTTCAGGGGCAGGGGGATTTTCGTCCCCGCTCAAAAGCCAGCCGGGAAGATCATCTTCTGTAACTAGAGGTGTCTCTTCGTCTTCAACAGAAGCTTCTTCGGTCTCTTCAGCTATTGGGGGCATACCCTCGACTGTTACTTCACCTACAGCCTGAAGTTCTCCCATCCAGTCGGGGAGGTCATCTTTAGAATCATTTGCCGGAGGTTCTGCATCCGCCATTGGTGCAGAAGCAAGCTCAGGAGCGGACGTTTCGTCGGTTGCTGGAGACGAATCTGCTTCTTCTGAAAGACGAGCAAGCCAATCCGGAAGTTCGCCTTCGTCAGCATCATCCTGAAGAAGAGTAACTTCCTCTTCTTCTAGTAAATCTGGCATCGATTCTATATCATCGCCAGCATCTCCCTGAAGATCAGAAACCCATCCGGGCAATTCGTCAGTTTTTATCGATTCTTCGTCTTCATCTGCGGTAGAAGGTGGAATATTGGCTGTAATCGGCTCTTCTGTCGCAGGAGTTCCGGCAGGAAGCGGCTCCTCAGCTTCGGGTGCATCTTCAGGTGCAAGATCACCCTGCAAATTCACCAACCAATCAGCAACTTCTTCCTCATCATCATCGTCACTTTCCAGACCGGCGAGCCAATCCAGCGGATCTGCTGCTTCGGCTTTTTTATCTTCTTCGGGCTCCTCAGAAAAATCAGGGAGTATCGGTGTCTCTTCCTCAGGATCTTCTGCCTGCGTCTCTTCAGAATCTGGGGAAGCTTCTTCTTGATCTTCGCTCTTACGAGCGTGACGCAACCAGGCAGGAAGCACTTGTTCAAGCTCAGATGTTTTCTTTTTCGTGGGAGTCTGTCCTGAGGAGATGAGCTCCCCGCCACCGTCCAACTCACTTGTGCTCTGCCTCAAGAGCTGGTTACAAGCTTTGCAACGTTCCAAAGAATCGGGGTTGGGGGTGCCACAAATTGGGCATCGGATAGTTTCCATTATTTATCCCCATAAGGTCGGTCTGCACCCATGAGAACGCGCAAACCGGTTAGCAGGGTGCCCAAAGCAACACCTATTAAAATGCCGCGAGCTCCACTTGTAGCAAAAACAGAGACCAGATAAGGTCTGATCAAATTACTAAATAAGGGGATCTCGAAAAAAGGCAAAGGTGCAGAACCAAGCATTACCAAAACAGCTACCACCAGAAAAATGATGCTCATCAGATCATTTCTTTTGCGTAAAAGACGAATGCTCGCATAGAGCAGCGTTACAGCCATGATAGCCATCAGACTGGTTTCAACCGGCAAAATAACCATGTTGAAAACATTGAGCATTGCCGGTGAGTTTGAACCAGAGATAATGCCAAAAACAAGCGTAAATAAAAGGGAAGCGATCAGCAAAAGGCTGTAGATACTATTCTTTTCTTTTGCACGTATTTTTTTATAGTGTACGGAAAGCAGGTTCAATACGCCAATAAAAACAGCAGCGCCGGCGAGAATAACTGCCCAATGGATAATTGCTACGCGTAACCCGGCAAATGAGCCAAGTGGAAAAAAATAGCCTAATAAGACCAATAGGCCTGTTGAAATAGCTATTGCCGGGGCAAAGTATCGGCTCATACCAACCCCGCCAAAAATTTCATTACCGCTCCCCCAAGCAAAACCAAAATAATCAGCCAACGCAATGCATCTTGCACGTATAAGCTTACAGTATGTGCTCGACCAGCATTAAGATATGCACCTGAAGTAAATAATTCTTCACCAATTAACGGTTCTTTGGAATTCACATAGAGCACTGCCTGTGCAGGGAGGGAATCTGCCGCAGCAAGGGCATAAGCGTCTTTGCGTTCGGTTGCATCCGCTAACAAGCCGACTTCAACACCAAATCCACCTATAAGTGCGTTGGACGAGATATTTTCATCGTAAATGGTTGAAAGAGAGGCTGCTGCATAGGAGAAAGGTGTCAAGCCGGTCACACGTCCTGTATCTGCTTTGAACTGTTGCTCCGCACCCGCAACGCGATAAGCTGTCCGCAAGCTGTCTTGGGAAAGGACTGCCAGTGCAGCATCGCCTGTAGTTGCCACAGGCGGCTCGTCGCTGGCGGCAGCTAGTTCTACAACACGACGCAGAACACTTAGCCCGACAAAAGAAGCCGCCGTGCGAGAGCGTACGACATCTGCGGAACCCAAAGAAAAGTGAATGCGTGTCCCTTTTTCAACGGCTGTTCCAACGGATTTGTCAAATTTCGAAAACGCGGGAATTTTTCGAAAAGAGGCTTTCACCCGGTCTTTAAGCAGGTAAAGCCCAATCAAGAGAATTGCGCTAAATGCTATGAGAGTGAGACCAATGAGAGTGGGTAAAGGCACGAATCATTCCTTCCTTAGGAAAGCGGCGAACGCTCGAGTTTCTTCTTTATCTTCAAGAAATTGTGCAAATTTTATTAGGCGCTCGTTGCCTAAAACAGGCTGTCCAAAATATATAAATTGTGCACCTATTAGAAGCAAAGGCTCAGAGGCTTCCAGCAACCAAGCAGCGATCCCGTCTAACTGAAAACGAGAAAGGGTTTCAGCCCATTTTGTCCACTCAGCGCTTGGCGTTCGCATGCACCAAAGTATAGCATATTTTAAGGTTTGAGAAATTTTAGCCTTGCCTACGATAAGGGTCAAGGAACCAATGGTGGGAATAACAAAAATGCAATCTATTTGCAATTCTTTTGGCATTATTACCCAAATTTTGTCAGAAATCTGCATCCATGTAAAAATATGGTTAACAAATTGGTCAATTTCCCATCTTTGCTTGACAGGGACTCATTAGTCCTGTAGAATACCGCCCAACTTAGCAAGGAAAACCTACTAAATCTTTTAATCTAATGTCTTTGAACTTACTCGCTCTTATTAGCCTTACCCTTATTAGCCTTGTCCTTATTATTTGGACCAAGGATATGCACGTTTGGGAAGCTTGCGAGATAGAGCGCAAGTAGAAGCACAAAGCTGAAGCTGAAAAAGGGCTGCCCAAACGGGCAGCCCTTTTTGTTTGCTTAATAATAAACAAAAAGGATAAAGATGAGATCAGACACCATCAAAAAAGGGTACGAACGTGCCCCCCACCGCTCCCTGCTCAAAGCGACCGGCGTCCGCGATGAAGACTTCCACAAGCCTTTTATCGCCATCGTCAATTCCTATATCGACATCATTCCGGGACACGTCCACTTACAGGATTTTGGGCGTCAGGTAAAAAAGACTGTCCTCGCGGCGGGCGGTGTACCATTTGAGTTCAACACCATCGGCGTGGATGATGGCATCGCGATGGGACATTACGGCATGAAATACAGTCTGCCTTCTCGCGAGTTGATCGCCGACAGTGTTGAAACGATGATCCAGGCACACCAATTCGATGGCATGGTCTGCATCACGAATTGCGACAAAATCGTGCCCGGCATGACGATGGCAGCCTTGCGCGTGGATATTCCCACCATTATTGTTTCAGGCGGACCAATGGCTGCCGGTAAAACGCCGGATGGCACTGTGGTTGATCTGGTTTCGGTCTTTGAGGGCGTCGGGGCATATAAGGCAGGCAAGATCGACGCCGAACGGCTGAAAACACTCGAAGACTTCGGCTGCCCGACCTGCGGATCCTGTTCGGGGATGTTCACCGCCAATTCTATGAATTGTCTGCTGGAAGTTTTGGGATTGGCACTGCCCTTCAACGGCTCGGCACTGGCGCTGAGCGAAGAGCGCGAAGCGCTGGCGCAAAAAGCTGCCAGCCAGATCATGGACCTGGTTGGGAAAGATCTGACCCCGCGCCAGATCGTGACCCCAGAAGCCATCGACGATGCCTTCGCGCTGGATATGGCGATGGGCGGCAGCACGAACACGGTTTTACACACACTGGCATTGGCACACGAAGCGGGGATTGCCTACGACCTTAAAAGAATCAACAAAGTTGCAAAGAAAACACCTCATTTATGTAAAGTCAGCCCCTCGGGGCAGTGGCATATGGAAGATGTCCATCGCGCGGGTGGCGTACCGGCTATTTTGAACGAGTTGGCGAAAAAAGATGGGGTGCTGCACCTTGATCGGCCAACGGTGGCAGGCTCAAGTCTGCGTGAGTCTATCGCCGGGATAAATGTTAGGGAAGAGGATGTCATTCATCCACTGGATGATCCCTATTCGGAGAGCGGCGGGCTATCTATCCTGTTCGGTAATTTAGCACCCAATGGATCAGTCGTTAAAACTGGCGGCGTGGCTCCGGCGATGCACCAGCATACAGGCCCTGCCCGCATTTATGAAAGCCAGGATGATGCCATGCGCGGCATTTTAAATCAGGAAGTACAGGAAGGTGATGTGGTCGTCATCCGCTACGAGGGACCAAAAGGTGGCCCCGGTATGCAGGAGATGCTTTCGCCAACATCCGCCATCATGGGGATGGGTTTGGGCGAAAAAGTGGCACTTATCACCGACGGGCGTTTTTCAGGCGGTACACGCGGTGCCTGCATCGGACATATCAGCCCCGAAGCAGCGGCACGTGGCCCGATTGCGGTGCTTGAGAACGGTGACATGATCGAGATCGATCTGGGAGCACGCACCTTGAATGTACAACTGAGTGACGAGGAGATCCAGGCACGCTTGGACGCTTTGCCCCCATTTACGCCGAATACGCAAAGCCCCTGGCTCAAACGTTATGCCCACTTTGTCACATCTGCCGATAGCGGTGCAGTCTTAAAAACCGATTTTTAATTTCGGAATTATTCAAGAGGAGAAAGATTATGAAAATGAACGGCGCAGAAATTATGATGGAATGTATGGTGCGCGAGGGTGTGGATACCATTTTTGGATATCCCGGCGGCGCGATCATGCCCGTCCATGATGCCATGTTGAAATACCCGATCCATCATATCCTCACCCGTCACGAGCAAGGCGCCGCGCATGCCGCCGACGGATACGCTCGTGCTTCGGGCAGGGTCGGCGTTGCCATAGCGACGTCTGGTCCCGGAGCGACGAACCTGGTTACGGGAATTGCCACCGCAATGATGGACTCTGTCCCGATCGTATGCATCACAGGACAGGTTCATGCCCATTTGATTGGCGGGGATGCTTTTCAAGAGATCGATGTAACGGGTATTACCCTCCCGATCACAAAACATAACTATCTCATCACCGATGTTTCTGAGATCGCCGATGTGGTTCGTGAAGCCTTCCACATTGCCCGCAGCGGACGCCCGGGCCCTGTTTTGATCGATTTCTGCAAAAACGCTCAACTGGCAGAGATGGAATTCGAATATCCTGAAGAACCGATCTCGTTGCTTGGCTATCATCCGCCAGAACGCGCGCCCGAAGCTGATCTGCAAGAAGCGGTCAAGCTGATCGAAGCGGCTGAACGACCGGTCATTTTGGCGGGACATGGCGTGCAAATGTCCGGGGCGATGGATGAGTTGCGGATGTTCGCCACCAAGACCAATACTCCGGTTGCAATGACCCTGTTGGGGCTGGGGTCGGTTCCGGCTTCTGATCCGCTCAGTCTGGGCATGATGGGGATGCACGGCGAGGCCTATGCTAATGAAGCCATCCAGAACGCCGATCTGCTTCTGGCTTTTGGTATGCGCTTCGATGACCGAGTGACTGGCTTGCTCAGCACTTATGCCCCGAAGGCAAAGAAGATCCACGTTGAGATCGACCCAACCGAAGTACATAAAAATGTCGCTGTTGATCTGCCCTTAATGGGTGATCTGAAAAATGTACTGACCGACTTGATCCCGATGATGGATGAATATGATCATCCTCGGTGGATGGCACAAATTGATCAATGGAAAGCCGAGACCAAAGAACGCAGCATCATGGAGTGGCGTGATGATGGCAAGCTCTATACTGCCCACGCCATCCGTGCATTGTGGAATGCCACTCAAGGAGATTCGACAGTGGTGACCGGTGTGGGTCAGCACCAGATGTGGGCTGCCCAGTATTACGAATTCGAGAAACCTTATCGTCTGCTGACATCCGGCGGCGCAGGCACAATGGGATACGGTGTCCCCGCTGCATTGGGGGCCTGGTTTGCCGATAAAGAGAAGCCCGTCTGGTTAATCGACGGTGATGGCAGTTTCCAGATGACACAGGCTGAGTTAGCAACCATCGTTCAGGAAGGTGCCGACGTAAAAATCGCGCTGATGAATAACAGCTTTTTGGGCATGGTACGCCAATGGCAGGAGTTTTTCTTCGATAAACGTTACGCTGCTACACCCATTTCGGGCCCTGATTTCGTCAAATTGGCAGAGGCTTTCGGTATCCCTGCAAGACGTGTGGAAAAACCCGAAGATGCGATGGAGGCGATCAAATTTGCTCAGGAAACTCCTGGTCCCGTTTTGATCGAATTCCGTGTAGAGAATGAAGAAGCAGTATACCCGATGGTTCCGGCCGGGGCTCCGCTGAACGAGATGTTACGACGCCCGATACAGGAAAAACAGGAGAGTTAGAAATGGATCATACAATCGTTGCTTTAGTTGAAGATAAACCCGGTGTACTGAACCGTGTAGCTTCATTATTCCGTCGTCGTAATTTCAACATCAAGTCTTTAAATGTAGGGAACTCGGAAACCCCGAATGTCTCACGCATGACCATCACCGTGGATGACAGTGTGGATGCCAGCAAAGTGGAAGCCAATCTCTACAAATTGGTCAACGTTGTCGATGTGCAGGATGTGACCGATCAGCCCGCCGTTGTTCGTGAATTGGCATTGATTAAAGTCGGCGCTACACCCGATCAGCGTGCGGAGGTTGCCAGCCTGGCAAGTATTTTCCGTGGCAGCATCGTGGACGTTGCGTCTGATTCCGTTGTTGTACAGATCACTGGTACCGAAGACAAGATCGCCAGCCTGGTCGAGTTGCTCAGTCCGCTTGGCGTTTTGGAAATGGTACGCACAGGCAATATCGCCATGATGCGTGGTGCAATGGCTGGTAAACGCTATCACCAAGAGAAGTAAGAAATTTTAAAAATATAAAGGATTCAAGAAATGGCTAAGATCAAGTTTGGAAATGTGGAAGAAACCGTTGTTACCCGAGATGAGTTTCCGCTGAAAAAAGCACAGGAAGTTTTGAAGGGTGAAGTGGTCGCCGTTTTGGGCTATGGCGTTCAGGGTCCAGCACAAGCACTAAATATGAAAGACAACGGCATCAACGTGATCGTCGGGCAACGCAAAGGTTCCCCCAATTGGGATAAAGCCCTTGCTGATGGCTGGGTGGAAGGAGAGACGCTTTTCTCCCTTGAAGAGGCTGCCGAGCGCGGCACAGTCATTCAATATCTGCTTTCGGATGCAGGGCAGAAAGCCGCCTGGTCAACTCTTTCGGAAATGCTCGATGAAGGCAATATGCTCTATTTCTCGCACGGTTTTGGCGTGACCTACAAAGACCAGACCGGCATCGTCCCGCCCCCTAACGTGGATGTAGCCCTCGTCGCCCCGAAAGGTTCCGGTACCAGCGTTCGCCGGAATTTCCTCGACGGCTCTGGCATCAACGCCAGCTACGCCCTTCATCAGGATCATACCGGCAAAGCTGAAGAACGTACCATCGCTCTTGGCATCGCCATCGGCGCAGGTTATCTCTTCCCGACCACCTTTGAGAAAGAAGTCTACAGCGACCTGACCGGCGAGCGCGGCATCCTGATCGGTGCGCTCTCTGGAGTAATGGAAGCCCAGTACAACGTCCTGCGAAAGAACGGTCACAGCCCCAGCGAAGCTTTCAACGAGACCGTCGAAGAGCTGACACAGTCCCTCATCCGTCTTGTCGCCGAAAACGGCATGGACTGGATGTACGCCAATTGCTCCACCACCGCCCAACGCGGCGCGCTGGATTGGCATCCTCGATTCCGTGACGCGGTTGAACCCGTCTTTGAAGAGTTATATGAAAGCGTTACTTCCGGTGAAGAAGCTCGTATCACTCTAAAGAAAAACGGTGACCCCAATTATCGTGAAAATCTCGAAGAAGAACTTAGCGAAATGCACAACTCTGAAATGTGGCAAGCTGGCGCAGCTGTCCGCTCTCTGCGTCCTGAGAATTGGAAAGAATAGTTGAGTAGAAGGTAGAAAACAGGGCAGGTCCTGCTTTCTACCCTCCAAACTCGAAGGACGATCTTATGAGTAAAGATAACTATATCTGTATTTTCGATACCACCTTGCGCGATGGTGAACAATCACCGGGCGCGTCGCTCACATCCAATGAGAAATTGGAGATCGCGCGCGGGTTGGCAAAGCTGGGTGTAGACGTGATCGAAGCGGGCTTCCCGGCTGCTTCGCCCGATGATCTGGAAGCAGTACGCCGCATTGCCAAAGAGATCGGTAACAACATCGAGTCCGAGCCCCCCGTCATTTGTGGACTGGCACGCACGACAAAGTCCGATATCGACGCGGCGTGGGAAGCGATCCAGTATGCTGCAAAGCCACGCATCCACACCTTTCTCGCGACATCTCCCATCCACATGAAGCATAAGCTTCGTATGGACCCCGAAGAAGTCGTGGAGAAGGTAAAAGAGATGGTCGGCTATGCAAAGACGCTTTGTGATGATATTGAATTCTCACCTGAAGATGCAGGGCGCAGTGAGCCGGAATTCCTATATCTTGTTTTAGGTGAAGCCATCAAAGCCGGAGCGACCACGCTTAATATCCCAGACACCGTTGGCTACACGACCCCCGACGAGTTTGGCAGTCTGATCGCTGGCATCATGGAAAACACGCCCGGCATCGAGAACGCCATTGTTTCCGTCCATTGCCACAACGATCTTGGTCTCGCCACCGCCAATACCTTGGCTGGCTTGCGAGCAGGGGCACGGCAGGCTGAAGTGACCATCAACGGTATCGGCGAGCGAGCAGGCAACACCTCTCTTGAAGAGATCGCAATGGCAATCCAGACCCGTAAACAGGTCTACGATCTTGAAACCGGCATCGACTCTACGCAGATCACACGCATGAGCCGCACCGTTTCCAATTACACCGGCATGAGCGTTCAGCCCAACAAAGCCATTGTCGGCGCAAATGCCTTTGCCCACGAAGCCGGCATCCATCAGGACGGGATGCTCAAACACCAAGCCACCTACGAGATCATGACGCCCGAAACCGTCGGTTTGAACCGCTCCAGCCTCGTGCTGGGCAAGCATTCTGGCAGGCACGCCCTCAAAGTTCGTCTGAACGAATTGGGCTACGAAATAGACGATGAAAAACTGCGCACCATTTTCGCACGTTTCAAAGACCTCGCTGATAAAAAGAAAGTTATTACAGATGCGGATCTGGAAGCCCTTGCCGAAGACCAGATCTATCAAGCAAAGGAACACTACAAATTGGATGGATTGCAGGTTGCGTCCGGGACGATGGGCATGCCCACTGCGACCGTACGTTTGACCGGTCCCGATGGTGAGGTGCGTGTACAGGCGGCGATAGGCACCGGCCCCGTGGACGCGGCATACAAGGCGATAGACGCTATCGTCAAAATGCCAAATATCCTGCTCGAATTTCATATTGATGCTGTCACTGAAGGTATCGACGCCATCGGCGAAGTAACCGTGCGTCTGAAACCCGTCAATGGGAGCGTCCCAAAACGGACATCGCCCCAAAGCGGTATCGAACGTCGGCGCACCTTTGGTGGATACGGCGCTCACACCGACATCATCGTTGCCAGCACCCGTGCCTATATCGCCGGATTGAACAAATTACTCACTGCCAGCGGACGCTATGGTGATACTGAAGAAGTCGCCAGTGAAGTCGGCGTAGTCAATGTCTAAATAAAAAACAGGAGAATGAAATGACCCAGCAAAATGCCACTCAAAAAACCGAAGCTGAAGCAGCCAAACATATGATGGAAACTTTCCCCGAACCACAGGGGATGCCTGCCGAATGGCATGAGCATGATGTTGCCACCGCCAAATATCGCCTAAAAAAACAAGCTGAGAAAGCTGCCAAAGTTGCAGAAGCCAAGGTTGAGTTCAGCGACGATGATGAAAAAGCAGCCCACATGATCGAAAAATTCCCATCCTTGAAGATCGAGCCAAAAGAGTGGCACTGCACCCACTGTGATGACGATAAGGAATAAGTATCGGTAGGGTGAGACAGTAGTCGCCCATCAACAAAAAAACCTTATGACCCAACCTAAAACCCTCTTTGATAAGATCTGGGAGTCGCACCTCGTTGCTGAAAGCGACGATGCACCTTCCATCATTTACATTGACTTGCACCTCGTCCACGAGGTGACCTCGCCACAGGCCTTTAGCGGTTTACGTGAGAAAGGGCTAAAAGTTCGTCGCCCTGAGCGCACGATCGGGACAATGGATCACTCCATCCCAACCGTAGCACTCGACCTCGACACTGCCGACGACCAGGCTGTTGCCCAGTTACGTCAATTCGCCAAGAATTGCGAAGAATTCGGCATCCAGCACTACGGCGTAGATAGCCCTAACCGTGGCATCGTCCACGTTATTGGGCCGGAGCAGGGCTTCACCCAACCCGGGCAGACCATCGTCTGCGGTGACAGCCACACATCTACGCACGGTGCATTCGGCGCACTGGCCTTCGGCATCGGCACATCTGAAGTGGAGCACGTTCTTGCCACACAATCGTTGCTGCAAAATCGTCCCAAGACCTGTCTCGTTCAATTTGAAGGCGAATTACAGCCCGGCGTGACTGCCAAAGATATGATCCTTGCCCTGATCGCCAAGATCGGCATCGGCGGCGGGACAGGCTACGTCTTTGAATATGCTGGTGAAGCTGTCCGCTCGTTGGATATGGAAGCTCGCATGACGCTCTGCAACATGTCCATTGAGGGCGGTGCACGCGCAGGTATGGTCGCCCCGGATAATGTTACCTTTGAATATCTGGCGGGACGTCCCCAAGCTCCTAGCGGTGAAGCATGGAAAGCCGCACTCAAAAGATGGCGTCAACTTCCATCAGACGAAGGCGCTGTTTACGACAAAACCATCACCATCGATGTTTCTCAACTCCAACCGATGGTGACCTACGGCACCAACCCCGGGATGGGCACCCAACTCACTGAAACGGTACCCAGCCCAAATGACGAGCGCGACGAAGCGAAGCAATCCGCTTTGCAGAAGGCACTCAATTATATGAATCTCGAACCTGCCAGCGCGTTGTCTGGCCATCCTGTCGATGTGGTTTTCATTGGCTCTTGCACCAACTCGCGCATGAGCGACCTGCGTGCAGCAGCATCCATTTTGAAAGGGCGCAAAATTGCCGATGGGCTGCGCCTGCTAGTCGTGCCCGGCTCGGAGAATATCCGCAAACAAGCAGAAGACGAAGGCATCGACCAGATCGTACGTGATGCTGGCGGTGAATGGCGTTTTGCAGGCTGCTCGATGTGCATTGCGATGAACGGCGACAATCTTGAGACCGGCCAATACGCTGTGAGCACGAGTAATCGTAATTTTGAAGGCCGCCAGGGCAAAGGCGGACGCACTTTCCTCGCCAGCCCGCTGACCGCCGCTGCGAGCGCCGTAACTGGCAAGCTCACCGACCCACGGGAGATGATGCAATGAAAGCCTTTACCACGCTAACATCAAAACTAATCCCGCTGCCCCACACTGACGTCGACACCGACCAGATCATCCCCGCCCGCTATTTGAAAGTGATCGATAAGAACGGTTTAGCAGATGGCCTTTTTGACAGCTGGCGTCGGCTCGAAGATGGCAGTCCTAATCCTGATTTTCCGCTCAATCAGGATGAATATCAGGGTGCGCAGATCGTCATAGCTGGCGATAATTTCGGCTGTGGCTCATCCCGCGAACATGCCCCCTGGGCACTGATGGGATGGGGAATCCGTGCTGTCATCAGCACATCCTTTGCGGATATTTTCAGGAATAACGCGCTCAAGAACGGCTTGCTACCGCTAGTCGTTGATAAGGAGACCCACACATCTCTCTTCGACCTGACCAAAGAAGCTCCCGCTGCCACTCTTGAAGTTAACCTCGAATCCCAAACGCTGACCTTGCCCGACGGCTCGCAGGTCATGTTTGAGATCGATACCTTTAGTAAGACCTGTATGCTCGAAGGCATCGACCAGCTTGGCTATTTGCAGAAGCACGAAGAGCAGATCTCAGCGTATGAAGAGGCGCGAGGCTGGTAAGAAATCCAGTTCCTGAGCGGAGGGCAAAGCCCGTAGTCGAAGGACGACATTTACAAACACCGCTCTTCGACTACACATCTCGCTACGCTCGAAGTTCCGCTCAGAGACTGGCTATTATTGGAAATTATTATGAAAACAAAAAAGAAGGTGATCTGGGCGAGGGATAATATCCCCGCCCAGCATATTTGGAAAACTCCTTTCATCTAATCATCACCTATTACCAACCCAAAGGAGTTTCTCATGAAAGTACAACTATACGACACCACCTTACGCGACGGCACTCAAAGCGAGGGAATTTCCCTCTCCGTCAACGACAAATTGAAGATCACCCAACGCCTCGATGAATTCGGCATCGACTATATCGAGGGTGGTTGGCCTGGCTCCAACCCCAAGGATGTGGAGTATTTCGAGCGTGTCCGCGACCTTGACCTGAAACACGCCAAGATTGCTGCCTTCGGCTCAACCCGCCGCAAGAACAGCGAGGTTTCCACCGACCCTAACATCAAAGCCCTCGTCGATGCGCAGACGCCCGTCGTCACGGTTGTCGGCAAAAGCTGGGACCTGCACGTCTACGATGTGTTGGAGACCACGTCCGAAGAAAACCTGAAGATGATCGAAGAAAGTGTCGCTTATCTCAAGAGCCTCGGCAAGGAGGTTGTCTACGATGCCGAGCATTTCTTCGATGGCTATAAAGCCAACGCGGAGTACGCAGTAGCCACCGTCCAAGCGGCATCACGCGGCGGGGCAGATATTCTCGTTCTCTGCGAAACGAACGGCGGTTCCCTGCCTTGGGAAGTGGAAGAGGTCGTCAAAGCTGTTGGTGAGCAAACTGATACACCCATCGGCGTTCATACGCATGATGATGGTGGCAATGGTGTTGCCAATTCGCTCGCGGGCATCCGCGCAGGTGCCATCCACGTGCAGGGCACGATCAACGGCTACGGTGAAAGAACTGGCAACGCCAATCTTTGCACCATCATCCCAAATCTTCAACTCAAAATGGGCTACAAATGTGTAACGACTGAAAAGCTAAAAGGGCTTTCAGACCTTTCGCACTACGTTGCCGAGATCGCCAACCAGCCGCAAAATCCATACCTGCCTTTCGTCGGCAAAAAAGCTTTTGCGCATAAGGGCGGTATCCATGTCGCCGCAATCCTAAAGAATGAAGATTCCTATCAACATATCGACCCTACACTGGTCGGTAACAAACGTCGCACACTCGTTTCCGAACTCTCGGGACGCGGCAATATCATCGACAAAGCCGCTGAGTTTGGCATTGATGTCACCAGTGAACGAGCAAGAAAAGTTGTTCAACAGATCAAAGACCTCGAGGCACAGGGCTTTACCTTTGAAGGCGCAGGCGCATCCGCGCAGCTACTAATGCAGCGTGCCGAAGAAGATTACAAAGCCCCCTTCGAACTGATAGACTTCACCGTCGTCGTCGAGCAACGCAAAGGCTTGGGCGTTTTTGCCGAGGCGACCGTCAAAGTCAGCGTGGATGGCGAGGTCTTCCACACCGCCGCCGAAGGTAATGGCCCCGTCAACGCGCTCAACAAAGCCCTCCGCAAAGCACTCGAAGGCTCCTATCCCCGCCTCGCTGAAATCCATCTCTCTGACTACAAAGTCCGCATTCTCGATAGTGAGAGCGGCACCGCAGCGAACGTCCGCGTATTAATCGACACCAAGAACGGCGATAATGCTCGTTGGAGCACGGTCGGGGCGAGTACGAATATCATAGAAGCAAGCTGGCTCGCGCTGGCGGACAGCATGGAATACGCATTAAAAAAGGAATAACATGAAAGCAACGATCACCCTCCTCCCCGGCGACGGGATCGGCCCCGAAATCACCGTGGCAACCGAAAAAGTTCTAAAGAAGATCGCCGAAAACTTTGGACACGAATTTGAGATGGAATCTCATCACATCGGCGGGATTGCCATCGACAAGACCAGCGTTCCGCTCCCGGATGAAACACTGGATACCTGTCGAAAAGCAGATGCCGTGCTACTAGGCGCGGTCGGCGGCCCCAAATGGGATGACCCAAACGCCTCGGTGCGCCCTGAACAGGGATTGCTGGGCCTACGCAAAGAGCTTGGGCTCTTTGCTAATCTACGTCCCGTACAACCCCATCCCCAACTGATGGGCGCCTCCCCGCTCAAGGAAAGCTATCTCGAAGGCACCGATATGCTCATCCTTCGTGAGCTGACGGGCGGTATCTACTTTGGGCAACCAAGAGAAAAGCGCATCAACGCGAATGGCGAAGAAGAAGCCCTCGACACCATGATCTACAGCGAGCACGAAGTTGTCCGCATCGCAAAGCTGGCATTTGATATTGCTAATGAGCGCCACAAAAAAGTCACATCCGTCGACAAAGCCAACGTGCTCGAATCATCCCGACTATGGCGAAAAACCGTTGCCAAAGTCGCTGTCGATTACCCCGATGTGGAACTCGAAAACCTGCTCGTCGATGCCGCCACCATGCACCTGCTCTCACGTCCCAGTGACTTCGACGTGATGGTGACGATGAATCTCTTTGGCGACATCATCACCGACGAAGCTTCCATGCTGACCGGCTCCATGGGCAATATGCCCTCCGCATCGCTCGGCGAAGACCTGAATAGCCACGGAAAACCGAGGGGCATGTATGAGCCGATCCACGGTTCGGCGCCGGATATTGCAGGGAAAGGCATCGCCAACCCGATCGGCACGATCCTTTCGGCTGCGATGATGCTGCGCCACTCGTTGGGATTAAGCTCGGAAGCGGAAGCAATTGAAAAGGCGGTCGATACGGTACTGAACCAAGGTCATAGAACCGGTGATATCGCCAAAGAGGGCGAATCCCCACTAGGCACCACCGAGATGACCGAGAAGATCATCGAAGCACTATAAACAAATCCCCCGTCCCATAATACTCAAGGGCGGGGGTTCTTTTTCGTTTAGTATGATATACTCGCCCACGCAAAATTCGAACGAGAAAGAAAAGCAGGAGAATTTCCGACATGAAACGCTTAGTCCCTTTTATCTTGATTTTTAGTATCCTCCTTAGTGGATGTGGTGCTTTGGCAGCCCCAGCCGCAGACGCAACAGCTACGATCAGCCCTGAAGAGATTCGTTCTACTGCTGATGCAATGGTCTATGATATGTTGACCCAAACTGCAGCGGTCATGCCAACCAACACTCCCATCCCGCCCACCAACACACCTTTACCTCCTCCTACCGCAACGATCACGTTGATCCCAACACTTTCTGAAGATGGAGCACCAACGCCCATCTCAGAAGCAACCTCTGTTGCTGTTGTGCCAACAAATACCAAGGCATCTACATCTCAATATCCCTGCACCGAGAAGCCACTTACTGGATGGACTGGAGAAAGTGTTCAATTAACAATCAGGAATTATGTACCTAATTCAACAGCTAATGTATTTCTCTGCATTACAACACCCTATGATGGTGCAGGTTATATTAGCGTGCCGGTTGTAAATGTAAGCACTGTATCCGTTCCCTTCGGGGTTTATAGCGCAACTGCTTGGGTCGATGGAAAGAAAGATTTCAATGCTTCGGTTGGTTTCGAAGTTAAAAATACCCAAAGTATCCAGCTTGTCATTGAAAACGGGAGACTTCTCTTCAAGGCAGGCTGTGCACCAGGCTGCTAATTTGCTACTGTTTTTTCAAAAACAAAAAGACCCTCCCAGAAATGGGAGGGTCTTTTCTGTCGGGGCGCCGGGATTTGAACCCGGGACCTCTTACACCCCATGCAAGCGCGCTAGCCGGGCTGCGCCACGCCCCGATTTGAGCAGGCGGTATTATAGTACCATTTCACAAATCTGGCAATATAAAATTCAAAGTCCTTTATGATAAAATACAGAAATCCTTAAAAAGCCGGAGTTTGCATGTCCGAAATGATCCAAGTTTCAGTTGATAGTGTGCGCGTTAGTTTAATGTCCCCGCAACGAATCATTTTACTCCGCGAAATGGACGGCGAACGCTCACTCCCCATTTTTGTAGGACCTTACGAAGCCGAATCCATCACCGTTGCCCTGCAAGAGATCGAAATGGCTCGTCCCCTTACGCATGACTTGCTCAAAAACGTCATCAACATTTTCGGGGCAAAGATCAACCGCATTGAGATCATCGCCCTGCGTGAAAACATCTTCTTTGGCAATATCATCACAGAAAAAGACGGCGAAACCATTACAGTTGATTCTCGTCCATCCGACGCGATCGCCATTGCTGTACGTGCTCATGTTCCCGTCTTCGTAGATGCTAGTGTCATGGATAGCGCCGGGATCCTTCCGGAAGAAGATATTCAAGCGAGCATAGAAAAAGCATCTCCTTTGGGAGAAGAGCGCCTTTCCATTTTTGAAGATTTTTTCGACCAATTGGAAAGCGATCAAAAAACAGATAAACCTTCGGATGAAGACCCCGAAAGCGACCCCGATAAGGAAACTTGATTCCCTTATGAATGACATCCCCTCCCCTGAATCATCTCCCGCCCCCGCTGCACTCGGTGTACCCCATAGCCGAGAAGCTGAAGAAGCCGTCGTAGGGGCGGTATTGATTAACCCTGAAGTCTATTACGACGTTGCCCAATTCCTGCAGGCAGACGATTTCTACATCCATCGCCTACGCTGGATCTGGGAAGCATTCGTCAGCCTCCATGAGTCGCGCACCCCCATCGACCTGCTGACCGTCTCCGAAGAGTTGGGCAGCAAAGACCAGCTCGCAGAAATTGGTGGTCCTGCCTATCTGACCTCTCTTGTCAACCAGGTGCCCACCTCCCTGCACGCTGATGCTTATGGCAAGGTTGTCGAATCACATTCGCTGCGCCGCAAACTACTCAACGCCGCCAACAGCGTCGCCACAATGGCATACGACGAAGAGACCGGCATCGACGATGTCATGGGCGAAGCCGAGAAAGCCATCTTTAGCGTCAGCGAACGACGCATGACCCACGACGTCGAACCGATTAAAAAGGTCATGAGTTCCGTCTACGACACCATCGACGAACTCTCCAAGCGCGATGAAGAGATCTTTGGCGTCCCGACCGGTTTCATCGATCTTGACCGTTTGCTCTCTGGTCTAAACGCCTCCGACCTGCTCATCGTCGCCGGTCGTCCCGGTCAGGGTAAATCGGGTTTTCTGATGTCTGTGGCACGCAACGCCGCCGTTACACATAAAAAACATATCGCTGTATTTTCGCTTGAAATGTCCAACGAACAAGTTGCTCAACGTATGATCTCACAGGAAACAGGCATCGATGCCCAGCGCCTGCGCACAGGCAAGCTCAGCGATGAAGAATGGCCCAAATTCACCCACTCCATCGAAATGTTCTCCGGGACCAAACTTTTCCTCGACGATACGCCTGCCGTCACCCCGCTACAATTGCGTACAAAATGTCGCCGTCTGCATATGGAATATGGGCTTGACCTCGTTATTATCGACTACCTCCAGCTTATGGGTGGCGATACCCGCAACGACAACCGTGTGCAGGAAGTTTCCTATATCTCACGTAGCCTCAAAGTGCTCGCCCGCGAACTTAACGTTCCTGTGCTGACAGCCGCACAACTCAGCCGTGCTGTTGAACAACGCTCCGACAAACGCCCTGTTCTCTCTGATCTGAGAGAATCGGGGTCACTCGAGCAGGATGCCGACATCGTTATGTTCATTTATCGCCCCGACCAATACGAGAAAGATACCCAAAAACACAACGTGGCAGAGATCATCGTTGCCAAGCATCGTAATGGTCCCGTTGGCTCGGTAGAGCTCATTTTCGTTCCGAAACTTGCCAAGTTTGAAGATGCTGCCAAACAGCATGTCCGCTTCAATGAGCCGCCCAATGCCGGATAAAGGTTTCTCCGGCGCGCGGGGTTTTACCCCCCTCCCCAACGAGTTCTTTCAGACATATCTCGACCCAATCGACGATCTGAACGAGCTCAAGGTGACCCTCTTTGCACTCTGGCGTGTGGCGAATATGGAAGGTGCGGCGCATCCGCTTTGGGAGCAGGATTTTGTGGAGGGCCTGGATGCGGAAGACATCCCCTCGGGACTGGAAAAATGCGTGCAGCGCGGAAGCCTGCTCAGGGTCACGCTCGATGCGGGGATAGTTTACTTCATCAACTCCCCACGTGGACAGGCTGCCGCTGAATCCGCTCGTGATGGAAGCTGGCTTCCGTCAAAAAAAACATCGGCTGCGCCTTTGGCACGCCCCAACATCTACCAACTTTACGAAGAGAATATCGGTCCGCTTACGCCCCTGATCGCGGACATGCTCGAAGAAGCGGAAGATGAACACCCCGCTGAGCAAATTGAAAAAGCTTTTGCGCAAGCAGTGAAAGCCAACGTGCGCAAATGGAATTACGTGGAAGCCATTTTGAAACGCTGGAAAGAAGAAGGCTATGGCAAAAAGCAAGATAGACGAAACGATCAAGAAGATCGCAACCGCTACGTCGAAGGCGAATACGCCGACTACCTCGACTGACCGCGATCTGCTTGGCGACCCTAACTGTAAATTTTGTGGCGGCGTGGGCTATTTACGTGCCGACGTGGAGCCCGGGCACCCCAGCTTCGGAAAGCTCGAAATTTGTACCTGCCGCAACCGCGACGTGGCGGAGCAGGTGCGCGAGCGACTTTTCTCTTTGAGCAATCTCGACGAACTCAAGGAGCTGACTTTTGAGACCTTCCAGCCGCGCGGACGCAAAGGCTTGGGCGACCTACACGCCACATCCATTGAGATGGCGTTCAACCAGGCGAGTATTTATGCAAAATCGCTCAAAGGCTGGCTTTTGCTGCAAGGCGCTTATGGCTGCGGAAAAACGCATCTCGCAGCAGCCATTGCCAACTTCGCCGTTGGGATGGGCGTACCGACCCTCTTTCTGACCGTCCCCGATCTACTCGATATGCTGCGTTTCGCCTACGGCGCTGAAGATACCACTTTTGAGCAGCGCTTTGACGAAATTCGCAATGCAAAACTGCTCGTTTTGGACGATTTCGGCACACAGAATGCAACCGGCTGGGCACAGGAAAAACTCTTTCAGATCATCAATTACCGCTATATCAACAAGCTCCCCTTAGTCGTGACAACCAACCTGAGCCTGAGCGAGATCGAAGCCCGCATTCGCTCGCGTTTGCGGGACCCGGAACTAGTCAGCGATGTGCGCATCAATGCGCCCGATTATCGCCGCCCAATGGACGATATGGGACATTCGGCACTCTCGTCGCTCGATCTACTCGCAAACAAGACTTTTGGTAATATCGACGAACGTCGCAATGAAGGTTTGCTCGCGAAGGAAGTAAAAACACTCGAACGTGCACTGAAAGCTGCCCATCGTTTTGCGGAGAAGCCCAAAGGCTGGATCATTTTTATGGGTGATTACGGCAGCGGGAAAACGCATCTGGCAGCAGCGATCGCGAACTACCGGGCCGGGCTCGGGGCACCGCCGCTCTTCATCATGGTGCCCGATCTGCTTGATCATTTGCGCGCAACTTTCAGCCCAAAAAGTGACGTGAGCTACGACCGCCGCTTTGACGAGATCCGTACATCACCACTGCTCATTCTTGATGATCTTGGCACACAGTCGATGACACCCTGGGTGCGCGAGAAGCTCTATCAGCTTTTCACCTATCGCTATAATGCCGAACTTCCGACCGTCATCACTACCGCCGACACTCTCGACGAGATCGACGCCCGCATCCGCTCACGGATGTTGGATAAACGCCTCTGCTCGATCTATGGGTTGAGTGTCCCGGCATATTATGGGGCAACGAAGAAAAAGAAATGAAGCCTGATACTTACAAGTTCACAAAAGCTCTTTGGCTAAGCCAAAGAGCTTTTTACATCCTTTTTACATCGACATAACGAGGAGATAAAGCGCCCCTTCTACAATTTCACCATAACTTTAATAGAAGGAGCATTCGATGACCCAAAATATGAGTAGACGGGATTTCCTGAAAGCCTCAGGGATTTTGGCAGCCGCGTTGGCTTTAGCCGCCTGCGAACCCTCCCAGGTGGAGACGGGACAAACGCCCCCAACACTTGCTCCTGTTCCAGATTCACCACCCATCCCTTTGGCAGATGAGGCTCTCCTGCTCCATACCCTCAAACGGATATCCTTTGGAGTCACGCCCGCTATGCTGGCACGTGCCCATTCCATCGGCTTGGATGCCTATATCGAAGAACAACTCTCCCCTGAAAGCCATGACAATCGCGAAGCAGATGCGATGATCGCCAATTTCGAGACGCTCAATATGACTCCCAAAGAGCGTTTTGAATTGGAAAGTTTCGGGCAGCCCATTCAGGAATTGATCGGCGCGACCCTGTTGCGCCAATGGCTCAGCACCAGCCAATTTTATGAAGTGATGGTCGATTTCTGGACGAATCACTTCAACATCTTCATGGCTAAAAATCAGTGCCGAATTCTCAAAGCAGACGATGACCGCGACGTGATCCGTGCGCATGCGCTGGGAACCTTCAGCGAAATGTTAACGGCATCCGCACACAGCCCGGCGATGCTCGTTTATCTCGATCAAGCCACCAGCACGCGTCGTGCCCCCAATGAAAATTACGCCCGCGAATTACTAGAACTACACACCGTCGGCGTGGACGGGGGCTACACCCACGAAGATATCGTCGAGTTGGCGCGTGTATTCACAGGCTGGAGTGTGACCGGTCTCCGTGACAGAAATCAAGAGCCAGGTCAGTTCATCTTCCGTCGTCAGGCACACGATGATGGTCAGAAGCAGGTTATGGGCACGGTCGTCCCAGCGGGCGGCGGTATTGAAGACGGCGAAATCATTCTCGATATGCTCGCTGAGCATCCCATGACGGCTAAATTTATCAGTACAAAGCTGGTACGTCGTTTCGTTGCCGACGAGCCGCCCGCATCCCTTGTCGAAACCTTAAGCCAGGTGTTCCTCAACAGCGGCGGTGATACCAAAGAAATGCTGCGTACGCTGCTGGCTTCTGACGAGTTCAAGACCTCGGCGGGACAAAAGATGAAACGCCCGCTGGAGTTCTTCATCTCTGCGCTGCGCGTGACCAATGCCGAGATCAGGCGCACACCGCGTGCGCTAACGCAGCATCTGCGCCTGATGGGGCAAATGCCTTTCAACTGGTCGCCCCCAACGGGCTATCCCGACTATGCCGATTGGTGGCAGACCACGAGCGGCATGCTCAATCGCTGGAATTTTGCCCTCCTGCTTACAGCCGGAGAAGTGCCGGGCGTGGTCGTAGACCTGAAATCGCTCACAGCCGATGCCGCCTCCGCGCAGGACGTGGTGGATGTCTTTAGCATCCAGATGCTGGGCGAAACACTGCCCGACAACGCCCGCGATATTTTGGTCGATTATGCCTCGGCAGATTCACTTGATAAAACCCTGCCCGATATTGCCGGGTTGATCCTCGGCTCGCCGCAGTTCCAGGTGCGATAAGTTTATTCACCACAAAGACACAGAGAGCACAGAGGAACTCTTTGCATCCACAAAGAAAAACTTTGTGAACCTTGTGCCTTCGTGGTGAGAAAGAAAAGGATGAAAAATGACGACAAAACTTTCTCGACGCGATTTTCTAAAACTCTCCGCGGCAATGGGCGGCTTTGCCCTCGCCCCCGCCATGCCCGCATGGATGCCGCGCATGTCCTTCGCGCCGCAGGGCGTGGAACCCGCAGGTGATATTTTAGTGGTTGTTTTCCTGCGCGGTGCCATCGACGGATTGAACGCTGTTGTTCCCCACGCGGAATCGCGCTATTATGGTTTGCGCCCCGAGCTCGCTATCCCTGAACCCAAAATCGGCGATGACCAAAGCGCCATCGACCTGGACGGCTTCTTCAGCTTCCACCCCTCTCTGCGCCCCCTCAAAGATATGTTCGACGATAAATCCCTCGCCGTTGTTCACGCCGTCGGCTCACACGACCCGACCCATTCCCATTTCGACGCGATGGACTATATGGAGCGCGGCACGCCCGGTGAGAAAACCACCACAACAGGCTGGCTCAGCCGTCACTTGCAAAGCGCTCCCTGGCTGAACGAATCGCCCTTCCGTGCCATCGGCATGGGCGGTGTTGCCCAGGCTTCGCTGCGCGGTCCCGTTCCCATCACTACGCTCACATCCATCGCCGATTTCCATTTGCAGGGGCGCACCGAAGGTTTGGTGCAAATTCAGCAAAACCTGGCATCGCTCTATTCGCTCGGCTCCAACTTCGATAATACAGCGCTCGAAACATTTGCCGCAGTGGACGTCCTTGACCAGATCGACGTCACCACCTACACGCCCGAAGGCGGCGCGGAATATGCCGAGACCGATTTTGCGATGGCGTTGCAGCAAGTCGCACAAATTGTCAAAGCCGAGATCGGGATGGAAGTAGCCTGCATTGATCTTGGTGGATGGGATACACATAATGCGCAGGGCGTTCTGGATGGAACCATGCCTTCGCTCCTGAATGAACTTGCTACCGGTATGGAGGCGTTTTACAAGGATTTGGGCGATCTCGCCAAACGCGTTACCCTTGTCACTATGTCCGAATTCGGGCGGCGTGCCTACGAAAACGGCAGCGGCGGCACCGATCACGGTCACGGCGGGCTGATGTTCCTGCTCGGCGGCAACGTGAATGGAGGCAAAGTCTACGGCGATTGGCCCGGGCTGGCAGAGGAGAATCTCTACGGCCCCGGCGACCTGGCAATCACAACTGATTTCCGGGATGTGCTCAGCGAAGTTTTGCTGAAGCGTCTGGGGAACCCCAACCAAGCCGAAGTATTCCCCAATTACGTAGGCTGGAAGGATTTGGAAATTTTCAAAGAAGGATAAAAAGAAGCCCCTGAATTCTCAGGGGCTTCATACTTTCCTAGAGGCTTTTCAAGTATGCCGGGATCTGCTCTGCGATCTCGTCACGCACCTTGCGGAAGACTTCCATCTTCTCGTCCTCGGTGCCGGTCGCATCAGCGGGATCGATAAAACCGATATGTTTCTTCGCACCGCGTCCCAACCACACGGGACAACTTTCGGCGGCACCATCACAAACCGTTATAACGAGATCAAATTCCATGTTGCGAAAGTCGTTGGCATTCTTCGAAACACCTTCATGTTCGATACCGATCTCAGCCAAAGCCTTGATCGCCAGCGGATGAACGTATCCCAAAGGCTCTGTACCAGCGCTTACCGCCTGCCATGCATCACCCAGACGGGCGTTGACGATCGCTTCCGCCATCTGCGAACGGCAGGAATTGCCTGTACACAGAAAAAGGACCGTTCTCTTACTCACTATTAAATCGTCATCTCGTCATCGCTGATATCGGCTTCTTCCATCTCACCTGTAGCAACGAAAATCGTCCGTTCGCAAATATTAGTAACACGATCACCCACACGTTCAAGATTATGAGCTGCCCACAGCAGCCAGTTTGATCGTTCTATCGCAGAAGGATCTCCCATCACGTAGGTGATCAATTCACGGTAAATTTGTGTATAAAGTTCATCAATTGTGTCATCTTCTTCAGGAATGGTCTCTGCAGCTTTAACATCTTCTTCAATAAAGGCCGTGAGCGCCCGATGAAGCATATCGGCGCTTTTTACTGCCATACGCGGTAAATCAACCAAAGGTTTGAGTAATTTTTGTTCACCGTAAATGATATTGATCTTTGCAATACCTTTGGCGTAATCACCCATACGCTCAAGTTCGCCAGCCACATCCAAAATAGATGCCAGTAAACGAAGATCATGTGCCATCGGCTGCTGAGTCGCAATAGCGATCATCACGGCGCGTTCGATTTCGAAGCGTTTTTTATTGATAACTTCATCATGATCATAAATCTCTTGCGAACGGGGAATATCGCGGTGCTTAAGGGCATCAACTGAGCCCAAAATCGCCTGCTCTACCATGCTGCCCAAAGCCAGAATATTATCTTTAAGCTGTTGAATTTCATGTTCAAATGTTTTACGCATTTTCTACCTCAATCACTATATACACCTAATATCATTCCTAAAATATTATAACGCTTTTCTCTTACCCAAATCGTCCAGTAATATAATCTTCGGTACTCTTCTTCGTAGGGTTTGTGAAAATCTCATGCGTAGCTCCATATTCTTCAAGTACGCCAGCATGATCTTCATCACTAAGGTTGAAAAAAGCAGTGAAATCTGACACACGGGCAGCTTGCTGCATATTATGAGTAACAACAATGATCGTGAATTCTTTTGCCAGTTCCTGCATCAGGTCTTCGATCTTCAATGTAGCGATAGGATCAAGCGCAGAAGCTGGCTCATCCATTAAGATGATATCCGGCTTCACCGCAATAGTGCGGGCAATGCAAAGACGCTGCTGCTGACCACCGGAGAGAGAAAGACCGCTTTTATAAAGTTTATCCTTCACTTCGTCCCAGAGGGCTGCGCCACGCAGCGATTCTTCGACCAGATCATCCATATTCCCTTTATAGCCATTGATCTGTGCACCCCAGGCAACATTGTCAAAAATACTTTTCGGAAAGGGATTGGGTTTTTGAAAAACCATACCGATCCGGCGGCGGACTTCAACGGGGTCTACATCCTCATCATAGATATTTTTTCCGTGATAGAGCACAGTTCCTGTCGCATGTGCGGTGGGGATCAGATCGTTCATACGGTTAAATGCGCGCAATACTGTACTCTTTCCACAACCGGAAGGGCCGATCATGGCGGTGATCTTTTGTTTCTCAATTTTCATATTGATATCACGTACGGCAAGCGTTTCACCATAGTAAAGATTGAGATCGGTTGCTTCAATAGCGTAGTTATTTGAATTTATCTGTGTCATTTTTCTAACCTTATAGTTGCTTGCTATAGCGATTTCGCACGTAAACGGCAATTCCATTCAGCGAAAGTAAGATCACCAGCAACACGATGATCGCAGCTGCCGCGATATTTCTGAATTCGTCCTGTGGGCGGGATGTCCACTGGTAGATTTGAATTGGCAGAGTTGTGAACTTCGAAAAAGCGTTTTCAGGGTCAAAGGTGATGAAAGTCGAAGCACCCACCACAACCAGCGGAGCAGTTTCACCCAATGCACGGGAGACTGCCAGGATCGTCCCTGTCAGGATACCGGGGATCGAGTTCGGGAGCACGTGGTGCCAGATCGTCTGCCATTTGGTGGCACCCAAGCCAAAGCTGGCCTGACGCAAGGAGCCGGGCACGGCGCGGATCGCTTCCTGGGCGTTGATAATAATGAGCGGCAGAATCAAGAGTCCCAACGTAAGTCCCGCCGAGAGAATAGTTCGTCCGTTGGCCGTGGTCGGGTCCACCGATCCCATAAATGCACCGCTGGTGATCGGTTCCAATGCTCTCACAAAGATCGCCAAACCTAAAATACCGTAAATGATGGAGGGCACGCCCGCAAGATTGTTGATATTGGTCTGGATAAGCCGATTGAACCACTTATCGCCTGCATATTCTTCAAGATAGATGGCTGCGCCGACACCCATGGGGAAGGCAAAAAGGATGGTGATGGCGACCACCCACAGCGAGCCGAGAACAGCCGTGCGGACGCCTGCTCGCTCCGGGTCAGCGGATTGTGGGGAAGTGAGAAAATCATCGCTAAGCCACGACGTGAAGATCAGCTCGGCATCCGGATACTTCTCGGCAACTTCAGCTTCGATCTCAGCCTTGTGAAAGAGCGAATCAAAGAGCGACCAGGTAGCGGCGGCTTCCGGCTCAACCACACGCTCAATAACGAGATCATAGATCTCTTCGCGGGTACGTTCTTCAAAAGGCTTCTCGTTATTCTGTGCTCTGAAAAAGCCCGCCGAAACATGTTGTTCAAGAATATAAGTCAGGTCGATAGGATGAAGCTGCTCAAGTGGGATGCCATTGATCGCCAATTCTTCGGGGTTGATCTTATTTTCGATGGCTACATAACCAAAAGCGGAGTTGGTGATATTCATCAAAAGCGCGATCAGAGCAATAATGCCCACCGTGGTAGAAATCTGGAAGAGTTTTTCCCAAATCTTCCCCGCGCTATGACGTTGGGGAAGGTTATCTGCAAAATCCTGTTTTCTTTGCATCTGGCTCATTCATACACCTCCCTATACTTCCGCACAATGCGCTGGCTGATGACGTTCAGGCTCAAAGTCATGAAAAAGAGCGCCAAGCCAATGGCGAAGATACTGTTGTAGTCAATGGAGTCGTAGCTAAGATCACCACCACTGATTCGGACGATATGACCTGTCATCGTTTCGGCGGCTTCAAAGGGGTTGAAGGTGAAGTTCGAGCCAGCGCCCGCCGCAACTGCTACGATCATCGTCTCGCCGATAGCGCGAGAGATGGCAACGATAAAGGCAGCCATAATGCCCGAAATAGCGGCAGGCAAAACCACCTTTATGGCTGTCTCGAGTTTAGTCGCTCCTAAACCATAGGCAGCTTCGCGCAAAGCGCGAGGGACTGCACTAAGAGCATCTTCGCTCATCGAGGAAACCATCGGGATAATGAGAATACCGATGACAATACCTGCTGAGGCAGTGTTATAAATATCCACCACATCCGCCCCAAAAATCCCACGTAGGAGCGGGGTCATAAAAGTCAGGGCGAAGTATCCGTAAACGACGGTGGGAATACCCGCCAAAACTTCGAGAATTGGCTTAAGTGTCTGGCGCGCTATATGCGTGGCATATTCGCTCAGATACATGGCAATGCTCAAACCGATGGGCAAAGCAACGATCATGGCGATTATGGTTGTCATCAACGTTGCGTTGAGCAATGCCCAAATACCAAATTGCTCAATTTGTGGATTCCAGTCGGTGCCTGTCAAAAAATCCCATAACGGAACCGTAGAGAAGAAATTCATCGCTTCCTTCCCTAATTCATAAACAATACCGACTGTCGTTAATATGGAGAATGCGCCTGCCAGAAAGAGCGAAGTTTGTATGATCGTCTCTCCCAGACGGCGCTTTTTGCGTAAATCAATCGAGTTGTCTTTTGATGTCATATTTTTTTAACACAAAGGGTCACGAAGGTTTTCTTTGTCTGCCTTCGTGACCTTTGTGTTTATTTTCAAAACTTTCAGGCTTTTTCCGTGTACAAACTTACTGACCCATTGCATCAAGCCAGGCTTGCTGGGCGGCTTCGAGGACAGCGGGATTAGCCGGGAAGTAGCCAACTTCGACGATCTCTTCGTTGACATAGGTCAGGAAGAAGTTGATGTAAGCAGCAACCTGGGGTTTCTCCTGCATGATGCTGGCATCGGAGTAGATGAAGAGTGGGCGAGCAAGAGGATAGGTGGCGGCGTCAACGCTCTCGGAGGAAGCTTCGATACCATCAATCGCGAGAATATTCAGGCTCTCAGCATTTTCGGCATAGTAAGCGTAGCCGAAGAAGCCGATAGCGTAGGGGCTGCCCTGGATACCCTGAACAAGGACATTGTCGTCTTCAGAGAGCTGGGTGTTGGAAGCAGCCAGGATGGGGGCTTTGTCTTTTTCGAAAACCTCTTCTACGAAGTAGTCAAAGGTGCCGCTATCGGTGCCGGGGATGTAGCGAAGAATATCTTCTGCAGGCCAGTCAGCGTTCACGTCTGACCATTTTTCGGCGGTGGAAAAAATGGCAGCGAGTTCTTCGAGAGTGACATCCGTCAGGAAGTCATTGTCTTTGCTGACAACAACTGCGAGAGCGTCGGTACCAACACGAAACTCGATCGGGGTACGACCAAGGGCTGCACAAGCTTCAACTTCGCCGTCTTTGATCGGGCGGGAAGCGTTGGAAACATCGGTCTCACCGGTTTCGCAGAAACGTTCGAAACCACCACCGGAACCGATGGAGTCGATGGTGATCTGACCAGCGAAACCTTCGTCCTGGAAGCGTTCTGCCATGACTTCGGCAAGGGGGAAGACAGTGGAGCTACCTGCGGAGACTACGTCACCGGAAACAGCGGCGGGGTCTACCATCGGGAGCATTCCATCGTGCATCTCTTCAGCAGCTTCTTCGGTGGTCTCTTCAACAGAACTCTCTTCCGCGATCTGCGGGGCAGCGGTATCTTCACCACCGGTCTGAGGGGCGGCTACGGGAGCTTCGCTGCTACCACAAGCTGCAAGCGCCATGCTGGCAACGATCAAAACCATAACCAAAGTAAATAAGTGTTTACGCATTTCTTTCTTTTCTCCTTGTTTTTTGAATAACATGCCTAAATCTTACTCAGGGTCGTTTAAGGCAAAAAAAACAGCGGATTAACATCTGGTTAACAAAAAAATAGCGCAGATTAACTACGCTATTTTCATCATTCAAAATAGAACGGAACGCACGCTACCTATGGCTTGCTTCCGTCAAACGGGTATCTTCTCTACCCAAAGCGTCCGGTTACGTAATCTTCCGTCTTCTGCGCCTGCGGCTTCGTGAACAACTCGGTGCCCGGCGCATACTCGATCAACTTCCCTTGCAAAAAAAAGGCAGCAAAATCAGACGTGCGGGCTGCCTGCTGAACTGAATGCGGCACAAGAATGATCGTATACTGTTTTTTGAGTTCTTCGAGCGCATTCTCGACCTTGTTCGTAGAAATCGGATCAAGACCTGACGTCGGTTCGTCAAGCAGGAGCACGTCCGGTTCAAGGGCGAGCGAACGCGCAAGACAAAGACGCTGCTGTTGCCCACCCGAAAGCGCAATGGCAGGATCATCCAAACGGTCATGCACTTCATCCCAAAGCGCGGCAAGTTTCAAGCTGCGCTCGATGGCTTCATCATGGCGAGATTTGCGCTTCTCGCCTGCCAGCTCAAGCCCGTAGGTCAGATTGCCGCGAATGCTGAAAGGCAGCACAACCGGGCGGGCAAAAACCATCCCCACCCTACGTCGCAAAGCAGTCACATCGGTCTTCGGGTCAAGAATATTTTCCCCGTCCAGCAGGATGCGCCCCGAAACACTTTCAACATCTGCCAGGTCGTTCAGCCGATTCATGCAGCGTAAGAGCGAACTCTTTCCACCGCCTGCTGGTCCAAAAAGCACAGTCGTGGCATTTGCCGGAATATCAAGCGAGATACCATTCAGGGATTCCGTCCCGTCAGAATATTGTAGCGTGAGATTTTCAACAACGATTTTATTCATGTTTTTTACCACTGCCGTTTTGCTCGTGCGCGTGAACGGATAAAGGTCGCGATCAAATTCATACCAAGCACAAAGACAAGCAGGACGAGGGCTGTCCCATATTGGATCTGGAAGGGCATCTCAGGAACTTGGGTCGAGATAACAAAAAGGTGATAGGGCAATGCCATTGTCGCGTCGAAGGGGCTATGCGGCAGGCGCGGCAGGAAGAAAGCGGCACCTGTGAACAAGATCGGGGCGGTCTCACCGGCCGCACGTTCCAAGCCGAGGATAACGCCGGTGATAATACCGGGCAAAGCTTCGGGCAGCACCGTACGGCGGATGGTCTGCCAGCGCGTCCCACCGAGGGAAACACTCACCGTGCGGAAGGATTGCGGCACAGCCCTCAGAGCTTCTTCAGCGGTGCTGATAATGACAGGCAGAGTCATGATCGAGAGTGTCAGCGATGCGGAGAGCATACTTGTCCCAAAATTCAGGAAAAGAACAAAAAGCCCCAAACCGAAAAGACCATAAACAACGGAGGGGATACCTGCCAGATTGATGATCGCCAAACGGATCAGGCGCGTCACGCGATTTTCGGGCGCGTATTCAGAAAGATAGATCGCAGCAGCGATCCCCAGCGGCACAGAAAAAATGGCTGTACCGAGGGTCAAATAGAATGTCCCGATAATGGCTGGCAAAATACCACCCTGGCGCATCCCGTCACGAGGAAAATCGCTGATGAATTCCCAATCAACGGCAGGCGCACCCTGCGCGATGATGTAGATGACCGTCCCGATGATGGGGATGATCGTCAGCAGGGTCATTAGCGTCAGGAGGGAAAAGCCCAGCTTTTCGGTTAGTTCGCGGTTTTTGGTGAAGAATTTATTCATAGGATAACCATCGAAAAATTATGACAAAACACGTTCCGCGCGTTTTTTCTGGCGGAAGACAACGGCGGACGCGGTGATATTGACAATCAATGAGATAATAAAGAGCACCATACCGATAAAGAAAAGGACATGATAATGAGTGCTGGCGTTGGCAACTTCGCCCATCTCGGCGGCGATGGTGGCCGTCATTGTACGGACGGGTGAGAAAAGATCACCAAGCGACTTTGCCAGAATAGGCGCATTCCCCGTGACCATCATCACGGTCATCGTCTCGCCGATGGAGCGCCCTACGCCGAGCATGACGGCGGTCAACACACCGGAGCGGGCAGCGGGCAAGGTCACACGCCAGATGGTCTGCCAGCGAGTCGCGCCAAGAGCAAGCGCCGCATCACGGTAGGATTTCGGGACTGCATCCAGCGCATCTTCGGCGATGGAGACAACGGTCGGGATGGCGATGCCGCCGAGAAGCAAGGAACCGGTTAATGCCGTTAGCCCTGTGGGCAGGTTCAGGGTTTCGCGAAGAAAGGGGGAAAGGATCAAAATGCCAAGAAAGCCAAGCACAACGGAAGGTAGTCCACCCAATAATTCCACCAAAGGTTTCAATAAATTCCGTACCCAACGTGGAGCGATCTCGGAAAGATAGATCGCTGTCCCAATCCCGAAGGGAACGGCGATCATTCCTGCCCCAACGGTCACCAGCAAAGAGCCGGTGATGAGCGGTAGAATGCCATAATAGCTTTCAATTGGATACCAGCGGAGGGCAAAAAGATCGACGAGAGGAACTTCGGCGAGAGTGGGGAGACCTTCCTTTAGCAGGAAGAAGAAAATCAGGCTGACAAAAATAATGGCTGAATAGCCAGAAAATTTGATCAAACGGGTAATGATAAACTCACGCCAGTTTAAGTCTTTTTCCATATCTTTTCCGTTTTCTTGTACCACAAAGGCACAGAGCACATAAAGTTTTTCTCTGTGTCCACAAAGGCTTTCTTTGTGGACTTCGTGTCTTTGTGGTGATTTGTTAATTAATCGGCACGAAACCCAGTTCTTTCACAATTTCCTGTGCTTCGGACGACATGATCCATTCAAGATAAATTGCCACAGCACCTGTCGGCTCGCCGTTGGTGTACATGTACAGATCGCGTGCAATCGGATAGGTGCCGGCATTAACTGTCTCGACCGAAGGCAAAATATATTCATCGCCTTCTTCCGGGGCAATTGCGATCACATTCAAGTCATGGGGCACATAACCCAGCCCGTCATAGCCGATAGCGTTCGGGTTCTGACGCACTTCAGCGATGATTCCTTCAGAAGAGGGCAAGAGGAGTGTATTGGTTGCAAAAAGAGTTTTGGATTCCTTATCACCCAAACGCAGTACCGTCTCCAAAAAGTAGACGTGCGTCCCCGAGTTCGTCTCTCGAGAAAGACGCACGATCGGGCGGTCATCCCCGCCAACTTCACTCCAGTTCGTATAAACGCCGCTATAGATATTGGATATCTGCTCCAATGTTAACTCTTTAATGGGATTATCAGGATGGACGATCACGGCAATCGCATCTCGTGCAATGATAAATTCGACTGGCGTAATGCCCTGTTCGGCAGCCAGATCGATCTCTTTCTGTTTGATGCGGCGGGATGCGTTCGCGAGATCTACTGTGCCGTTGACAAGCGCAGCGATCCCCGTCCCTGACCCGCCGCCTGTTACCGATAAACGGATATCGGGGTGGTCCGATTGATATTGCTCTGCCCACGCCAATGCCAGATTGACGATGGTATCGGAGCCTTTATTTTCAATATAGGTTTGGGGTTCTGACACAGTAGTGTCCTGCCCAGAAGCTGAACAGGACACCAAAAAAACAGCTATAAGAGAGAGTAGTATGATTCGTTTCATCAAAGTCGAATTATAACGTATTTCGCTTATAGGCAATCTTTAACAACTTGTTAACGCAAGGGATATTTTTTACGGTAAAATCACGGCATGTCTTCTGAACAACCAGTCTTCACTGTTGAAAATCTTGATTTCTATTATGGGGAAAAGCGGGCATTATCCAATATCAATATGGAGATCATGCCCCGCAAAGTCACCGCCCTGATCGGTCCATCCGGTTGCGGCAAATCCACTTACTTACGTTGCCTGAATCGTATGAACGACACCATCGATGGCACACGTGTGGAGGGTAAAATTCGTCTGCACGGAGAAAACATCTACACTCTCGAAACAGACGTGGTGGATTTGCGCAAACGTGTGGGCATGGTTTTCCAGAAGCCTAACCCCTTTCCCCAGTCGGTATTTGATAACGTCGCCTTTGGGCCACGTGTTTTAGGCTTGGCAAAGACCAGGACCGAACTGGAAGAAACGGTGGAGAACAGCCTGCGCAAAGCCGCACTTTGGGAGGACGTCAAGGACGATCTCAAACAGGGCGCACTCAGTCTTTCGTTGGGACAGCAACAACGTCTCTGCATTGCCCGTGTAATCGCCGTGCAACCCGAAGTGATCCTGATGGACGAATCCACTTCTGCGTTGGATCCCATCGCCACCGGGCATATCGAAGACTTAATCGCGGAACTTAAAAAGGATTACACCATTGTCATCGTCACCCATAATATGCAACAAGCGGCGCGTGTTTCAGACAGCACCGGTTTCTTCTGGCTCGGCGACCTGATCGAATTTGCTCCAACAGAGGATATTTTTACCCATCCCAAAGAAGAACTGACAGAGACTTATATCACCGGACGAATGGGATAAACACCGAAAAAACAAAAAAGACCTGCTTTGCAGGTCTTTTTTGTTAGGCAAAGGGGGGTGAAATCTACTTCACGGGCCTACACAAATAGCAGTGTTTCCAAAAACAACCCACGCACAACCATTTGCCTCACACTCTGTTCGGCTACCATAACTGCTGCAACTTGTCCCCCCTCCATCATCTCCATTGCCACCCGATCTTTCACAACTATCGAAGTATATCGACTGACTTGCACATTTATGATCACCTGTGCTAGGTAAGGTAAACCAGCAAATACGCGAGTCGGGATCGTATCTACCCCCGGGTGGACAAACCAGAAAATCATGTGGATCCCCATCTCGTATCTCACAACAAATTGTATCGGGAAGTGTGCGCAGAGAAAAGCCCGGTGTACATAAATCTCTGCCCGGTACAGAGGGGCCAGTATATCGACAAACGCCCGCGGACTCATCCAAGATGTATGGCAGATCACATTTTGCGAGCACTCCCAGCTCTACAACCGGTGGTGGACACGATTTACATGCACTAATATCAACCGTTCCCCCCGGGCTGCCTGAACAAGCCAATGTATCTGCATCATATTGCGAACACGAAATTCCTGCGGAAGAGGAATAACTTAGATCAGCATCCACAGGTGACCAGGAAATGTTGTTACCACGAACACCTTTATTGCAGTAAGTAACTACATCAATCGTAGGCTCTTGTACAATACATTCAGCCGAACCACCCGGCCCAGCACCTGCCTCACCTTGAGCTTCATGAGGCACGATTGCCAACACTTCGCAGACAGGCACGAATTCGTGAGCATTGGCTACCATGCAGCGAAAACCCAGATCAATGCGGTGTTCATCGGGTGCCAAAAAATATCTTAGCGCAGAGTAAACCTGATCGGGTTTGGAGTTGAATGTGCTGCCGCGAACGGAACGCACATCCCCTACTTCGGGTCCCACTGGATTCTCTGATGGAGCTTCAGCATAATAGTCAAACTTGTACCAATCAGCTACCCACTCAAAAACATTACCGGACATATCAAGCACGTCATAGGGTGAGGCCCCCACGGGATAGTCAATTACAGGACTTGTTTCTCTCAAGCACTGATTAAAATTAAGGCGTTCGCAATTCGGTTCGGCATTTCCCCAAGGGTATATATTGCCATCCGGGCCGCGGGCAGTCTTTTCCCATTGTGCTTCAGTGGGTAAAAAGCCACCAACGAATCGGCAATAGTTTTCAGCCTGATCCCAGCGCACACCTATCACCGGATGATCGGCAATCGCTGGGTCTTCAAGATTAGGGATAGACAGATCAGCGGCAGGAGGAGAGCACTCGCCCGCGATCATACAACGCAAATACATGCGATTGGTCACTTCGGTGCGATAGATCCAGAAACCATCCAGGAAGACCACATGCTCAGGGTTGTCTTCACCACCATGCCCCATAATGAACTCCCCGGGCGGGATATAAACCAGCAAGCTGGCATCCACCCAGGGAAGAGTATCGCCTAGCTCAGGTGAGGGTCCTGCCAAATTAAGTGGTGCATCGGCTGCTGGCTCTTCTTGTTCAGATGATGAACTATCCAGTGCTTGTGCATCGGGAGGCTGCGAAGTGAAAGAATTTGGAAGACTGCATGCAGCCAACACGAAAACTACACTCATAAAGAGTATGTTGAACGAGATGATTTTATCTTTCACAAAACTACTCCTTCCCCCTATCACCATTTCATAACAGGCATTCACATTATACAAAATCCCACATCAAAACCCAATTCACCTAATAATGTAAATACAAAATATTTAAAGAAAGAACCTCGCGAAGAATTGAAACTATCGCAAGGTTTTTATGTCTCAAATCAGCGAAAAATCAACTTGGTCGCCTGATCTATGCCCCCTTACTACTCATCAAGCTCCAAATCCCCCAAGCGCCGCTCATAGATCGAGACCTTGCGCAAATACTCCTCCCCCATCAAAGGGGATGAGATTATGAAGTCGGCGGTGGAGCGATTATTGGCAACGGGGATGTTCCAAACCTGTGCCAGACGTAGCAGTGCCTTCACATCGGGGTCGTGAGGTTGGGGCTGGAGCGGGTCCCAAAAAAAGATCAGCATTTCGATCTCGCCTTCGGCGATCTTCGCGCCGATCTGCTGGTCTCCGCCCAGCGGGCCGCTCTTTAGCTTCGTGATCGGTAAGTCCAAATTCTCTTCCAACAGGCTGCCTGTGGTGCCCGTCGCATAAAGATGATGTGTCGCCAGCGTCGATTTATTGAAGTGGCACCACTCGAGCAGATCTTTCTTCTTGTGGTCATGCGCAACCAGCGCAATATGCTTCTTTTTTGGTATAGGGATTTCTTTCATCGTTTTCCTTTCGCCCCTCTGCCCTGTCGGGCAAAGTGCCCCGAAGGGGTTTCTCCCAAAAATTTTCTAAATTTGGGGAGAGAGGGCAATGCAGTCTACGGTATCGGCAACTCAAAATAAAAAGTACTGCCTTCTCCTTCAATACTTTCCGCCCATATTCTACCCCCATGTGCCTCTACCAAATGTTTTGAGATGGATAGTCCCAGCCCTGTACCACGGCTTCTGCGAGCAGGGTCGGCTTTATAGAAACGTTCGAAGATGCGCGGGAGATCACGCGCCGGGATGCCGATTCCAGAATCTGCTACCGCGAAGCGGACATGACGGAAACCAGCCCCGGCGGAAAGCGTCACCGTCCCGCCCGTGGACGTGAACTTGATCGCGTTATGGATAAGATTGACAAAAACCTGTTCAATCCTCGCCACGTCTGCATGGACACTGGGCACCACGCTCGGACAATCCAACGTCAAATTAACATCGGCCCGTTCTGTCTGTGTCCGCATCCGCTCTGCTACACGTTGGATGATCTTCTGCGGTGAGATCTCCTGCAAGTCAAGCTGCACCTGTCCCGATTCGATGCGTGAAAGATCGAGAAGTTCCTGCGACATTTGGGTGAGGGCATCCACTTCGGTTTCGATACGCCCCATAAAACGACGTGCGGCAGGCGGGTCGTCCAGGGCACCATCCTGCAAGGTTTCTGTGAGGGCTTTCAGCGAGGCAAGAGGCGTGCGCAGTTCATGTGAGATATTGCTGATGAAATCGCGCCGTACGCTCTCAAGTCGGCGCAGACGGGTTAGGTCCTGAATAAGGAGGAGTGTGCCACCCGGCGCATATTGATCAGGTGCAACGATCAATTGTAGGAAGCCGCGCTGCAAGGGCTTTTCAAAAATTTCACTTTGAATTTGTCCCGTTTCTTTGCATTTCTGCCAAGTTTCAATAAATTGATGATGGCGCAAGGCTTCGGCAACGCTACGTCCAACCAGGTTTTCTCCAGCATCATCCAGCAAGTTGTGCGCGGCAGGGTTAGCAAATTGAATCTGGTCATTCTCGTTCGAAATCATGATCCCATCAGAGATCTGTTCGAGCACGGCGGCTAAACGAGCGCGTTCTGCCCTAACTTCATCCAACTGGCTTTCAAAACGCCGATTAAATAAAGAGATCGCGCTGACCAACTCAGATAATACGACCGTTTCATCAGGTAGGTCAATCCGCTCTGACTGGTCGGCAGCATGGCGAAGTATTTTGGTAAGCACGTTAATGCGCTGAGTAAGGACATAGCCACGCCATCCCAGAAAGAGGGAGAGCGCGATGAGAAAAAAAATGATGAAATAAACCAGCGTGGGACTCATACCTAGCCTTTAGCCATCAAAACGATAGCCCCCGCCCCGCACAGTGATGATGCGCTCGGGGCTGGATGGGTCTTTTTCAACCTTTTGGCGCAACCAGCGGATGTGGACATCTACCGTGCGGCTGTCGCCGACATAGTCCCAGCCCCAAACGCGTTCGAGGATAAATTCACGCGAGAGCATTTGTCCGCGATGTTCGGCGAAGAAGAGCAGCAATTCGTATTCTTTCGGTTTCAGGGACAGGGTTTCTTCGCCCAGTGTAATTTCATGGCGCGTTGTGTTGATGACAAGGTCATCAAAAGCAAGGGTTTTCTGAGGGGCGGCAGTATCGGTGTAGCGCTCCAACTCTTCCTGATGCAGGCGGGAGCGGCGTAATTGCGCTTTGACGCGCGCCATTAACTCACGCATGGAGAAGGGTTTGGTGAGGTAATCATCTGCACCCATTTCCAAACCGACAACGCGGTCGATCTCCTCGTCGCGGGCAGTGAGCATAATGATGGGGACGTTCATCTCACGCCTGAGGATGCGGGTAATTTCGAGTCCGTCGAGGCCGGGCAACATGATATCGAGCAGAAGCAGGTTCGGTTCCATGCGGCGTGCCATTTCGAGGGCAGTATGCCCGTCACCGGCAACTTCCACTTCATATCCCTCTTTCGTGAGGTTATAGGCGATGGTTTCCTGTAAAGTCGGTTCGTCTTCCACGACGAGGATTTTTTCGGTCATATTTTTTCTGTTATCTTTCAGAAGAAGATGTATACACAATTTAATTTAAAATTATACGCTAGAACAATCTTCTGTCAGGGATAATAATACTGTTGTTAACAGAACCTTAGCATTTCAATTTCCCGCAAGAGAAAAAGTGTCTGATCCATCCCCAGCTAAAAATAATCCCCCATATAGGGGGATTATTTTTATAGGAAAAGGTCTTCTAGGGCAGGTTATTTTCTACATAGTCGATCAATTCGCTCACCTCTACATACATGGTACGTTCAGGATTATCCGGGGCACCATAATCCTTGATCCAGCGGATTTTCCCGTCTGCGTCGACCAAAATAAATGTATGGCTCGGTTCACCATTTTCGATTGCCCACTGTAGAACATCATAAGTAGCTGAAACTTGTAAATCTGGGTCAGCGAGCATCGGTACATCGGTGATCCCCAATGTACTTGATTCGGGGGCTTGTTCAGCAACACTATCTCGAGCAATGCTAATGACCTGAACATTAAGGGCTTGGAATTCGGGGCTATTTTGCAGATCCACGATCTGCTGCATACAAGGTGGTCAACCAACCGCCATATGGAAAAATAGCAAAACCGGTTGTCCGGCATAATCGCTGAGGGAAGCCTGAGTACCAATGGCATCATCTAGCGTGAAATCAGGGGCCACACTCCCAATCAATGGACTTGCAGGTGCTTCTTCTGCAGTGCAGGCAGCAAGAAATACCATTAAGAAAGCCGCCAATACAAGAAAATAGATCTTACTTCGTGACATAGTTTCTCCTTATAAAATATGCAATTAGCTGCTGCTAACGCACACCAATAAATTTGCGAGTTGCTCAACTTTTCTGCAAGGCAGGTATTGAAAACGCAACCAGCTTAGGCTTATCTTATAACAAGAAAGTAATAGACAAATTAAATTTACAGACTTCCTGTTTTATATTCCTCGGTTAGCAAGAATTCGTCTACAAAAAATCAGGGACTATTGTATAATCGGTGCAAAGCAAGTAGCACCTTAGCAACTCAAACTAACACAAATAAGGTACCTATCTCCCGGAAGGGAAGGTTTAATGGCGAAACCGGTAACGTTTCTTCACGAAGCGAAGTCCGGTGCTGTCGCGCAACTGTAGGTTCTCCCAGAGAACAAGCCAGGTCGCCCACCTTATTTGGTTTCCACAAAGCTCGCGCAAAGGAGGTGGAACGACGAAAAAACATTTACCAATTCCCCTCCCCTGCATCGATTGCAGGGGTTTTTGATTCTTATGACAAAATCATGTCATTGCGAGGGCGTAGTCCAAAGCAATCTCCATATTTTGCAAGGAGATCGCCACGCTTCGCTCGCGATGACAAAAATAACGGAGAAAAACTCTCATGAAAAAAACTAGCTTTTTTATCCTGTCCATTTTCACTTTGAGTCTGCTCTTGGGTGCATGTGCCCCGGCAGCAGTCCCTACTGAAGCACTTGAAACAGAGCCGATGGTCTTCACAGATGACATGGGTAACGAATTGACCTTCGAAGAATATCCGCAAGCCATTCTTTCGATCTCCCCCTCCACGACAGAGATTCTTTTTGCCATCGGCGCAGGTGAGCAAATGGTCGGGCGCGAAGATATGTCGCTTTACCCCGAAGAAGCGTTGGAATTGCCCAGCGTGGGGGCTTTGTGGGGAGACCTGCCCACCGAGGCGATCCTCGCCCTTGAGCCCGATCTGGTCGTCGCGGCAGAGATCATCTCCGCAGATCAGGTGGCAGCCCTGCAGGAACTTGGTCTGCAAGTCTACTGGCAGGCGAACCCGACCACCTATGAAGAACTCTGGGATAATTTACGCGATTTCGGCACATTGACCGGGCACGGAGACGAGACCGAAGCGCTCGTGATCGAACTTGCTGACCGCGTGGACGCCGTGAACCAGAAGATCATGCCGCTCTCCTATCGTCCGACTGTTTTCTATGAACTGGATGCCACCGATCCCGCCAACCCGTGGACAACGGGCTCCGGCACATTCATTGACTACATCATTAATACCGCTGGCGGTTTCAACGCCGCATCCGAACTACAGGGCGATTACACCCAGATCAGCGCCGAGCAGCTGATCGAGGTCAATCCTCAGATCATCTTGCTAGGCGATGCCCTTTACGGTGTTACGCCCGAAAGCGTCACCGAACGCGCCGGTTGGGATGCGATCATCGCCGTGCAGGAAGGCAATATCTTCCCCATCGACCCGAATATTTTGAGTGTCCCTGGTCCGCGTTTGGTGGATGGGCTGGAGGAGATGGCAAAGCTCCTGCATCCGGGGATTTGGGAGTAGAAACTCACCATGTCACTGCGAGCGGAGTTTACGGAGCGCGGCAGTCTCTCATATAATCGGGGAGATTGCTTCGCTTCGCTCGCAATGACAGAATCATAAAATGATCCGCAAACACCCCTACCTTTTCAACACCCTCCTACTCCTCAGCGCGTTGCTCTTCAGCATCGCGCTGGGAGCGGTTTTCATCCCGCCGCATACTATTCTGCGGATTTTGGCGGATCAACTCCCCTTTATCCATATCTCTGCCGATTGGACACAATCTCACGCCGCAATCATTTTAGCGGTGCGATTACCACATACTATCTTGGTGGCACTGACTGGCGCAGCCCTTGCCAGCAGCGGCGCAGCCTATCAGGGGCTTTTCCGCAACCCGCTGGCAGACCCGTACCTGATCGGGGTCGCATCGGGCGCGGGCTTGGGCGCGGTCTTAATGATGACGTTGAACGGGATCAGCGATCTCTTCGGACTGTATATCATCCCTGTCGGCGCCTTTGCAGGCGCGATCATCACCGTGCTGCTGGTCTACAACCTGGCGCGGGTGAATGGGATGGTTCCGCTAACCACACTGATTTTGGCAGGGGTGGCGGTGGGTGCCTTTGCTTCAGCAGCCACATCTTCGTTGATGCTACGTACCGACCTGCAGATCCACCGCGCGATCACTTTTTTGCTGGGCGGCTCGCCGATGGCGGGCTGGCAGCCTGTATTAGCTGTCCTGCCCTATATGCTGCTCGGGATGGGATTGCTCTCCTTCAGCGGGCATATCCTGAATGTGCTCCAATTCGGGGAAGAGGAAGCCCAGCAAATGGGACTGGATATCAAACGGGCAAAGATCTTCGTGATCGTGACAGCATCGCTGACAACGGCGGTCGCGGTTGCTTTTTCGGGCGTGATCGGTTTCGTTGGGCTGATCGTGCCGCATATTTTACGCATCGTCTGGGGCGCGGATTATAAACGCCTGATCCCCCTCTCCATTCTGGCGGGCGCAAGTATGCTGCTCATCTCGGATATGTTTGCGCGCATCCTGATCGCCCCGTCCACGCTGCCAGTGGGGATCGTGACCGCCATGGCAGGCGCGCCCTTCTTCCTGTGGATTCTGCGCCGCGCCAAGAGGGAGGTCTTTTGGTAGCCGTATTGGAAATCACAAACCTGAGCGCCGCCTATGGCGCGCGGCGGGTTTTGGATGGGATTTCGCTCAACGTGAATGAGGGCGAAATCCTGGCGTTGATCGGACCGAACGGGGCGGGCAAGACCACGCTCATCCGTGCGGCGAGCGGCACTCTGCCCATCGAAGCCGGGCAAGTTCGGGTCAGGGGGCGAAGCGTGACAAAGCTCGGGGCTGCCGAACGTGCGCGTGAGCTGGCAGTGGTCCCACAGGCGCGGCAGCTCGGCGGTGCGTATTCCGTCCAACAAGCGGTGATGATGGGGCGTACGGCGTATATGGGCTGGCTGGGGCGTGAAGGGGAAAAAGATCGTACCGTTGTGACACGGGCGCTGGCGCAAACACACCTTCTTGATTATGCGCAAAGACAGATCGTGGAGCTTTCGGGCGGTGAGCAGCAGCGCGTCCTGTTAGCGCGGGCACTGGCGCAGGCAACGCCCGTCCTTTTGCTGGATGAGCCAACCAATCACCTCGACCTGCAACATCAGACGAATTTACTGACGCTGGTGGGTAAGCTGGCACGCGAGGAGAAGCTGGCAGTGATGATGGCGCTGCACGACCTGAATCTGGTCTCGCTGGCAGCGGATAAGGTCGCCCTGCTGGTGGATGGGAAGCTGGAAGCGCTGGGGACGCCCGAGGAGGTGCTGACCGCTGAAAAGATCAGTGCCGCGTATCGCACGCCTGTGGACGTGATTCCGCACCCGATCAATGGTTTACCAATGATCTTTCCGGGGAGGGGGGAAGTTGCTAGAGGCAAGGAGAAGTTCCAAGTGGGGTAGCAATAACTGTCAACACTTATGGTGTTTTTTGTTTTCATTCTCCATATCTGAGTTATGTTTAGTAAATCAGGAAGAGCGGCGAACACCCTGATAGCCAGGCCCCGTTTGAAAACAAAAAGACCTGACAGGTGGCTTTCTGTCAGATCTTTTTAGCGCAGTAATAAACCAACAAATAATATGTAGTCTACCAGCTACCACAGATACATTTTCCCCTTGCTTCCATTTCTACTTTATAACCGCTTGCACCGGCATCAGTGGTGATTTTATCTATTGATGTTACATTAACGCTTTCGATATCATAACCACAGGATTGTCCAGGGACACCACAAGAGCCGCCAACACATATCTTGCGTCCCTCTTTTTTAGCGTTATTGTAGGCATTTTCAAACGCTACTTCCAAAACTTTACCTTTACCAATAACTTCGACATTAAGTGCTTTACCACAAGACATTTCAACCTCCTAATATTATATAAGTGGACAACGACCGCATTTTACCACTAACTTGATGTGATTTGCCCGAATAAGTTGCTCTGCTTAATCACCCGCAGGTCATTCTCAAAGGATGTAGATACTACAAAGACGAGGGCTTCTTTCATCAATTTTTGCTCGGCGGCTCGTAACAACTGATATATTTCTGATGTAAAATTGCCCAACAGATGAGTACAAGATGGGCAAAGAAATCTCCCTGGCAATTATTCCAGTATTTCGATCACCCCGCGATTCCCGTCCACGCGCACGCGCTGACCGGTTTCCAGTTTCGTTGTTGCGCCACGCACTCCAACCACTGCGGGGATTCCATATTCCCGCGCCACGACAGAGCCATGAGCCAGCGCCCCGCCAATATCCATCACTAATCCTGCAGCGTTGATGAAGAGCGGTGTCCAACCCGGATCCGTGAAAGCTGCAACCAGAATTTCACCCGCTTGTAACATCTCGGTTGTCGGATCGTGGATAACATGGACAATGCCCTCAACGATCCCGGCTGAAACAGGATTGCCCACCAAGGCACCGGGAGGAGCATCTTCCACGTTATATTGCACAACAGGGGTCTCGCCATCACTCGTGATAACCGCCGGAGGCGTTAGTTTTAGGTAATGCGTAAAATCGGCTCGTCGTTGGGCGACAATTTCACTCCAGATAATTTCTTCATTATCCCAAATACGCAACAATTCATCCCATTTCAGGAACCAAATATCATCAGATGCAGCAAGTTTTCCCTTGGCAACCAACTCAGCTGCGTTCTCTTTCAGAATATCTCTAACTACCGCCACAAGACGCACCATCATGAATTTATGATGTTCTCGCATCCCACCGACTTCGACAAGCACATGGTATTGACGTTTAAAAAGGCGAAGGCGAACTCTACCTAAAAGACCCTGCCCTGCGGCTTCTACTAATTCAACAAAGACGGCTTCACGTGCCCGCTCTTGTGCGTCAAATAAGGCGCGGCTGCTCACGTTTTTCTCGATATTTCCGGCAATTACCCGCAGCACAGGCATGGGATCTTCATACCAGCGATTCATACTCACATCAATTTCAGATAGACCGCGTGCTCCATAAAGCACTAGAAATTCATTCCAGCTTTCCAAAAATGACGCAGAGCTTTCGAGTTTGGCGATATTTTCCAGCCAAAGATGGGCATCATCTCCAAGGTCGTTGAAGGCTTCCACCAGTTGTGGTGATTTGATAGCCAGCTCAGCCAGATCACTGAGCATTATATTCATCTCATTGACCACATTACCGGGGATGCCCAAGGTAAGCGCTTCTACTTTATCGGGGGAAAGCCAGCGACTCGCCAATTTTGACAGCAGACGAGTAGCGGCGATCCCCGCAGCAGCTTCGGGCACCCAGTTCAGGAAAAAAGATGCTGGTTTGCAAAGCTCATCCAGCATGGCTTGAACCTGCGCTTTGCCTTTTGGGTATTCACGAAGATCGCGATCTGACTTGTCGATAAAATCGTCTATCAGGGCATTCGTTTGGGCAATAAAACCACTTAGGTCGCGCCGCCAAAGACCATTTAATACTCGGCGAAAAATACCTGATAAGCCTTTAAGAACGCCAAAGGGAAAATGCAAGCCATGCGGACGTTTGAATTCAGGGCGCTGTGTAGCAAGACGAAGTAATTCCGGGGCAAGCACATCAAATTGGGAGAGCACGCCTGAAATAACCCGCTTCAAAAGAGGATGGCGCAACGCCTGTGTCACATCAATAAATATTCGTCCACCGCTAAAACGCAAGATATCGATAGTCCCATCAGCCGACCGTAACCCAACAGGTAGAAAGTTCGGGAAAGTCGACAAGCTCAGGGGAGGCATGGCACGAGTCATATTCTGCTGATGCCCCATGCTAAAGAATACATGCAAACTATCATCCGGGGATTGCAACCCATCAATGGGGTAAAGCGAGGTGATCGGGCGGGTCTGTAATAGATAAATTTGCCGCCCTCCCTTGCCCTCCCCCCTGAGGGGGGAGGGTTGGGTGGGGGGAGCAATCGCCCACTCGATATCTTGCGGACTGCCATAATGGGATTCGATCCTCGTCCCCATCTCCGCTAATTTCAGGATCTGGTCGTCCGTGAGAGCGGCTTGCTTCCCTTGGTCAGCATCCAGCGTCACCTGACGTGTTCCACCATCTTTTTCGGGGAGTATGGCAACTTCCTTCTCCGAAACCTGCCGCTTGATGATGGTCAGCGTGCGTTTATCCACCTTATAGGCATCCGGCGTGACCAGCCCGCTGACGAGGGCTTCGCCCAAGCCAAAGCTGGCATCAACAGTAAGGGTATGACGGTGCCCCGTGAGCGGATCAGCAGTAAAGAGCGTGCCCGATTTTTCGGATAGTATCATCTTCTGCACCACAACAGAAAGCTGCACATCGCGATGGTCAAAATCATTTTGCAGACGATACAAGATCGCGCGGTCTGTAAAGAGCGATACCCAGCAACGCCGGACGGCATCCAATAAGGCATCTTGCCCGATGATGTTGAGATAGGTATCCTGCTGACCGGCAAAGGAGGCATCCGGCAGGTCTTCGGCAGTGGCGCTGGAGCGGACGGCGTAGGCTGCATCGGCATCTGTCTCCTGCCAGGCTTTCACAACTGCCTCGGCGATCTCGTTCGGGATGGGGACTTTCAGGAGGCTTTGGCGGACGCGCTCACCGATCTCCCGTACGCTGTCGAGGTCATCGAGGGTAATGGTCTCGAGGAGGGCATAAAGTTCGTCTGCATTGGGGGCAGCATTGATGAATTTCTCGAAGGCGCGGGTTGTCACGCAGAAGCCCGGGGGCACGGGGAAAGCGGCACGAACCATCTCACCGAGATTGGCTCCCTTGCCACCGACCAAGCCCAGATCACGGGCGTGTATTTCCGAGAAAGGGAGAATGAGCGGAGTTGTATTTGTCATAGTAAACCAGTAAATCCTTTTAATAAGAAAATCAATCCAAAAAGAAGAGGGGCAAAAATGCCGATGGGGCGGCTGTGGCGGTTTAGATATTGCTTGATCCCATTCAGGATTTCTTTTGCTCTTTTCGGGAAGGCGAGATAGATGAGAATGGGGATGATGACGGAAAGGCAAAAGACGAGTACGACCAGCAGGGTGATGATGATCTTTTCTGTGATGGGCAAAGTGCTAAGAATAACAACGGATAAGGCGGTCAGAAAAAGCGCCAGATTCTTGAAATTGATGACGGAGACCATTGCGCCAAAACCAAAGGCTTTGGGCGGGGTGATCCTATCGACAATGGAGAAAAAACGGGGTTCTCCCTGCTCATCTGAAATCGGTTTGCGCCAATTTCGGAAGGCAAGCCAAAGCAGGAGTGTGCCAAAAACGATCAACAAAATGGGGAAAAAGAGACTCGGTTCGTTGTCGTTATTGGATGAAGCACGATAACCCAAAATGACAACTGAAACGCCAATAAGGGTGTAGGCGCTGACATAGCCGAGGGCATAGCCCAAGCCATTACGCCAGCCGCGATCGGAGATGAGCAGCAAGATGACGAGGGTGATCGAGCCGACCGAGAGCAGTCCGGAAGAGGCTAAAAGCAGGGCTTGACTGAGTATGGGGAACAAAAGAACTCCTTAATGTTAGTACTTACTTTCTAAATAATAGCACCTGTTTTATTGTAAGTCAACACTAACATATGATAAAATCAATATGCTTTTCTTAGCTACCTACCGGAGTACTGGATGCCCAAGATTCTTGAAGACGAAAAAATCTATTCTGCCGTAATGCAAGTTGTCGCTGAGCGCGGTTATACAGGCGCAACAACCAAGCAAATGGCAGATGCAGCCAATGTAAGCGAGGTTACTCTCTTTCGGAAATATGGCAGTAAGCAGAAATTAGTTAAAGAAGCCATATCATCGATCATTAGCCAGACTGATCTGGCATCTTCCGCTCAATATACTGGCGATATCAAAGCTGACCTGACCCGAATGGTTCAAGGCTATGAGGATGCAGCGGTTAAGCATGGTGGCTTCGTTTCAGCGCTTCTCTCAGAAATGTCCCGCCACCCGGAATTGGTTGATTCAATTGATGAGCCCCTGAATATTTTTCTAGGCATGGGGAAAATAATTGCGCGTTATCAGGAAGAGGGAAATCTGCAAAAGGGACATCCTTTACACATTCTCGCTACTTTGTTAGGCCCCGTGATGTACACCGCCACGATGCGTAAGGCAACTCGTAAGATTTCACTGCCTCCTTTTGATATAGAGATGCATGTGACACGTTTTCTAAAAGGCTATTTGCCTTAAACTCTCTTTAGAACGGGGAGATTGAAATACAAGAAGACCTATATGAAAAATGAGATAGAAATCACTCAAATAACCGAAGCATATATCGAAAGTTTTTACACCTGCCTGGACGACGTTGCCAGAGAGCGGATTTATCTTGGGCGGCTACAAGCGCCTCCCATTGAAGATGTGCGGGCATTTGTACTCAAAAAGATCGCAAAGGATATTCCACATTTTGTTGCTGTAGTCGATGATGTTGTCATCGGCTGGTGTGATATTTATCCGCTGACAAAGGAAACCTTTCAGCATGTCGGTGTGCTGGGGATGGGGATGCATAAAAAATATCGTGGTCAGGGTTTGGGCAGGAAGCTGATGACAAAGACACTCGCCAAAGCCAGAGAAAGGGGTTTCGAACGCATCGAGTTGGAAGTTTATACGACCAATACCGCTGCAATTCGACTTTACGAAAATTTTGGATTTGAAGCTGAGGGCAGGAAGAGAAAAGTGCGCAAACTAGATGGGGAATATTACGATAATTTGATGATGGCATTGTTATTTTAGTTATACTGAATGCACGATGGTTAACCATCGTGCTAAAAGCAGAAGGATGCTAAAGCACCCTAAAGCCCCAAAAGGCAAGGGGCAAGCGGGGGAAAATGGAGAAAATTTCCAACAAGTAGTGCGTCGCACCAGAACGATAAGAATCAGCATCTCGATGGGCAAAAAACCCGTCGATAAGCATCTTTTTGTCGAAGCTGGTGCGACGCACACCATTTCTGCAAAAGGATAGAAAAATGACCCAAAAGAAAAACCGCCCCCTGAAAACTCTTTCCAAAGAAACGATCCTCGACCATAACAAATTCCTGCGCGTTGAAAAGCATGTCGTCGAATTCCCCGATAGGCATGTCATCGACGACTGGGCGTGGATTGAGATCCCCAGCGCGGCAATCGTGCTCGCCCGCCGAAAAGACGGGAAGTTCCTCGTCTTTCGCCAAACGAAATATGCCATCAAGGGGATGTCACTCGCACCCGTCGGCGGGATGATCGAGACGAACGAAAGTCCACTGGATGCCGCCAAACGGGAATTACGGGAGGAAATGGGCTACGAAGCGCCAAAATGGGTTGATCTGGGCAGCTATGTCGTCGATCCCAATCGCGGCGTGGCGACAATGCATCTCTTCTTGGCACTCGATGCGGAATACGTCAGCAAGCCAAAGAGCGACGATCTCGAAGATCAGGAATTATTGGTCTTGAGCAGAGAAGAATTGGAAGAAGCGCTCCAGGCAGGCGAATTCAAGATTTTGGCGTGGACAGCGGTTGTTTCGTTGGGGTTAGGATATTTATTCAGGGATAAAAACTAAAGAGGTTTGGTATGACAAGCTACAATTCCGTCTTATATCTCTGGAATGGCAAAGCCGCTTTTATCGGGCAATCCACCGATACTGTTGAGCATCGACACCATGCTGTTCAAATTATCATAGGTTTAGATAGCGGATTCAGGTTGAAATCCGGGCAGGTCTCGAAAAAATATCAGGCGGCGATCATTGCCCCCAATACATCTCATCAACTTGATGGTCAGGGAGCTTGGCAATTGATCCTGCTTTTGGAACCAGAAACAACACTTGCGATTCACGTGATTCAAAAATACTTAGAAGATACTGAAATAAAAGCGCTGGATTTTTCTATGCTAGCCCTTCCACTTAACAGGCTTAGGCATGAGCAGGAAATAACCAAAGAGTGCGAGACTTTTCAGGGTTTTTACGACGATATTCTCCATCAACTTTTGGGGGAAGAGCCCGCTCCGAAAAAAAGCATAGATTCCAGAATTTTAGAAGCAATCCGACTATTACAAAGGCTGGATATCGAAGAAGCTCCAACCAAAGAACTTGCGAAAAAAGTCTATCTCTCTGAAAGTCGTTTGGCACATTTATTTAAAGAAGAGATGGGCATTCCCATTCGGCGGTATTTGCTCTGGTCACGCCTTTTATCGGCGATCAATACTATTTCCAGGGGAGAGAATTTTACTAATGCCGCACATGCTGCGGGCTTTGCAGATTCGGCTCATTTGAGCAGAACCTTCAAGAAAATGTTTGGGCTAACACTGAAGGAAATTTTTAATAATAGCCAGTTTATTCAAGTCAGGATCTGTGTCGATTGATATATTGGGTCTATCCTATTAATCATTTACAGAGGTAGACATGAATAAAAAATATCTTGAAGAAACAACTCTTTTAGACTTTAATCATCCCACAATACAGGCGTTGGTAGACGAGCGAGGCTGGAAAAGCCTATCCAGCTATGACCGGATCGGGAAAATTTATCATTTCGTCCAAAACGAAATTCTCTTCGGCTATAACAAAGCTGACGATATCCCTGCTTCAGCAGTGTTAGCAGATGGATACGGGCAGTGCAATACAAAGGGAACCTTGTTGATGGCGTTATTCCGCAGCGTCGGCATCCCAGCTCGTTTTCACGGTTTTACAATCAATAATGAATTACAGAGAGGGCCAATTAGCGAATTTTGGCTAAGTTTAGCAACCAGGGATATTATCCATAGCTGGGTTGAAATTTATTATGAAGGTCAATGGCTTAACCTTGAGGGATTTATTTTGGATGACCAGTATCTAAGCAGCGTACAAGAGATGTTCCCTGATATTCAGGGGGATTTTTGTGGGTATGGCGTAGGCGTTAAGGATTTAAGAAATCCGCCCATTCAATGGCAAGGGAAAGATACCTATATCCAAAAGGAAGGAATCAATAAAGATTTTGGGGTATTTGATTCGCCTGATGATTTCTACGAGCAGATTGGTGGCAATTTGTCAGGGTTGAAAGCGCTCATTTACCAATATATTGCCAGACACTCAATTAATCGAAACGTCACCAGGATCAGAAATCGGCAGAAATGAGATAAGTGAAAATACAGGGGAACTAAAGCTGACACAAAAAAGATTTCCGAAGTTTCAGAAACTTCGGAAATCTTGATATATTTACTATTCCCTACTCTTCATCTGCAATAAATAGCCTCCATCCAGTGTAATGACCTGCCCGCGGATCATTGCTGCGGCGGGGCTGGCTAAAAAGGCAACCACGCCCGCCACTTCTTCGGGCGTGACAAGACGCCCGGCGGGGGTGGCTTTGGCGGTTTTTTCGATCAGGTTCACGTCTTCGCGCAGGGCGTCGAAATGCTTGAGGGCATCCGTCTCGACCACGCCGGGGGAAACCGCATTGACAACGATATTCTTCTCCGAAAATTCGACCGCTAAATAACGCGTGAGGGCATTCAAGGCGGCTTTGCTGGCTCCCACCACAACGTAATCGGGCAAGACATAATCGGCACCCGGGCTGGTGATGCTGACAATGCTCCCGCCGCCGCGTTTTTCCATCAATGGCGCAGCGCGTTGGGCAGCGAAAAGCAGGGCACGGGCGTTGATATTCATCGTCCAATCCCAGCCACGGGGCTTTTGTTTCATCACCTCGCGGTTATAGCCTGAAGCCGCGTTATGGACGAAAACGTCCAGGCCACCGAACTCCGCTTCGATCTCATCGAAGAGATGGGTGATGCTATCGAGGTCGCCCACGTCCGCTTTGACGACAAGGGCACGCCGCCCCAACGCCCTGATCTCGTTGGCGGTGGATTCTGCGGGTTTTCGGTTGCGGAAGAAGTTGATCACCACGTCCGCGCCGAGGGCTGCAAAATGCAAGCCAATGGCACGTCCGATCCCGCGCCCGGAGCCGGTCACGAGAACGGTTTTGTTGAGGAAGGGAAGTTGTATTGTCATAGTATTTTCTCTTGCATGAGTGATCCAGTCTCTGAGCGGAGGGTTGAGTAGCCCAAAGGGCGTATCGAAACCCGCAGTCGAAGAGCGGCATTTGCAAATTCGTCCTTCGACTACCGCTTCGATACGTTCCTCTAAAAGAATTCGGAACTACTCAGCGTCCGCTCAGGAACTGCGTTTATTTCCTATAAATGATTTTCGGATACAAATCAAACTCAGCCAAATTCTCAGCACCAAGACGTTCAGCTTCTGCTATGGCAGCATCCAGATCGGCGCGCAGACGGGCAACATCCACGCCACAGCAAATATCGGGCCATTGGGTCAGCCATTTCTGGCTGCGCCGGTAAACCTTGAGCGCCCCGCGAAAATTTCCCCGGCTAATGTGATGATAAACCACCGCAGCCTGCAAAATGCCTCGATAGAGATCGCGAATGGGCCTTTCTTCGGCGTTCCAGGCATCTTCGAGGGCTTCGTGCGCCAGCCAAAATTGCTTGCCATTAAAACGCTCGATGCCAAGTTTGGCATCAGGGTGGAGGGGAGCATCACAAGGCGAAGACACGTTTAAAGAACACGTACCGCGTTATTTGGGCAGACGACTACACAACGCGCACAACTCAAACAGAGCGAGGGTGCTTTTATATCGGGCAATTCATAGGGTTCGAGTTGGTTCAGGAGCTTCTTCTCACAAATCTGGGCAGCCTTGCAGACCCCATCGTCACAATTTTTGGGTTCGCAAGCCTGGTAGTCGATCGCCACAGTTTTCTTAGGCATCGTTCTGCTCTTGGTCCGCTTTCTTTAGGAACTCAGCCAGTTCATCTTCCAAATCTTCAAGCTCGATCAGCATCGCAGGCGGGATGGAATGCGCAGGCAGGCGCTTTTTGAGATCGGCGATCTCTTCTTCCAATTCCTGAATACGTTGCTGGTTCATGGGGATAGTATAGTAAGCTGCGCGAAAAAGGTCAACAAGCACTCACCCCCACCCTGCCCTTCGCGAAGCACCGCTCGCTCAGCTTGACTGAATACCCGAAGGGTACCCCCTCAAGGGGGAGGGGGGACTACGGGGGGATGGAGATCAGGAAGAAGCTCACTCCATAAAGATGAAAGCCTCTGCCACCCAGGTGGTAAAATCGTTCCGCTATGAAAGAATCCGGTACACGTGAAGTTTGCAGCCTGGGCAACCAGAATCACGGTGAGCAGAATATCCCCGTCCCCCATCTCTCCACAGGACGCAGGCGACTGGTCTCCAGACGCGGCGTTCTGCTCGCGGTGACCACCCTGGCGGTGCTCTTCCTCGTCATTCTCTCCGCGGGTCTCTCGGATATTCGGCTGGCTGCCCCGCAACCACTTAATTTCGGCGAGGGCGAGATACGCCCTATCCAGCAAACCCTGGCAGAGGTTGCCAAAGCTTTTAGAGAAACGCCCATTTGGCAGCAGGTCGCCCTGACGGTGATCCTTATTACCGTTCCTCTGCTCGTCATCATCTTTATGCCCGCCGAATTGCGTAAACGAATGCTGCGTACACTCTTCCGTATGACGCTTTTTGCGATAGCCATTTTATATTTCTTCAATAATTTTGAACTCGGTGAGAATTTCACGATACCGGATGAGATTATCGCCCCAATAGAAGCGATGGAAGCCGCTGAACCGACCATCGTCGAGCCGGAAGTCTTTGAACCGGAAGAAGTCTCCCCGATTTTCGGCTATTTGGTCTCATTGGTCATTCTGCTCATTTCCGGAGCGGGCGCGTGGTGGCTTTGGCAACGTTGGTCCGCGACACAGGCAGAAAGAGCACCGCTAAGGGAATTTTCCCGCATCGCCCGTGCATCTCTCGATGATCTCGCCGAGGGCGCAGAATGGGAGGATGTCATCATCCGCTCCTACGTGCAGATGGGCGACGTGGTCAAGGAGCGACGCGGCATCCAACGTGACGGGGAAATGACTCCGCACGAATTTGCCAATCGCCTTGTGGAGGCAGGCTTGCCCGCCGATCCCGTCCAACGCCTGACGCGGCTCTTTGAGTTCGTACGTTATAGCCCGCACAGCGCGGATAAAGGTCAAATGGCGGAAGCTGTGGGTTGTTTGAACCAGATCGCATCTGCGTTTGGGGAGAAGTTAAAGTGATTCATAACACAAAGACACAAAGTCCACGAAGAAAAACTTTGGGCTCTCTGTGCCTTCGTGGTAAACCCCTATGAACCGACGCCGTATCATCCTTCTTGCTATCTTCGTCATCGCTGCGTTGCTGCTGGCATTCCCCTTGCAGGAAGCCGTGCAAGCCATCGTTATCCAGCCACTGCTCTACCTCCTTTGGGGCGCGGGCATCCTTTACCGCTCCATCCCCCAATTCTGGATCTGGGTGCTGCTACTGGCGGTGATCTTCTTCATCCTGCTCTCGCCCTTCCTTGACGACTTGCCCCCCATTCCACGCAGGCATCGCAAAGAGCCACCGGAACAGGGACCGCTGGAGCGGATGGCAACGTCCATCAAACAAGCGGATAAGGGCATCTACTTCAAGTGGTTGGTAGCAAACCGTTTGGGCAAGGTGATGCGGGACTGGATCGTTTACCGAGAAAGACTTGACAAACGGTGGCAAGCCAATGATCTGGGGCGTATCGAGGCGCAGACTCCGCCCGAAGTCTTCGACTATCTGGATGCCGGTCTGAACGGCTCCTTTGCCGATTATCCCCGTCCGCGCCTGCCCTTCATCCAAAAGCAAAAAGAAACCCCTTTAGACATTGACCCCAACCATGTGTTGGATACTCTCGAAAAAGAAATGGAGAACGAGTTGTGACCGAAAAACTTGCCAATCTCTCAACAAATACCCGCCTCGCGCTGGACGAAGTGAAACGCGCCGTGGTCGGAAAGAACGACCTGCTCGAAATGGTATTGGCGGCAATTCTGGCGGGCGGACATGTGCTGCTCGAGGATTTCCCCGGTTTAGGGAAGACGCTGATCGCACGCTCTTTTGCGACTGCGCTGGGATTGGATTTCAAACGCATCCAGTTCACGCCCGATCTGCTACCCGGCGACATCACCGGCGGCTATATCTTCAACCGCGCCGAAAACCGCTTTGACCTGAGGCAGGGTCCCGTTTTTGCAAATATCATTTTGGCGGACGAGATCAACCGCGCATCGCCGAAAACCCAGTCGGCATTGCTCGAAGCCATGTCTGAGGGACAGGTGACGCTCGAAGGCGAGACCATGCCCCTGCCGCAGCCCTTTTTGGTTTTGGCGACCCAGAACCCGATTGAATATGAAGGCACCTTCCCATTGCCCGAAGCCCAGCTCGACCGCTTCATGCTCAAACTCACCGTCGGCTATCCTGATCTGGATGAGGAGCGAGAGATTTTACATCGGCGCGGCAACCGCATGGAGGACGAGGTAATCCTGAACGCCATTTCAGACGCTGAGACGCTAAAGAAGATGCGCGCCGCCACTGAAGGCATACATGTGGACGAAGACCTGGAGCGCTATATCGCCGCGCTCGTCCACGAGACCCGTAAGGATCGCCGCGTCGCGGTCGGCGCTTCACCGCGTGGCTCGCTGGCATTCCTGAAGATCGCCCGTGCCTACGCCGCCATGCAGGGACGTGACTTCGTCCTGCCCGATGACATCAAACGCTTTGGCACTTCTGTGCTCTCACACCGCATCATTCTGCAACCTGAATACTGGATGGCAAGCAAAGTAACGGATGATGTTATCCGCGATGCCTTTGCGAAAGTGCCTGTGCCTGTGGTAGAGAAATAATTTTCACCACAGAAAGCACGAAGAACACAGAGCTTTTAAAAAAGTTTTTCTCGGTGCTCTCTGTGTACTCTGTGGTAAATCCTTTCTAAACTTTCATGCGTCGTAACGCCCCTCTCGTTTTCCTCCTCTACCTGCTCGTCTTCGTCGGTCTCCTTGGCATGAGCGGCGAAGTGCTGGCATTGGCTATCCCGATTGCGCTTTATCTGCTTTCGGGATTATGGCTGGCACCGCGTGGGATCAATCTACATATCACCCGCACCTTAAGCGCAGAACGTGTCACGCCGAATATGCCCGTGACCATCACGCTACGCATTGTCAATCTCGGGGGACGGATAGAAGAACTTCTACTGGAAGATCAAATTTCCCCCGCCCTGACAATCGTAGATGGAAAACCGAATTATCTTTGCACCCTCAAAAAAGGACAGACCCTCACCTGGACATATACCGTCTCTGGTCCACGTGGTAGCTTCACCTTCAAAGGGATCGAAACCACCGCCCGAGATCACCTCGACATCTCGCGCCTGTCGCAATTTATCCCCGTCGAAGGGCAGATCTTCGTCGTCCCGCCTTTTACGCGTATCAAGAATATCAAGATCCGCCCACGTCAAACACGCGCCTATGCGGGCAATATCCCTGCGCGGATCGGTGGTCCCGGGGTCGAGTTCTTCGGGCTGCGCGAATACCAGCCCGGCGACACCCCACGCTGGATCAACTGGCGTGCTAGCGCCCGCCATGAGCATGCGCTCTTCACCAACGAATATGAGCAGGAACGCGTTGCCGATGTAGGCATCGTTCTCGACGGGCGCAAAAACGTCAATGTCGGCAACGGTGTCCATTCCCTTTTCGAGCATACCGTCATCGCTGCGGCAGCACTCTCCGATGCCTTTCTTTCGGCAGGCAATCGCGTCGGCTTGCTGCTCTACGGGCACACCCTGCGCTGGACTTTTCCCGGCTATGGGCACATCCAACGCGAACGAATAATGCAATCCCTTGCACGGGCAGAAATCGGCAGCAGTTCTGTTTTCGCCGATCTGATGCGCATCCCCTCGCAGCTTTTTCCGATGAACTCCCAGCTTGTTTTTGTTTCGCCACTCAAGAGCAGCGACTACGCAACTTTCGTCCATCTGCGGGCACGCGGCTATCAAGTCATGGTCATCAGCCCCGATCCCGTTTCCTATGAGCAGCGTCAACTCCCCGATGATCCCAACACAAAACTTGCTGCCCGCATTCTAGGCACAGAACGGCGGATGCTCATGTTGCGGCTACAACGCGCTGGCATCCAAGCCCTTGATTGGGACGTAAACCTGCCCCTTGACCGCCTCGTCAAGACCCGGCTCGGGCGCCCGCCTGCGTGGAGGAATTTATAATTGTCACTGCGAGCGAAGCGCGGCAGTCTCCCCCTTCAAACAAGAGATTGCTTCAGTCGCTACGCTCCTTCGCAATGACATAGAAGGAAAACTATGATCACATTCGGCGCATACTTCTCTCTCTGGATGGGCACCCTCGCCCTCGCCTGGACTTACTTCAACGCAGATATGCCTCCCTACACGTGGGCAGCCCTCGGCATCGGGTCGCTCTGGACTTGGGGCTTGATACGACGCAAAAAGTGGATGCCTGGTCTTGGCTTGATCGCTCTGACCCTGCTCGCCGCCGCAGGGCTCTATCAGGAACTCTCTTTCGGCTGGCTCTTCGCCGCTGCCCTAAGCGGACTACTATCCTACGACCTGAGCAATTTCGCCCTGCGTCTGCGCTTTGCCGCCCCCAACGAAGATGCCCGTCTGCTACAACGCGTACATCTCACCCGTCTCGGCGTGATGACCCTGCTCGGATTAGGCTTCAGTACCTTCGCCATCTTCTGGCAGGCCGAATTCACCTTCGAGTGGGCAATCTTTCTGATGCTGGCAGGTGTTTGGGGAATCAGTCTGCTGGTCGGTTGGGTGCGGCAGAGAGAATAGTGAAAATCTACCTCGTTCGTCACGCCCAAGCAGAGTGGTGGAAAGCAGATGAGAACAGACCTTTGACTAAGGAAGGTTTTGAAGACGCTAATCGCCTTGCAACTCTTATGGAAAACTATTCAATTCAGGCAATTTATTCAAGTCCATATAAACGTGCCTGGCAAACAATAGAGCCACTAGCAAAGAGATCAGGGTTGGAAATCAGCATGGAAAACGATCTTCGCGAACGAAAACTGGGGAATATTCCACCAGATAGTTTTTTAGAATCCATTCAAAAGACCTGGCAAGATCCGAATTTCGCGCATCCTGATGGGGAGACAAACGCTTCAGCGCAAAAACGGTCTATAAGAGTCATTCATAATCTGCAACCCAAACATGAAAACGACAATATTGTGCTTGCATCGCACGGAAATATAATTGCATTGATCCTACAAGCTTTTGATCCATCCATTGATTACGAATTCTGGAAGTCACTCTCCATGCCCGATATTCATGTACTAACCTTTAGCAAGGAAACTAAAGTGGCTATAAAAAGATTAGGAGTGAACCATGTCCGATAAAGTTTTGGTCATTATCAGTACATCTGATGCGGGGAAAGCGCGCACAGGCGCAATGTATGCGCTCAACTCACTCAAAAACGGTTGGATGGAGGAGGTAAAGATCGTCCTTTTCGGTCCCGCCCAGGATCTGCTCCTGGTGGATGAAGAGCTGCAAAACCGCATCAAAGAATATCAAGAGATTGAGGAAAGCGTTGTTGCCTGCAAATTTATTTCTGATCGAGACGAGAAAAGCGAAGCACTCAGCAAGATCGGCATTCAAGTGCAATATGTAGGAGAAATGATCTCGAACTATATCAAAGAGGGATATGTACTAATGATTTGGTAGGCGACCTTCAAAAAAATGAGGAAATAAAATGACCAAAGCAAATAACAAGATATCATCATTAGGAACGGTACGCGCATTTCTCCGAGAGGGAACTTGATCGGAAGCCATCATGAGCGTCGTTGACGCCTCCTTCGATAACCCGTTGAGACTCGAGGAAAAAGCCACCATGATCTTGGCCGGTGGAGTGGCGAATCAGGGCTATCAATGCGGTATGCTTTGGGGTGCGGCACTTGCCGCGGGGGCACAAGCATATCAGCTTTTGGGTTCAGGTCCACAAGCTGAAGCTGCGGCAATAATCGCAACGCAGAAACTTGTAGCTTCCTTCGGCTCTCGCACCAAGAACGAAATTAATTGTCATGAAATAACCGAAATGAACTTTCAGGGGGAAAACGCGGTGCTGCCAATATTAAAATTCCTTGCAAAAGGTGGCCCCATAGGCTGTTTCCGCATGGCTGCACGATATGCCCCGGAAGTAAGCAAGGTAATAAGCACTGCCCTTTCCACGACAACTTTTGAAGCCCCCTCCCCTTCGATAAGCTGCACCGCGCTATTGGCAGAAAAGATGAGTGTATCCGAAAAGCATGTGGTAATGGCAGCAGGGCTGGCAGGCGGGATCGGCTTTAGCGGGGGTGCTTGCGGGGCATTAGGGGCAGCGATCTGGATTATCGGGATGAATCACGCCGGGGAAGAAATCGGCCTGAATGTCACGAATTCATGGGCAAGCGAAGTGATTGAAAGATTTTTGGAAAGCAGCGATTATGAATTCGAATGCGCCAAAATCGTTGGGCGAAAATTTGAAGACATCAACGATCACGCTAGTTATTTGTGCAACGGAGGCTGTTCGAAAATCATCGAGGCATTAACCCCAAAAGATAAATAGTGCCGATGGCTTGGCAGGGATAAAATCAAAGAGTGGACGCTTTTTGACGTCAAGAGTCACTTAGTCGGAGTCAAACTGCGTATAATATTCAAAACACAGTATTATGTGGAATAAAATTCCGCATATCACCTAGTTGGGCACTGTGATGCGATGCTGAAAAACAGAGATAAAATGAACCGGCGATTTTTATACATATGTGGAATGATGGCTCCGTTGTGGTTCGTGTTCATGACCTTATTAGGCGGCGCAATTCGCCCAGGGTATAACCACATTACAGATACCGTGAGTGAGTTATTTGCACCAGGATCGCCGAATAAACCTTTCTTAGATATTCTTCATACTATCTTTGCTGTTTTACTAATACTTTTTGGGATTGGGCTGTTGATTTTTTTCCAAAAAACAGTGCGATTGAAGCGAATAGGGCGAGTCGGAGCAGTCTTATTCATCTTAATGGGATGCGTGAGTGTGATGACCGCGACTGTTTTCCCCCAAGACCCTTGGGGAACGACTGCCACATTTGCTGGAGAAATGCATAAGTCTCTTAGTGGTGTCATAGGATTACTATCCATATTCTCAATATTGCTGATAGGAATCTGGTTTGTTCAAACAAAGACATCCTTAGGGTTTGGCATTTATTCATTTATCACCATCGGTTTAGTTGTAATAGCAGCAAGCTTTTTCGCTACAAGTATTGGCGGTCAATATATGGGGTTAGCTGAAAGAATTTCAGCACTTGTTGGATTTCAATGGACATTTTCGCTTGCTTACTGGTTGTTTTCAAGGGAAAACATTGTGCTTTGATTAGCATACGAACACTACTTTATACTTTCAACGCCCAATCCTAATTGCAGCGGACTTGGCTACATCAAGATGCAAAGCGGCGCGAAAATCTAAGTTTGGATCGGGTATACAATTCATTCGGAGCAAAAACGCCAAGTCCGCTGAATGACCCGTTAGACCAACAAAAGACCCTCGCAAGGGTCTTTTTCTTTTACCACATACAAATATCCCCTTTCTTTTTCCCAAACTTTACGCCATAATAAGCTCCCGCGCGTATCCTCGTGAACGCGACGGCGTTTAATTTCATAAGACATTCAATGTCTTCCATCCACTATCGGACTCTACCTGCCAAAGGAGGGTACCCATGTCCACAATGCCTAATGTGCCCACATACGCGGCACGAAAAAAGATCACCACACACACCTTTCAACAAAAGAAAGCCAAAAGCGAAGCGATCACCATGCTGACCGCCTACGACTATCCCACGGCTCTCGCAATGGATCAAGCGGGCGTCGATTCGATTCTCGTCGGCGACTCACTCGGCATGGTCGTACTTGGCTATGAGAACACACTCCCCGTCACGATGGACGACATGCTCCATCACTGCAAGGCCGTCGCACGCGGCGCCAAATCCGCGCTGCTGATCGGCGATATGCCTTTCATGTCTTATCAAATCTCCACGCAGGAAGCGGTTCGAAATGCCGGACGTTTTCTTCAGGAAGCAGGCATGGATGCCGTCAAACTCGAAGGCGGAAAAGAGCGTTTAGATGCAATTAGACAGATCGCCGGTGCAGGCATCCCTGTGATGGGACATCTCGGGCTAACGCCGCAATCCGTGCATCAACTCGGTGGATTTCGTGCGCAGGGTAAGCTTGCTTCCGCTGCCAAACAGATCCTTGAAGAAGCACATCTTCTGCAAGAGGCAGGATGCTTCAGTCTTGTCCTCGAATCGGTTCCGGCAAAGCTCGCCGAGTACATCTCCCAGCAACTCGACATCCCCACTATCGGTATCGGCGCGGGCGTCGGTTGCGATGGGCAGGTACTTGTCACCCACGATATGCTGGGACTCTTCGAACGTTTTACCCCGCGCTTTGTAAAGAAGTATGCCGAGTTACACGGGGAAATGAACAAAGCGTTTGCTACCTATATTGCCGATGTCAAAAACAGGGCTTTTCCTACCGAAGAACATAGCGTCAGGATGAAAGATGAGGAGTGGGAAGCGTTTTTACAAGCAGTCGATAAAAAATAGAGAGATGTGCATTGCATTTCTAAAATGCGTTGCACATAGCATATTATCAACTCCCCGTAAATCTGCAAC
>CAZASG010000009.1:0-103416 GCA_964487745.1 uncultured Anaerolineaceae bacterium | reverse complement strand
GTTCATTAATTTTTCGACAGCCAATGCATAGCCGAAGTTGTTGGACATGGATGCGGTATCTGCGCCAAAGTCTGCCCCCCTCAGTGTATCTGGATCGAGCGTACCAACGACCCGAAGACCGGTCGCCCTGTGCCCGCCCCCGCAGAATTCTATATTGATGTTGACATCTGCATGAACTGTGGACTTTGCTCTGAATACTGTCCCTTCGACGCGATCAAGATGGATCATGATTATGAGATCGCTTCCTACGGGCGCACTGTCTACAACAAAGCCGATCTGATGAAGCCAGCATCCTACTATGCTGAAATTCGCCCGATCAACAACGCCACTGAAGAAGCTGCCCGCAAAGCCAAGGCAGAAGCTAAAGCTGCTAAAGCTGCCGCTCGCGCTGCCAAGGCTGCCGGTAAATAAGCTTGACAATATTTCAAGGAAACAGGTTGGATGAAAAACTCCAGCCTGTTTTTTTCTAACTTGCTGTTAAGACTTCGTTGGTAGAATACCCAAGGTTATTAAACTCTAGCTGCCGTCCCCACGGCGAATAAAAAACTCTTTGCTAAAAGAAGGTACTCAATGGCAGAAATCACAAAAGATGCAGTGTTAGCAGCTCTCAGCACTGTCATGGATCCAGACTTACACAAAGACCTGGTCTCCCTCAATATGATCCGTGACCTCGTCATCGAAGGCGATGTCGTCAACTTCAGCATCTTCCTGACCACTCCTGCTTGTCCGCTCAAAGGCAAGATCGAAGCAGATGCACGTCAGGCTGTAGAAAAAGTGGATGGCGTGAAAACCATCAATATCAAAATGGACGCAGATGTCCCCAATGATGGCCGTTTACGTGGACTAGTAGACACACCGATCCGCAACGCGATTGCGGTGGGTTCCGGTAAAGGTGGGGTAGGCAAATCGACAATTGCCGTTAACCTGGCTGTCGCCCTCGCCAAAAGCGGTGCCCGCGTCGGTTTGATGGATGCCGATATTTATGGCCCCAATATCCCCACCATGATGGGCATCGAAAAACTACCTCCTGCCACCAAAGAGAAACTCGTCCCGGCAGAAGCACATGGCGTCAAGGTCATGTCGATGGGCTTTCTCGTAAAACCAGGTCAACCCCTCATCTGGCGTGGTGCCATGCTCCACTCTGCCATCCGCCAATTCCTGACCGATGTCGAATGGGGCGAACTCGACTATCTCATCGTCGATCTTCCTCCGGGAACCGGCGACGCACCATTGACACTTGCCCAGTCCTTTCCGCTGACAGGAGCGGTCATGGTAACGCTACCCCAAACGGTTTCGCTGGAAGACGCAAGCCGTGGGCTGGGAATGTTCCAGAAGCTCGAAGTCCCCATCTTGGGCATCATCGAAAATATGGTCGGCGATGTCTTTGGTCAGGGCGGTGGTGAAGCCCTCGCCAAAGCTGCCGAGATCCCCTTCCTCGGCTCCGTCCCCATGAATGGTTTCGTCCGCCTGGCTGGCGATCAAGGTCAACCGGCGATCATCGCCCAGCCAGATACCGACGCTGCTGTCGCCATGCAGGAGATCGCCGAAACCGTAGCACAAGCGGTCAGCGTGGCAGCCCTTGAAGAAGGTGCAAATAAACTTGATCTTAAGATAAACATCACTGATTAATTTAAACTAATATCAAAATGCTTAAAGGGCGAGGCTTGTATACCTCGCCCTTTTCGGTATAATAACCCCCATGCATTCACATATCATTGGTATCCGATTTACAAAAACAGGAAAAACCTATCATTTTGATACGAGTGGCATTCCTGATGTTAAAGTAGGCGAACACGTTATCGTAGACACTGCACGCGGCAAACACCTTGGAGAGATCATTCAACGTCATGAAGAAGATCCGGCTAAACCTAAAGGTGGCTGGAAAAAAGTATTGCGTCGCGCAACCCCTCGCGATCTTTTATTGGCACAAACCTGGCGCTCAAAAGAAATAGCTGCCATGGTCGATTGTCGCGAGAAAGTCAGCACTATGAAACTCGAAGATGTCAAGATCATCAAAGCTGAGTTCAATTACGACGGCTCTCGCCTCACCTATCTGTATAGCAGCGAAGGGGATAAAAAGATCAACCTGAACGATCTGCGCAAAAAAATGCAGGACAAATACAACGAATCAAAAGTTGAAATGCGCCAGATCGGCCCTCGCGATGTAGCCAAGATCTTAGGCGGTTTGGGTGCCTGCGGACTCGAAACGCGCTGTTGCACAAAATTCATGACAGATTTCAGCCCCATCTCGATCAAGATGGCAAAGGCGCAAGGTATCTCCCTCGCCCCATCTGAGATCACCGGCATGTGCGGGCGCTTGCGTTGCTGTCTAATCTATGAATACGAAGCTTATGCAGCTGCACGCAAAACAATGCCGAAGATCAAAAAGCGCGTCATCACCCCACAGGGCGAAGGGCGTGTCGTAGACCTAATGCCACTCACCGAAACCGTTGTCGTTCAACTGGACGACGAAGTGCGCGGTGCGCGTCACTCTTTCCATCGAGATGAAATTGAGCCCTGGGACGAACGAGAAGCCTTACGGCGCAAAGCTGCTGAACCCTGCGGCGAAAACTGCAGTTGTGGGAAACACGAGGGCAAAAAAGAAGAGCAAAATGCTGAAGCTCAATCCGGATAACTGGGAGGAGCCACAAAAGATACTCGTCATTCTGGCGCATCCGGATGATCCCGAATTCTTCTGCGGTGCCACCCTCGCACGCTGGGCAAAAGCGGGACACGAGATCACCTATTGTCTGCTAACCTGCGGCGATAAAGGAAGCAGCGACCCCAACATTTCTGGGGATCAACTCTGTCAAATTCGACATGATGAACAGGAAAACGCAGCCAGCATAATTGGTGCAAAAGAAGTTCACTTCCTGGATCGCCCGGATGGTTATCTTGTTCCCGATATGGACACGCGACGTCTGGTAACACGGGCTATCCGCCAATTCACGCCCGACATCCTCGTCACCTGTGATCCAACCAATCTCTACCCCAGCGAAACCTACCCTCTCAACCACCCCGATCATCGCGCGGCTGGACAAGTGGTTCTCGATGCCGTCTTCCCGGCGGCAGGCAGCCACCTCTTCTTCCCCGAGCTACTCGAAGAAGGCTACCAACCCCATCGACCCGATGAAGTCTGGATCAGCCTCACTCGGCAGGCCAACACCATCATCGATGTGACCGACACCTGGCAGACAAAGATCAACGCCATTCTGGAGCACAAGAGCCAAGTAAAAGACCCCGAAGCGATGAAAGAGCGGATGGAAAAACGCGGCAAAACCAGCAAACCCGAAGAAGCTCCGCGCTACGAAGAACACTTCCGCGTCATTCGCTGGGGAAGATAAAAATATTAGCCATGCCACGCACCTTTGAGGTGCGTGGCTTTTTTTATAGGAAACAAAATGCTCACCGAAAAAGAACTCAAGATAAAACTCCAGACACTTTCCAAAGAGAAATTCAAACCAGAAGACGATCAGATACTGTCACAACTTATCCCCTCAATGATGGTGCATATCGGTACTCCCGACGGAGAGCTGCGCGACGACCTGATCTACGGTGCTTTCGTCACATGGGTAATGCGCCACGATGCAATTTCGCACAACCTATTACGAAAAATATTCCAAACCCTTCTTGACGAAAACCACCTCCTGTGCAAGATCGGGGAGAAGGATACAAACAGCGTTTTTCAACGTGCTTTCTCCGTTTTGTGGCTTCCACCTATTCTGATCAAACACCGCGAAAAACCTTTTCTCTCTCCAAGTGATATTCAGGATGCATACGAAAAACTGGTTCGCTTTTTCCGTGAGGAGAAAGACCGACGTGGTTTCGTCGAGGGAAAAGGCTGGGTACACGCCATCGCTCATGCAGCAGATGCACTGGATGATCTGGCACAATGCCCCGAAATCAACAAAGAGCAACATAAAGAGATGCTGGCTCTTATTCAAGAAAATATCTGCGTGACTGAATTCGTCTATTCACATGGCGAAGAAGAACGCCTGGTCACTCCCGTACTTGCCATCTTGAAGGGCGCCCTACTCTCAAGTGATGAAATTGCTCAGTGGGCAAAGGGCTTCTCTGAAAAAGTTTCTGCAACAAAAGAGATGCCTGAGGGCATCATTTTACGCTCAAATATCAAGAATTTCTTGCAATCTTTTTATTTCAGACTGCAATGGGCAGAACTTGGGGAAGATCTTCTCCCCATTATTAGAGGAATACTCGCTGAAATCAGCTTTTACGCATAAGCCAAAGAGGTATTTAAAATGACAGATTTTCTCGCAAAAGCTAAGGCTTTTTTTGATTATACGCAGACTTTGCGCCGTGATTTTCACATGCATCCCGAGTTGGGATTTGAAGAAGTCCGCACAGCAGGCATCGTCGCAAAAGAACTGCGCGAACTTGGTCTGGAAACAACAACGGGGATCGCAAAAACTGGTGTCGTCGCCCTGCTTGAAGGTGCAAAACCCGGGCCTGTCGTTCTGCTGCGCTTTGATATGGACGCCCTCCCCATCGAGGAGGAGACAGGCGCGGAATATGCATCCACAATTCCGGGAAAAATGCACGCCTGCGGTCATGATGGGCATGTCGCTATCGGGCTGACGGTCGCGAAGATGCTGAACGAAATTCGTGATGAATTAGCGGGCACGGTCAAATTCGTTTTTCAACCTGCTGAGGAGGGCATCGTTAATCAGGAAGGCAGGAGCGGCGCGGGGCAGATGATCCACGAGGGGGTGTTGGAAAACCCCAAAGTCGATCAGGCGTTGGCACTACACTTGTGGAATTCCAAGCCACTGGGCTGGCTGGGCATCGGGGCAGGTCCGATGATGGCGGGCGCTGAATATTTCAAAATCACAGTCTACGGGAAGGGCGGGCACGGTGCTATGCCGCAGGTTTCTGTTGATCCGATTTTGGCAGCGTCGAAGATCGTTAGCGCATTGCAGAGTGTGGTGGCAAGAAATGTCGATCCGCTGAAACCTGCTGTCTTAACGATAGCAAGCATAAAGGGGGGCGATGCGTTCAACGTTATCCCACCCAAAGTGGAGATGACGGGTACCATCCGCACCTTTGAGCTTGAAATCCGTCAAACTGTTCTGGAACGTTTTGAAAAAATCGTCTATAGCACTGCGGAGGCAATGAACTGTTCTGCCGAGATCGAGCTGAAGCGTATCTCCCCCGCAGTTATTAATACCGCAGATGTAAGTGAAAAAGTGGAAGCTGCCGCCCAAGCGATCTTCCCCGAAGTGCCGATCACTCGCGACAATTACCTGACGATGGGCGCAGAAGATATGGCGTTCATGATGGAAGAGGTACCAGGGTGTTATTTCTTTGTCGGGTCAGCAAATGCTGAAAAGGGGCTAGACTACGACCATCACCATCCTAAATTCGATATTGATGAGGCTGCTCTCCCAAAAGCTGCGGCGTTGATGGCAGCGGCAGTGGTTGAAATTTTGAAAACGTAGGTTTTCCGTTTTTGACCCGAGACCACAAAAGTCTTTAAAACTTTTGTGGTCTTTACTTTACTAGAAAAAGATCGTCGCCACACCCCGCGACAGGACCGCCGTAATGGTTGCGATCAACACCGTCAAGCCGGTGATAAGCAGCATATCGCGCGTGCCGAGTTCACGCCGTAGAGCACCAAGGGTCGCCAGGCACGGTATGTAGAACATCACAAAGACGGTAAAGCTGATCATTTGGACAGGGGTCAACAGATTATCAAAATTCATCGAGCCCAACGCCTGCCCAAGCATAACCAGCGATAGTTCTTTGCGGAAAATACCAAAGATCAGGGGAACACCTGTTTCGGCTGGCAAGTCCAAGATCCAGGTAATGGGACGCGCCAGCAAGTTTATGCCGCCAGCCCAGTTGAAGAAATTCGCAATTGAAAGCAGTACGCTGCCCGCAATAAGCAGAGGCCAGGCTTCGACCAAAAACTCCTTGATACGGAACCAAGCCTTTTGCACGACCGTCCGCGCGGTTGGGATACGGTAAGGCGGAATCTCGAGGATCAATCCGGGCGTATCTTCGGGAACCATCGCCGTTAGTATTCGTCCCACCAGCGCGATCACGAAAATATTAAAAAGATAGAGAATAAGCGCAACCAGCGGCCCCATATAAAATGCGACCAAGCCAAAAACCACTGAGAGGATCGCCGCACATGGAACGAGAGTCGCCAATGCCGCCGCTACAAAACGTTCTTTGGGATCATCCAATACGCGCGTCGACATGACTGCCGGCACATTGCATCCATACCCCAAAATAAAAGGGACAATTGCCTTGCCATGTAAACCAATGCGATGCATGAGCGCATCCATTAAAAAGGCGACACGTGACATATAACCAATATCTTCGAGCAAGCCTAATCCCAGCAGGAAGGGCACCAGATAAGGCAATACGATACCAAGACCGGCAATAACACCCTGCAAACCACCGACTACAACCTCGGTCAGAAAACGCCCTTCTCCCAGAAAAACAACGGCAGATCGAGTAGCATTATCGAGCACTTCCATCAGCGGCCCTTCGACCATTACGCCAATACCATATACCAATTGAAAAAAGGCGTACAAGATCAGGAATAACCCGGCATAACCCCACAGAGGATGCAAAAGAAGATCATCAACACGATCCCGCAGATTTAACCTTCTTTCACCGCGCTTTACATACTCACGCTCCAACTCGCGTGCTACTAGATGACGAGAAGTTCGGTCGTTTTGTGTCAACGCAAAATAGCCACTTGTGTCCACCTGCTCCCTTTGCGCAAGGTGTAATGCCGTCACAAAGAGATTCCGCACACCTTGCCCACGGCTGGCGATCAAAGGCATCACGCGCACACCCAGTTTCTCCTCTAGCGCGGGACCATTCACAGACAAACCCAGGCGAGAAGCTTCGTCCATCATATTCATCGCAACAATTACTGGCACCTTCATTGCCAATAACTCCAGAGTTAACTCAAGCCCTTGCGAAATATGAGAAGCATCTAAAACGTTAATGATGACATCCACATCTTCAGAAAGCAAGTAAGAACTGGCTTCACGCTCAGCTGGATTTGTACCCGCTAGCGTATATGTACCGGGCAAATCAACCACCTCCAGCACCTCGCCCCCAACCCGCACGCTGCTTTCTGTAAATGTTACTGTCGTCCCCGTAAAATTCCCCGTTTCGGCTTTATATCCTGCTACCTGATTAAAAAGAGTACTCTTGCCACAATTAGGCTGACCAATTAAAGCGACTCGCATTCAGCCTCCTCAACAAGGATCTTCCGGGCAATGCCCCGTCCCAGCGCGATCTCGCGCCCATGTACATCTATAAGTAACGGCCCACCCAAAGGCGCAGTACGTAAAACACGCACACAATCGCCTGGGTACAACCCATGTTGTGTTAACTTATCTTCCAAGCCCTGCCCGCCCTGCAAACTTAAAATTCGTACCCAATCCCCTTTTTGGACATCTAAAAGAATCATTAAAAAAACCTCAAGATTGACTTCTAACAAGTTATATCGCAAGTGGCATTCCTAGCCAAGTGACGATCATCATACGGTAAAATTAGCCTTGCAAGTATACAGGAAAACCAAGGAAAAAGAGATGGACTTTTCTCCAGATTTAATTCAATACCTTCAAAAAGCTACGCATGTAGCTGTGCTGACAGGGGCAGGGATCTCTGCGGAATCTGGATTGAAAACCTTCCGCGAGGCCCAGGATGGACTCTGGGCGAAATATCGCCCTGAAGACCTCGCAACACCACACGCCTTCGCTCGTGATCCGAAACTGGTCTGGGACTGGTACGCAATGCGGCGTGGCAAAGTTGCTGAGGCATCCCCCAACCCCGGGCATTATGCCCTCGTCGATATGGAGAAACACGCCCCCAACTTCACCCTCATCACCCAAAACGTAGATGGTTACCATCGCCAGGCAGGCAGTCAAAACATATTTGAATTACATGGCAATATACAACAGGTGAAATGTTACGATGGCTGCGGTGTTGTAGATGAGTGGGAAGAAAACGAAGAAGTTCCCCGCTGCGAAAAATGCAATGCCCACTTACGTCCCAATGTAGTATGGTTTAGCGAATCGCTCCCCCTCGAAGCACTCCATAGCGCCCTATATGCTGCTGCCAAATGCCAAGTCTTCTTTTCTATCGGCACATCCGGCGTTGTACAACCTGCCGCATCATTGGCACATAATGCCCGCAAACAAGGTGCTCTCATCGTTGAAGTAAACCTTGCCCCGACCCCGCTCACCCCCAGCGTCGACTTTGCCCTGCACGGGAAGTCAGGTGAGATTTTGCCGCAATTGGTCAAAGAAATTTGGGGATAAAAAATCGTGTATAATCTCTCCATCATGAAAAAGACCTTCTCTTTGATAAGCATAGCCCGACATAACCGACACGATTGCCGGGCAACAGTGCTTTAATGTAGAGAAATTTTCACTATGCTAAAAACGCTCCCCGTGCGGGAGCGTTTTTCTTTTCATGGGTCAGTAGTTCAATGGTTAGAATGCCGGCCTCATAAGCCGTAAGATGTCGGTTCAAATTCGACCTGACCCACTCAGCACAAACGTAAATTATGGAATATACTCACCCTGGTAGTCGCTGCCTTCATTTGTGATTAATATAAAAAACATCTTCTTACTTGTAGCATTCATCTTATCCCTTTATCAAGTTATAATGTTCGTTTGAAAAGCATCAATCCAGAATAAGAGGAAACGAAAAATGGGAAGAATCGAAAATCAACTACAAGTCTCTAAAGATCATTACTTCTTCGAAACATATTCTTCTGAAAGAAGATATATAAGTTACTATCATCAAGTAAAACAAGTCCTTAACCTTGTAGCGCAACATAACCTGAAAAAAATATTAATTACAGGAAAAGGTGATGGTGTTGTTCCCAAAATCCTAGAAGCTTATAGCGAACTACTAAATCTTGGGCTAACAATCCACACCTTTGATTTTGCTGAGTATTTGCGTCCAAGCCATCTAGGCGAGCTTATCGATATCGATCAAATTGTTGCAGAGAAGTACGACATAATAGTATCTTGCCAGATTCTTGAGCATATTCCTTTGAAAGAAGCAGATCAAGTACTAACCAAGATGAAAAAAGTCTCTCGTTTTGTTATCATGAGCGTACCATATAAGGCAATTACGGTACGCGGGTCATTCAAGATGCCTGTTCTTCCAGAACTCGTGTTTTGTATAAAAGTACCCCTTATCCGAAGCTCTGGTGAAATGGTTGACGAACGACATTATTGGGAGCTAGGAGCAACTATCTCGGTAAAAAAATACAAAGAACGACTAAAAAGTTTTGGCTACAGCATCTTAGATTCTTACATGATGAAAAAACATGGGAACATATATTTTTTCATCATCCAATCATAGATAAACAATGGATAAAATAAAACAAGACCATATTCTATTTCTCGATTTTTGTTCAGAAAAAAATCGAGGGGACGCTGCCATGCAGGCAGGAGTAATCAGGCTTACAAGAAAGCATATACCTAACGCCAAAAAGTTTTCTGCAATCACTGTCTTTGGAACAAACCAACACAAAGATTTTCTTGAAGAGTTTGACCACACACGCAAAATGGATGTTGATTTGCTCGGAGGAATAAAGCCAACCTTTTACCCTATTAGCGAGACCAAGCGAAAAAGTGAGCTCTTTATCGAGTTCCTAAATACCTTATTTTTCATCCCCAGCCTATTTCTACTGGCATTATTGCTACTAAAAGTCCCCGCTCATCTACTTAGACATTTTACTTTCGGTAAAACTCGTAAAACTTTCGATACTTTTATAGATGCTGACTTCATCATTTGGAATGGACGTAATTTCCGTTCTAGAAGAAATCACCTATTAGAGATTTATAGAACGCTTCATGTTACCTATCATTCTCAACTCGCACAAGCACTCTCAAAACCAATGGTTTGTCTTGGCGCATCTATTTGGGAACTTAGCAGTCCTGTTTCAAAAAAGATTCTGAAAAGATCGCTAGATTATTGTATGTTCGTATCTGTTAGAGAAAAGAATTCATACAAAGCTGCCAAAAGTTTACTCGCTCCAACAACAAACCTTAGGCTCTTACCGGATTTATCCTTTGCAGTATTAAATAAAAAAACACACCAAGGAACAAGCCTGCTTTCTACAGCGAGTCTTCCCCAGAAAGTAGGCTTAACAATAATGGACTGGAAATCTGATGGCACTATAATCCGAGAAAATTATAAAAAAGCCATTATAGAAACACTACGCTTTCTAATAGAAAATGGTGCATCAATCACTGTTATTCCTCAAGTTACAAAAAAGTGGGAGCACTTTAATGCACTGCTAAATGAGATTAAATCCGAGTTAGGAGATGTTTCAAAAAACAATCTATTTATCATTCAAGGAGAACCATACATTGAAGAACTTTTATCAATTTACACAAAACTAGACTTTCTCATCGCAACAAGAATGCATTCTGCTATTTTCGCAAGTTCGGTGAAAACACCACTTGTAGCAATTGCCTATGATAGAGGCGGAAAATGGAGTATTTTAGAGGAACTTGGTTACAAAAATTACATCATCCCTTATACTCGAGTTTCATCACGTCTCCTGATTGAAAGGATCACATCTTTCTGGCAAAAAAAGGAAAGCTTGCTTGACGAAATTAATATCAACTTAGAAAAACACCTTGTTGATGTGTCATTGAACTTGGGTTTTTCATCAGAGATACTCGAAGATTAAAAAGACAGGGCTTTATGTTGTTACTCAAGAAAATATATGCGTTTTATAACAATGAAGAAAACTCTAAGCCCAAAAAGCTTCTTTATCTTGCATTTATCATTGGATTACTAGTTGTTTTTTTTCAGTTTGTATCTGTCCAAGACATAATTCATGCAATCAAAGAGGCAGATACCCTGTATCTTCTTTATGGCACTCTAGCTATCGTTCCTTTTTTACTTTTCGAGGCAATGCAATTTCAAGTCCTTTTATCGCGCCAGAAAATTCATCTCCCTGCTTTTCACATCTTATCCCTAAATCTGAAAATTCGCTTTTTTCAGACCTTTGCCCCTGGATCTATTGCTGGGAGTGGTATTCGCATTTATTATTACTCTCAAGAGACTCAACAACCTTCAGCAATTATTGCATCCCTCACTTATTACAAAATTTATAGCTTTGTTCTAAACTTGCTCTTTGGAGGTGTGTTTTGGGGCACAAGTGTATCATCAGAATTACAAACCAGCTTTCTCATCTTGTCTTTGTTCAGTGTCATCAGCATTGTCGCTCTTATCGCCCTCCCATTCATTAGTAGTCTTTTTGCCTCTCGCCTAGTAAACACAGTAGGTTTTGGAAAAAAATCAGTAAAGGGATGGATAATCTCAGAGTTACACAAGATCCTTGGCGCACTAGCTGATTTTTCCACACTCACTTGGCAACATCAGACAAAAATGGTATTACTAAGTATTTTTAGCCAAATCACAGCTCTTCTAAGTTACTATTGGCTAGCTGTTGCCATTGGAATGCATCTGAATCTCGTTGATATGGGATGGATACGCGCAGTAATCCTGTTCTCTTTATATTTACCAATTAATGTATCTGCTGGGATAACCGTTCGGGAAATTGGATTTGCCGCTCTTCTTATAGCAATAGGAATCCCTGGTAGTATAGCAGGCGCTTATTCCTTACTAATTCTTGTAAGGACAAATCTCATAGCCCTTACAGGTGGAGCTATTGAACTAGTAAAGATTTTCTCAAAAACTCAACTTTCAGAGCGAGGATAAAGAATGCATATTTGTTTCATCTCAGTAGAAATTTTTGCGTGGGGAAAGTACGGCGGCTTTGGGCGCGCAACACGCACTATAGGTAAAGAACTAGTCAAAAGAGGAATTAAAGTTAGCGCGATTATTCCTAGACGTGAAGGGCAAAAACCATATGAAAATCTTGATGGAATTAGTGTGTACGGGTTTCCACCAAATAATCCTTTCGCTATAAAAAGAATAATAAAGCAAATAAACGCTAATATTTATCATTCACAAGAGCCATCCTTTAGCACTTTTTTAGCACAGTGGTTTATGCCTCATAAAGCGCACATAGTAACATGCCGTGACACAAGAAATGATTTAGATTGGAAGATAGAAAGCAGCCTACCCACTAGAAACCGTCTACAAGTACTAAAAAACAGACTTTATGAGGATAATTTCTTGGTTGCTAAAGCTGTTCAAGATGCCACTCGAGTATTTGCAGCATCCGGAGTTGTTCAAGAAAAAGCCTACGAACGCTACCATCTGCTATATCACCCTGCTTTCTTGCCAACTCCTATTGATGTCTCCTCTGAAAAAGAAATAAAAAAAGCTAAGAAACCGACCGTTTGCTTTGTAGCCCGTTGGGACAGAAGAAAACGACCTGAACTTTTCTTTAATCTTGCAAAGAAATTCCCCCATATTCACTTTATAGCTGCAGGAAAAAGCCACGATACGAAATGGGACATTGCACTACGAAAAGGATATGCTAAGATACCCAATCTTGAAATGACGGGGATGCTCAATCAATTTGACAACGAAACTCTAACTAATATCTATCAAAAAAGCTGGATACTAATTAATACTGCTGCACGCGAAGGCTTACCAAACTCTTTTATTGAAGCTTTGGCGCATAAAACAGCGATACTAAGTTCTGTTAACCCTGATCAATTTGCCTCTCGCTTCGGCTATTTTGCACAAAATGATAATTTTGAGCAAGGATTAAAATGGCTACTTGAAAACGATCGTTGGCGTACGCAAGGCGAAGCTGGATACAAACATATTAGCAATGTATTTGCTACTGAAGTAGCCATTGAAAGACATCTTAAAATTTATGAAGAACTAATGGGGAAATAAATTCTAAAAAGCTAAATCTCTTTCAGCTATTTTGCATTACGCATTCCAGTCATCTAGCTGCTCACGCAGGGATGCAAATCTCTCGCGCAGGAGCAAGGCACCGATCCCGAACATCAGCAGGAGCAGACCTGTACAACCGATCAGGAAGATGCTGAATTCGCCAAGGAGATTGAAGGTGACTGTCAACACGCCGAGAACAAGAAAAATGATCGGCGTGACGACCATACTCCGTGAACGGATGATGATCCCGTAGATTAGAACCGCCAATGCCTGGAAGAAAAGCACAGCAAAGTAGATCAACTGCTCTTCGGAGATGATCTGCACATAAGTTGTGGAAAGCAAAACAATCTGAGAGAGCATCCCCGTGACAAAGGCACTGGTCTTGCTGCCAGCCCGCACGAGGAGATAATGCATCAGCATCCCCAGCGCGGCTGCGCCAACGGAATAGAATTGCGGCTGATCGACTTCGAAATTGATCAGGATCATGAAGTACGCCATCAGGTAAAAAGCGTTCGCAGGGAAACCGAGCCAAAGGTTGCGTTTGCGAAAGGCCTCTATGGTGAAAAGCCCCGCTGTTATGACAACCGGGATACTTTTAATAACGCCCAGATCTTCAAAGGGGGCGGAGATGGCAACCAAGCCCCCAAGCACCAAGCCGCTGATCGTGTAGACTCGCGCCCAGCGGCTGCGTCCGAAGCGATCAAGTCCTGTGCCAGCAATATAGAATAGTACCGCTAACGAAATGAGCGGAGCGATCCAGTGTTCCGCATTCTGACTGCGCAAGATGTAAATTATCATCAAGGCCAAGGCAGCATTGGCATTGTAAGCATATTCGGGGAAGTAGCGCAGGGCATATCCCATCCCCAAAAGAGCATAGACACCAAATATTAGGGCGCTCTTCCAAAGCTCCCAGCTGGAAACATCCAAAATAGCGATCACGTTGATCAACACCCAAAATGCACCGATCAGGCGCGGCGGTAAACGCCACGCAAGGTTGATCTTGAAGTCATTTTCGAGGAAGATGTCTGGCAAGAGCAACAAAACACTCGGGATGAGCAACTTAAAGCCGTAAAAAACTTCACGATTGCGCATGAAATCTAATTCATAAAAGAGGAAATAGGCTACGAGCAAGGCAAGTAGCGCATAAGCCCATGTGAACATGCGAGTGCGGTAGATGCTCAAAAGAGTATAAAGAATGGCAACGCCCAGGGAGAGCACAAAGCCTAAGATTTCAGTATGATCAACCCCAAGCCCGACGGAAATACCAACAAGCGGAATGGCTCCGATGATAAGCAATTCGCCATAATCATGAAATGTACCTTCCTTTTTCGAAAACAGTGCTTCACCACTCAATGCAAAAAGGGTGCCCCAGACTATGAATGAAATTGCCTGGATCGATTCATTCGCATCAAAGGAATTGAGAAATAACCAGGCAAGCGGCATCATTGCGATCACCGCCAGTATGCGGGAAATCATACCCTTCTTGAGCCAGTCGCTCCAAATATAGAAAGCTGCCCCAAGCCACCAAACTGTGGTTGTTGCCAGCCACCAACCATTCTCAAAACGAGGATCATCGTAGCGGAAAAGAAAAACAACAAAGGAAATTAGTAACAGCATCAATTCCTGCGCCTGAGTTAGCAAAAAAAGCGGCCGCGAGAAGGCTTCATCCTGCCAATTTTCGAGTTGCCTGACAGCTCCCAATCCGATCAAACTCGAAAAAGAAAAAAGCAGCAAATATAGCTCAGCGGGCATGGCATTCCCGAAAATATTCACGAGATTGAAGACTGCAATATTCAATGCAGCCAACGATATCAGGCTGAAGAAACGCGAACGGAAAAGCCAGGTCGCAAAAACCCAGATGCCCGTCATCAAGAGGTAGACAAGCATCCAGTAAACAGAACTCCCTTGGCTATCCAAACTGAGCAGATCGGCAATGACGCTGAAGTTAATTGGCAGGAGTACCGAGAAGATAATAAAGAGTGTAAAACTCGGTTGCGGCAGTTTCTTTTTCAGCACCAACGAACCCCCACCAAAAACTGCGGTGAAGAAGAGTAAAATCGGCAGGCGCAGAGCTTCAAAGATAGCGGCAAAAATTGCCGCCGCAGCGATGATGAAAAAAGCCCCCAGGTACAAGGCTACTTTAATACTCGTCTCGCTGACGAGGGTTTGCGCCAAAGTGGCTTTGGGTTTATCGTTCTGCCGCTCGGGCTGAACAGCTATTTTTTTAGCGGGAGCAGGCTTCAGGTCAAAGGCGTAGCGTCCGCGCAGGAGTTTAGCGCGTGTCTCATCCAGCAGCCCATCCTCTTCCCAGATGGCAATCTCATCCACGATCATGCGGCGCGAGCGCTCCGGCAATTCCGACCGACGTGCCTGAATTCGCTGATAAAGCGGCGTTTCTAAAAGCTCCAGAGCCCCTTCACGCACGCTTTTGCTGCGATCCCTCAGCGCCAGCTTTTCGATCAAGCGCAAAATTGCAGCGTTGCTGTAAGCCAGTTCGCTCAAAGCCTTGAGTGCAGCTTGGCGCTCATCAGCTTTCGCGGCTTGTAAATCAGCTTGAATTTCAGAGAGAATTTCTATTGGGGTTCGCTCAGTTTCAGACATAGCCACCTCGTTAAATAAATATACTTTATACTACCATCAAAAAAGGAGTTGCCAGCATGGGCATTCTGACATTATTGACCGACTTCGGAGCGCAAGACGGATTCATTGGCGTGATGAAAGGCGTGATCTGGGGCGTCTGCCCGGACGTGAAAATCGCCGACCTTTCTCACCATATAGAACCCCAGAATATCCAACAAGGCGCGGTTGTTCTCTCACGGGTTGCGCCATTTTTCCCGGATGGAACAGTCCACGTTGCGGTGGTGGACCCGGGCGTGGGGACGGCGCGCCGTGCGATAGCGGCCCAATTGGGGACGCAAACGTATGTCGTACCTGATAACGGCTTGCTCACGCCGCTCATACAGGATGCCGAAACCGAGCAGTTACCGTTAAAATTCGTCGCGCTCGATAATCCCGACTACTGGCTAAAGAGCATCACCGGTACCTTCCATGGACGCGATCTCTTCGCACCCGTTGGCGCTCATTTGGCAGCAGGCGTTCCGCTTGAAAAGCTTGGTACACCTATCGACAACCCCATTCGTTTGGATATGCCCGTTCCCCAAAAAACGGACACAGGTTGGATAGCGCACATCACACTGATCGATCATTTCGGCAATATCCGCACCAACCTGCGCGTGGACAAAGTGGACGCAAATGCCAAAATCCGTATCTCTGGAGAAGAGATCGCTGGATTGGTCAAATCCTACGGTCATTGCGATGCCGGAACGCTGGTCGCTCTAGGCGACAGCGGTGGCTATCTCGAAGTCGCGATTGTAAACGGAAATGCAGCGAAAAGGCTGAAGGTGAAAGTTGGGGATGGTGTAAGAATTAGTTTTTAGGCTAAGAGCCAGCCGTACGGCTGGCTCTTATGCGTTTCTTTACCTCAATTCAAGAAAGTCTATTTTTTAGCCTGATGAATAACAATAGAACCTCCTTCGAGAATTGTGGAAGGCTCACCATCATCTAACATTCCTGGCTGATTATCGTAGATGATTTGGTCCGTAACAGCATCCCAAATCTTAATGCGGAACTTGTCAAAACCGCCGCCACCATTTATCTGGCCGTCTATTGCAGTCAGCATGAAGCGGTATTCACCTTCACCATTGATAGTACCAACCCCTTTATATTGCGCGCGTGCTCCGGCGATAACCAACCACTCGTAAGAGGTGCTCTTGAAATTCAAATCTCCAGCATGAAACTGAAATTCTGTTTGACCGGTTGGAATAGTAGCACCCTTTTTATACTTGGACACAAATCCAAAGGTCGCCTTCCCTGTCAACAAGGGATCGGGGGTATAAGCTCCTGCAGGTGACCAAATCCACCCTCCGCCGGTAACAAAACCACCTTCCGGGTCATAAACAACTACATACTGAAAATCTGCTGCGGCGGCTCCACCATCATTATCTACAACAGTGAGAGTGACCGTGTATACACCAGGGGTATCGTAGACATGTAAACCGCTGACATCGTAGCCATCAACCACACCTGCACTGGTTGTCTCATCACCCCAATCCCAAGTCGCAGTATGGGTATCAAGCACACCGGAGTCGGTGAAGGTAGCGCTGGTTTCGACAGTGGTGCCAATCTGTCTTGGATCATCTGGTGCGACGAGCGTTTCAATGCTTGGGGCGACATTTAGAACGGTAACCACCGCCGTATCCGTGTCAAACTCGTCATATTCATCCGTGACTTTCACACCAACACTGTAGATGCCGTTATCATCGAAACTCACATCGGCTGTCACTCCGCTGGCATCAGCGTACTCACCATTATTATCCAGATCCCATTCATAGAGCACAATATTATCGTCGGGATCAGTCGAGCCCGATGCATCCAAGCCAACTATACTTCCTTCATCAACCGCGTAAGGTCCACCTGCATCAGCAATTGGAGGTTGATTCACCACTCCATAACGTAACAAGCGTCCATCTCCTAGTCCAACCCAAACATTACCTGGACCACTCCCCCCTACACTTTGAGCGTATGGAATTACATCAAACGGTGTTATTTCTTGCCATGCGGCGCCATCATAATGATAGATGCGCCCAAACCTTTCAAGGTCGCTACCTGAGGCTAAAGCCCCGACAACATATACGTCGTTCCAAGCTGAACCCCAAACCCCGGTTGCCCCGCCAATATGATATACACCGCCACATATATAGGAACCATTAACCGGGTCTCCAAACACAAAACCACATTTGCTGCCAAAGGTTCCGAGCAGGGCGGGGGTGGTATTTTCGGTATATTTCCATACCCGTACGCCATTTGCGAAATTGTTTTTCCCCACTGTATACAGGTGAAGTTGCCCTAGATCATCACGGGTACCCCATAAATCGCTTAAATCACAGAAATCGAATTCCTTTTTTTCTTCCCAAGTAGAGCCATTCCAGCGGGCATGACCCCAACAAGCAGTGTAATACGCCTCGTCAGCAGCCAAAAAATACATTGACTTTACGTAGGTAAGGAGCGATGTAGTAAAAATATGGCTCCACGTATTACTACCATAGTCATAACGGAGGATAAAGTTGGGAAATTTATTAGGATACCCCTCTACTGCTACCTGAACTTCGCCCGGCACCCCAGAGATATCCCTAATCATGGATCCGACTTCGGACGGAAGAGTTTGTTCTTGCCAGGATACGCCATCAAAGCGGAACATGCGAGGCCGCTCAAATCCTGTACAATCGGTAAATGGACAGGATGCTGCCACAAAAATATCATCTGCGCTGTTGCCGTGTATTTTTCCATAATAATACCCGGGTAAAGAAAGTTCTTGTGTCCAAACCAATCCATTCCAGTGGTATAGATAGGTACCTCGTGGATCATTTACATCTGCCCAAGCATAAACATTACTTGGGCCATCTGTCCATAGACTTCCTATCCTTGCACCTTCAGGTAAATCAGGAATGGTAACAAAGGTCCATTCTGAGCCTCCATTTGCTGCTACAGATGCTGCCGGGGTAATTAGCAGACTAACAACTAGCAGCAACGCAATCAAAGTTGTGAATACTAATTGTCGAGAGCGGATTTTTTTCAAGTTGAGCTTTTTATTCATTTCGTCCCTCCAAGGACTACCCTTTAAACAAATAACCGACCTCACAGGCCGGTTTCGCTATTGGCTCATCAATGACTTCTCCCATCACTCATCGGGACAAGCGACCAAATCAAATCATAGAATCAATGCCTCCCACAAAAGACTGTTACCAATGAAAGCACAATGTTCAGAAACTTCGTTTTATAATCTGAGATTCTTACACCACCTCTCTTTTGTTTCCTGCTCCACAATGATATTGTACAAAATAAGTTACGCTAAGGCAAATTTATTCAAGGTTTGCAAGATTCAACCACATAATCTCACAACATATTAGCTTGATATTTATCCGCAAAAAGGCTCGGCGTGCCACCCGTATGCCAGAATAGCACCTTTTCGGTGGATTTGAAGAAGCCTTTGCGCATGAGATCTATCATCCCGCCCACCGCTCTGCCTGTGTATACAGGATCGAGAAGTACTCCTTCGTATTTGGCAAATAGCTGAACAGCTTCACGCTCAAGGTCGGTCAGAACACCGTAGCCAGGTTTACAATAGGCATCTGTTGCTCGGACATCATCCAAACCAAACTCAATTCGCTCTCCAGCTAATTCAGAAGCATCCGATGCCAAAGCCGAAACATGCTCTTTGAGCCAGTTATCATCTTCGTCAATGCTAATGCCGAGAATCTGTCCATCGAAGCCGAAAAGCTTCTTGCCCAAAGTCAGTCCGGCATGTGTACCACCCGAGGATGTGCCGAAGACAATCCAGTCGAAAGATGAATCTTGTTTCATCAACTCTTCCATCGCAAAAGCATAACCCAACGCTCCTGTCGGGCTGGAGCCACCATAGGGGACGAGATAAGGCTCCCCGCCCTCGGCGAGATTCTGCTCATAAGTGGCAGCCAGGATTCGGTCACGGTCGTTCCTGTCCGCAACCCAGACAATACGGGCACCAAAGAGCTTATCCAAAAGAAGGTTTGCAGACGGCTGCTCCGGCTCTTCTCCCGTCAAGACAAGGATGCAATCAAAACCATAACGTGCCGCCGCAGCAGCCGTCTGACGACAATGATTCGATTGCGCCGCCCCGCCGGAGATAAGCGTCTTCGTGCCCTGCGCCTGTGCTTCTGCAACGAGAAATTCCAGTTTGCGCGTCTTGTTCCCACCAAAAGCGAGACCTGTTTGGTCGTCACGCTTCACATAGACCTGCGCCCCACCGAGATGCTCGGAAAGACGAGGGAGGTGTTCAATAGGGGTTGGGAGATGGGCGAATTTTAGTCGGGGAGGCATTTTCATTTTAGGCTCCGTTCAAATTCATAGAAAGTGGAAAGTAGTGAGTGACGAGTGAGAAATAAAAATCACTCGTCACTCATCATTTTTTTCGCTTTTCTCTTCCCCCTCGAACGCATCAGATCCAACACTCGTGGAATGACATTTGTGTAAAGCCCATACCAAAGCGGATTTGGGGCATAATCCCACGCGCCGAGCGTTCGGACAACCTCTCCTCCCAGTCCATGCTTGAAGCGGAAGACGCCCCACATCGAATCGCTTTCGTCGAATATTTCGGGTGCGCCCCAGAGATCGTAGGTCGTGCAACCACGTTCTTTGGCGCGTTTCATCGCTTCCCATTGAAGGAGATAGGTCGGCATTTTGTTGCGGTGCTTCGTCGTGGACATCCCGTAGACGTAGTAGGCTCGCTCGGCAAAGTAGAAGACGAAGATGGCGGCAACGGGTTCGCCGTCCACTTCGGCGATCAATGGCTCTGCAAGAGGAAGGTTTAAGATTGAAGGTTCAAGGTTGAAAGTAGACCAGACGGTTTTGTAATAATTTTCATCACGAATGGCGAAGCCATCACGGACGCTGGTTTCTGCGTACATTTTGTATAGCGTTGCCCAATCATCTGGAGTGCCTACACGCACAACAACACCTTTGCGCCCTGATAAACGGATGTTATAACGCGTCTTCGATTTCATGCGCATCAGGATGTCGTCTTCGGGTTCAGTTAGGTCAACGAGAACGGTATTACGGAATTGGATTTGATCATCCGAGTAGCACCAGCCACGTTTTTTCAGCGTTTTTTGCCAGTTTTCTCCAACAACCTGTGGTTCGCCATCTTCACTATCAGGAATCCCCGTCCCCAAAACAACATCAGGATCAAGCTTCAAAAAGATCGCTCCCTGCTTTTTGGCAAAAGCCTGCAAATCGCCAAGTACGCGCTCTCGGAGAGATTCATTCTCCCAATCCATAAGTGGCCCCTTCGGCGCATAGAATACGCTCAACCGAGCGGAAAATCCACGAATGGGGAGGGCACGCTTGAGTATCATTGCAGCGGCGACAACGTCATCGCCTTCGTGCCAGACAAAAGGCATCGGCTCCCAACCATATTTGGCTTTGACCTGCGCCCATTCTGTCGTTTGAAGGAAGTGGGCATTGGGCAATTGGGTGATTAGGGTGTTCCAATCGGAACCAGTATAAGATTTCATCGCTTTTCAAAGATTAAACACAACGGACACAAAGGCTCACAAAGTTTTTTTCTTCGTGCTTCTTCGTGTGCTTCGTGTTTAAATTCATTTCTTCACCGTCCGATAAACCGCATACAACAAAGGCTTATAAACCCGATCCAAGGCCTGTGCCGCTCTTTTCACTTCCCCTCCAAAGCCACGTTTGAAGCGATAGACGCCCCACAAACCTTCGTGTCGCTGCGTGCCGTTGAAATGTTTTTCGAGATGCTCTTCGTCGTGGTCAGGCACACCGTAAAGGTCGTAGAGTTCTGCGCCGCGTTCTTTTGCCCAGCGCATCGCTTCCCATTGGACGAGATAGGTCGGCATTTTGTTGCGTTCCTGATTATTGGATGCGCCGTACATATACCAGGCACGATTTCCGCTGATGAAGACCATCACGGCGGCGAGGGGCTTGCCTTCATATTCTGCGACAAGAAGCTCCGCCGCTCCATTCGTGACAAATAACTTGTATGCCCGCTCATAATATTCTTTTGTGTGGACGCCGAATCCGTCCCGCCCGCCTGTGACTTGGATCATTTCATAAAAAGCATCGACATCATCCCAGTCACGGACGCTAACACCCTTACGCCCCGACAAACGGACGTTGTAACGAGTCTTTTGCTTCATACGTCCCAAAATCTCGTCTTCTTCGCCACGCAGGTCGATCACGATCGTGCGGGGTGGCTGGATGGGATCACCCATCCGCCAACCTTCGAGGGCATATTGCTGGTCGGCAGCTTCCCATTCGTCAGGTTCGACTTTCAGGAAGATGGTTCTGTTCTTCTTGCAGACTCTGTCCACTTCTTCGCCGAGTTTCACGTTCTTGCGAAAAAGGCTGACGGGCGGCTTGGGGATATAGGCGATTGTCAATCCCAGCGGCAGTTTGCGGAAGAGAATTTGGACGCTGAGTGGTCCCGCTTCCGCTCGCACGGCGTACCAGCCAAAGGCAGATTTGAGTTTACCCCAGGCATCCGTTTGCAGGATGTGGGGGGCGGTGTAGCGGAGGGGTTTCTTTTTAGGGGGAATAAATTCAGTCATAGTTTTATATTTCAAGAAAATCTGCATTGCACCTAACAGGTGCGTTGCAGATGGATTATGCAAGTCTATCCGATGTACAACGCATCTAAAAGCAGATGCAATGCACATCTAGCTAATGTTTATTTTCGCGCCAGGAACGTTCTCGTCAAGTTCGCTCACAATCGCATCCGCTGCGCCTTGCCGGGCAGATTCGTCCAAGCGCCGAACAAGTTCAAGGAGGCGGGCGTTGCCGAGCTTTTCATCCCCATCCAACTCAAAAATATCGGGGTGCTCGGTCTGATCGTAGGTCGTATCTTCTTCCCACAAGATCTCGGTCAGCTTTTCGCCGGGACGGATGCCTGTGATCTCGATCTCGATATCTTCATCGGGTTCCAGACCCGAAAGTCGAATTAAATCTTTGGCAAGTTCCAAAATCTTGACAGGCTCGCCCATGTTGAGCACAAAAGTCTCGCCGCCCTGCCCCATCGCCGACGCCTGTAAAACGAGATGGACGGCCTCGGGGATGGTCATAAAAAAGCGTTCCATATCGGGATGCGTGATGGTGACGGGACCGCCGAGGGCGATCTGCCGTTTAAAGCGCGGGATGATGCTGCCCCGACTACCGAGCACGTTCCCGAAGCGGACGACGGTAAACGCCCGTGCATTTTGCTTGGCAGCATCCAAAACCAGCATCTCGGCGAGGCGCTTGGTTGCGCCATAGACGTTCGACGGACTAACAGCCTTATCAGTGGAAATCATGACAAGGCGCTCAACATCGCTGGCGAGGGCGGAATCCACAAGACGTTGGGTGCCGATGACATTGTTGGTGATGGCTTCTTCGATATTTGTGCGAGCTTCCATGAGCGGGACATGCTTATGCGCAGCTGCATGAAATATGATCTGCGGGCGATATTTGGCAAAAATGCGTTTGAGACGTTCTTCGTGCCGAATATCGGCAATGACGGGGGTGAATTTAATCGCAGGATAATCTTCTTTTAGCTCGATGAGGGTTTCAAAGATGCTGTTTTCACCGTGCCCGAGCAAGATCACTTCTTCGGCGTTCCAGCGGGAGATCTGTCGGCAAAGTTCGCTACCAATTGAACCGCCCGCCCCCGTGATAAGTACTCTTTTGCCTTTTAATGATGATCCAAGCAACTTTTCATTCGTGCGAGCAGGCTGGCGACGGAGCAAGTCGGTGATGTCTACGTTACGCAGACGACTGACATTGATCTTGCCACCAAGTAATTCGTAAATTCCCGGCATTGTGCGGAAAGGGACATCGGCTTTTCGGCAAGTATCTGCTGCTGTGCGAACGAATTTACCCGGCAAGCTGGGGATGGCAAAGATGACCTCGTCCACTTGATGATTTTCAAGCACACGCTGGAGGTCATCCATTTTGCCAATAACGGGCACGCCATAAATTTCCTGGCCATGTTTGGCAAGATCATCATCAAGAAAACCAATGGGGCGATAGGAGATTTTATCCGTGCGTTGCATCTCGCGGACAACGAGAGCGCCCGCATCCCCTGCACCGATAATAAGGGCTTTATGCGAGTCACCATTCCGAACAGTGCCTTGCTCAGCAAGGATGCGTAATGCAAAACGTGATGCGCCGATCAGGACGAGCGAGAGCAGCCAATCAATACCGAGAGCAGATCGAGGCATCCCGGGGCGGACGGCTTCTGTACTGAGCAAGAGCAGCATCACGCCAGAAGTTGCAACAGAGGCTGTGGTCACGGCAGAGGCGATCAACTTTAGCTCGTTGATGCTGGCGTAGATCCACATGCGGCGGTAGAGACCAAAGAAATAGTAGATTGGGGTCTTGACCAAAAGCGCAACGAGGGTCATCAGCCAAATTGCAGGAGAATAAAAAGGAAGTTCAGCTACATCCAGCCGCAACGCAAAACTGCCCATGACCGAGATCACGATCACGAGCAGGTCGCCGATGAAGACGTAGCGATTGCGGAGGCGGGGTTTGGCTTTCTTAGAAGGATTATTCAAAAGGGTGCTGCTCCGGAGTTGATGAGTGAGAAGTGATAAGTGATTTAGGGTATGTAAAGCGGAAAGTGATTTTCACTCGTCACTCATCACACTTCACTTATTTTTTCATCCATTCAGCCGCCAAACGCATCCCGTCCATCAGTGCTGTTTTTGCTTCAAAGCCGAAGGTTTCTTTAGCTTTATTTGCGCTGCCAACTGAGCGGTAAATATCGCCTGCGCGAGCGGGACCGAAAACAGGCTCAGGCGCGTCAGGGAAGACAGCAGCGAGGCTTTCAACCAAGTTCAAGATACTGGTTTCTTTGCCTGTGCAGATGTTGAAAATCCCACCCGCTGCCTCGGGGCTAGATGCTGCCATCAGATTAGCACGCACCACGTCACCGACGTAGATCAGGTCACGCGTTTGACCGCCGTCACCGTTGATGGTGACGACTTGGTTGTTCATCATACGACTAATGAAGATCGGCACGGCTGCGGCATATTGTGAATCAGGTGCCTGGCGGGGTCCGTAGACGTTGAAATAGCGCAGAGCTGTGACTTCTAAACCAAATGCCTGGGTAAACATTTGACCATAAATTTCATCCACACGTTTGGAAGCGGCGTAGGGGGAAAGGTTCGGTTCAGGTGGCACTTCTTCGGTGAGGGGGAAAGCATCCGCTTCGCCATAGACCGCTGCGCTGCTTGCAAAGGTTACTCGTTGGACGCCTGCTTTCTGCGCCGCTTCGAGGAGCATCCCTGTGCCGTTAACATTCACGTCGAGACAGGCAGTTGGCACATCCATAGATTGGGGGACCGAAACAAAAGCCGCTTGGTGAAAAACCAGGTCCACGTCCACGAGCGAGGCGGAAAGAGCCTCGAAATCACGAATATCGCCTTCGATGACTTCCACATCCGAAAGGACAGCATCCAGATTATCCCATTTCCCCGTTGAAAAATTATCCAGCACGCGGACTTTATCGCCGCGTTCGAGTAAAGCACGAACAATATGCAAACCGATGAAACCCGCGCCACCTGTAACTAATGAAGTTGTCATCTATCTTCCTTTGAAACCAAAAACTGTCCAGAAAGTGCGCAGCAGAATGGTGATGTCCATTCCGACAGTGCGATGCTTAATATAATAGAGATCATATTCGAGTTTGAGACTCGTCCCAAAGATCGTGGCAGCATAACCATGTGTGATCTGTGCCCAACCACTAATACCTGGCTTGACGAGCAACCGCGCCCGATAAAAGGGAATTTTCTTCTGAAAATCTTCTACCAATTGCTCGCGTTCTGCTCGTGGACCAACAAGACTCATTTCACCACGGAGGACATTAAGAAATTGCGGGAACTCATCAAGACGAGTCTTTCGCAAAACACGCCCAACTTGCGTAACACGAGGATCATCAACAATCGCCGCACGTGCAACACCATCTGCTTCTGCATCTTGGATCATCGTACGAAATTTGTACAGCCTAAAGGGTTTGCCGCCTTTACCAAGGCGCTCTTGACCATAAAATATAGGTAAACCTGTATCCAAAATAATTGCAAGGCTGATGAAAGGAAAAGTGGCAATAAAAACCATTATTCCCACGATACTGCCTATAAGATCAACTACTCTCTTGCCCAACTCATAAAACATACTTACTCTAGCCTGGTCAATAAAAGACCGGATCAACCAATCGGTCTCCAAATGATGAATAGGGACGCGCCCTGTGATCTCTTCGTACATGGTTGGCATTCTTGTAACGGCAATACCGCTTTCCTGCACATCCAAAATCGTCTGAAAGGTACTCCCCATCATTGCCCCTGTGATCGCCACAACAACATCGTTAACATTATGCTGCATAATTAGGTCGATCAACTGATTATTCTTTCCCAGCACCCGAAAGCCCTCTATTTTTGTTCCCAACTTTTCCGGGTCATCATCAGCAAAACCGACCAACAAAAAAGGCTTGGTATCAAGTTCTTGATAAGCTTTTGCCAGCGTTATTCCGGCTTTACCAGCCCCCACGATTAATACACGACGCATTAAACCTTGTGCTGTATATAAGCGGATATAGATCATACGCCAAAGCCAAGTCAATAAAGTTGCGACAAGCAGAAAAGCCCCGATCGCAATACGTGGCAAAGATGATGTGGGGTCTTTGATGGTTATAAAGATCAGAGCATAAAGAACAAAACCGATAATACCGGCGGTAATAATGCCACGTTGTGTCTTACGACGATTGGCGGCAACCTGCGGTTCATAAAGTTCGATCAACAGCAAAAGCCAAATAAAGGGCAAAAAGTAAACCCAAAATTGAATGTCAACACTAAAGATTCTCTCGGCTCTTTTCTCAGTTATCCCCGTTGCCAATAAAGAACGCCACGAATACTCTGTCCAGATGTATATAGATGCTGCCAATGCCAAGACAGAAGCCAGGAAATCTCCTAAAAAGAGAATAACTCGCTGTTCTACATTTCCCAAATGAATTGTTTTCGAACGAGGGATTTTTTCAGTCATTTTTCACCTTTATCACTGAAGTAAGCGCACTCCATAAAAGTCCGCTTCCCCATGAAATATGCATAATGGAAATTGCTATTGGCAAGCCATTTTTTTTTATTCTCAAGCCTGTCACAAAAAGAATTAAAAAATACAAAATAATTTCGGAAAGCAAAAGAAAGAGGTAAGGAGGATAGAAAATACTAAGAAGAAGCCAAAATAAAAGACTTAAAACAAAAACGGGCGGTAAAAACTGCCGCCAACGCAATGTTGACGGGTAACGCTGTAGCATCTTCCACTTCCAAAAGCCATAATTGAAATATTGTTTCGCCAGCCGAGAAAAATTTGGACGGGAAAAATAGACCGAGCGGATTGTGGGATCAAGCCAGATTCTTCCGCCGGACTGACGGATACGAGCATTCAATTCATAATCTTCGTTTGCAAGCAACGTTTCATCAAAAAGGCCGATTTGCTCAAAAAGCTCTTTTCGATACGCGCCGAAGGGGACCGTGTCCACGATTTGGGCTTGCGTAGCGTGCCGATAAAGCGCATCCCCAACGCCAAGTGGATGCGCTGCTGCCGCCGCTATGGACGCAGCCACCCACCCATCTACACTTGGGCGAATATCCCACACACCGCCGACATTATCGCCGAAGCCTGCACGTAACGCGTCCACGCAGCGTTCCACGTAATCGGGCGCGGGAGCAGAGTGTGCGTCCATGCGAACAATGATCTCGCCACGTGCCGCGTTAATTGCTCGGTTAAGTCCCGCCGGGATGATGCGTGCATCGTTGTCGATCACATTCACATCCAACTCGGGATGAGCGTCCTGAAAGGCAGCGATCTCATCCCGGGTATTGTCTTCAGAGTGCCCATCGGCAATGACGACCTCCATCTCCGCAACGGGATAAGTCTGCCCCAAGAGGGCATCCAGCAAAATGCGGATGGTCTTCTCTTCATTAAAACAGGGAACAATGATCGAAACGATTGGTGGCATTTTCAAAAAAGGACGCAATACAAAAGCGTATTGCGTGGCATCAGGTATCTTGCGATGAAAGTGCAGGCAGGGAGAGTTTGAAAAGAGTCCCTTTACCTACTTCACTAAGGACGCTTATTTTACCACTATGCGCCAAAACTATCTCGTGCACAATTGCAAGCCCCAAGCCACTACTGTGCATATTTTGCCTGCTACGAGCAGGATCTGCTTGATAGAAACGCTCAAAAATATGCGCTAAAGCCTCAGCGGAAATGCCTGCGCCCATGTCCTGAACTTGAATCTCAACCTGCCCATCTATGTGCTTTGCAGTAGCGCGAACCAATCCGTGCGAAGGGGTATATTTGATCGCATTATCGATCAAGTTCGTAAAAACCTGCGCTAAACGATCGCCATCACCCATAACACGGAGCGTCTCTGAAGCTTCAATCTCCAAACTGATCCCCTTCGCTTTCGCCTGTAAAGAAAATTTCTCACTCACGCTGCGCAACAATGCCGAAATATATAAAGGCGCAAACTCCATTTCAACGATGCCAGCATCAAAACGTGCCAGATCAAGCAGATCGAGTGCCATACGATGCATTCTGCCCGCTTCATCATAAATTACCTGCGCAGCTCGCTGACGTGCTTCCGGCGTTTCCACAGCACCCTCAAGCAAAGCCTGCGCAAATCCCTGAACGGATGTGAGCGGTGTTTTTAATTCATGCGAAACATTTGCTACAAACTCACGCTGAGATTGCTGCGTGGTCTGTACGCGCGTCACCATTTCGTTAAAAGCTTTCGTTAACTCACGCACTTCCTGTGGCCCACGAACAGGGACCTCCGTTACAGGGGCAGGCATCTCTCGAGCTGTTGTCAAAATCCGCTGAAGGGGATCAGCGATCCAGCGCGCCATGCCAAACCCCAAAAGAAGCGAGAGAAGCAAGGCTGTTACGCCAGCTCCCCAAAAGGGCGGGATTAACTCATCGCGTAAAACAGTCAATATAGGCACAGATGGACGAGGCGTTGCTACGAAAAAGCGTTCACCACTTGCCAGCCGTGAAGTCACGTAAAGCCAAACTTGCCCTTGATCGTCACGCAATGTAACCGCCGAGCGGAGAGCGTTTAAGCGTGGCAAGACAATTGCACTTTCATCGGCACGCGTATCGTAAAGAATGGCCGTTTTGGCATCAGTGAAAATCAAACGCACATCAAAATTGGTATCAGCACGCTCTAAAATGTTGCGTAATTCCATATCTGATTTTCCCAAAAACTCACTCTGACGATCTAGGATAACTGTCTGGATCGCTTGCAAACGTGCCGTTGTACTGCGATACAGGAGCGGGCTGCGAACAAGGTAAACTACCAAAGCTATCATTAAAAAGCCCAGCGCAGCAAAAATCACCAGCGCATACGTCAGCCACAATCGAGAACGGAGGGAAGAGAACATTTTCATCCTTTTTTCAATGCAAAAAAAATCGTCTGCTGCGTCGCATCCGTTATGCGAACATGATGCGCGGGGCGATAACCCGGCACCCAGATAATTTCATCATCCAGACACAGGAGTGGATAGCGGTCTCGAGCACGTTGAGGAAGTTTAACGTTGATGAAAAAATCCTTGAGCTTGATGGATTTGCCATCCATGCCAAGAGGGCGGAAGCGGTCACCCGCGCGGCGTGGACGCAGAGTCAACTCTCCACTTAGGGCATCCGCATCGAGCATGACCTGGAATGGGTCGGGGTTTTCAGGCTTCTGTGCAGTCTCAAGCATTTCCCCCTTTAAAACCCAACCCAAACCAAATTCAAATAGTACGTCATTGCGAGGCAGCATTACCACCGAAGCAATCTCCTCGACAATTTGCGGAAAAGCATCGAGGGGCAGGTCTGACAAATCCGTTGTTAGATGTAGAGCATCCCTTTCTTTGAACAGAAGCAAGCCAGAGGCAAGGTCGATCCGCTGCGCCGAATCGGAGGAGGCGATAAAATAGGCGGCCCTTTCGAGTGTAGAAAAGGAGATGTCTATTTGTCCGGGGAGCAGCTTTTCCATCCCATAACGAATAAGATTACGAATAAGCGGAATTGAAAACTCGGAGAAAGAGGAAAGAGAGAAAGAAATGTGGTGTGGACTTTCATCAAGGATGATCTCTGCCCAGCTTTTTTCGATGAGTTCCGTGAGGAGGGCGTGGTCACCGCTGAGGGCTTGACCGCTGCGAATGATGACATTCCGAAAGCGGGGATTGTATTTTTCGAGTTCCGGGATGAGTACGTGGCGAAGACGATTGCGAAAATAATCACGAGAAGTGTTGGTCGGGTCCTCAAGGGGTAAGATGTTATGGTCGGCGCACCAGGCTTCGGTGTCAGCGCGGCGGAGGTGCAAAATGGGGCGCACAAGGGGGATTTCGGCATCGAAAGCGGGGAGGATAGTGCGGGGCTGGATACCTTTTAGTCCACTCAAGCCTGCACCACGCAGAAAGTGCATGAGAACGGTCTCGACCTGGTCATCGGCAGTATGCCCAACGGCAACGGCTTGAGCCTTATGTTGGCGAGCTTGCTCGAAAAAGAATTGATAACGGGAGTTGCGGGCAGCTTCTTCAATGGTCTGCTTGTGTTCTTTGGCGTAGGCGCTGACATCGGCTGTGCCACAAAGAAATGGGAGTTCGTATTGAGCCGCGATCTGCTCCACGAATTTGGCATCTTCTGCCGATTCAGGACGTAATTGATGGTCGAAATGCGCCACAATGAGGGAATAGCCCTGCTCATGCAACGTGCCAAGCAAACAAAGACTATCGGCTCCGCCAGAGACGGCGACGATGATGAGTTCATCAGGAGAGAGTGAAAGATTATTCACGTTTTACCACAGGGCACACGGAGTTCGCAGAGTTTTGGAAAAGTAGAGAAAAGTGTCTTTCTCTGTGCTCTCTGTGCACTCCGTGGCGAGCATCAAACCTCGTAAAGTTCCACCAGCACCCCACCCGTCGACTTGGGGTGGATGAAGGCATATTTCTTGCCATCCGCTCCTGTACGCGGGGATTCGTTGATGAGCTGAATGCCTTTTTCCTTGAGCTGCACCAGCATGACTTCGATATCGTCCGTTTCCAGGCAGAGGTGATGCATCCCTTCGCCGCGTTTGGCGAGATATTTTGCCAAACCCGAGTCATCGGTCGTCGGGCGGACGAGCTCTACTTCAGTGCCACCAACGGGCAAAAAGGCAATCTGGGCAGATTCAGCAGGGACATCGCGCAGTTCAGCAAGCTCCAACCCGAGGGCATCCCGCCAGAAGGTGAGAGATGATTCAATGTTGTTGACAGCAACGGCGATGTGGTTGATCTTGGTGATTTTTGGCATGAGATTCTCTATTTTTTCTTTGTCACGATCACATTTGTTTCAACGACCTTGGTAAAGCGTTCCCAATCGGTATCAGTTCTAAAGAAATAGCGAGGGAAGATGAGCAACATCCCCGTGATGGTGACGAGAGTAATAATGCTCTTGCTCTGGCGAAGACGATTGAAGTCGCTCCATCGGTAGGCTTTATCGCCTTTGGGAAAATTGTAGGTAATGCCATTCTTGGTGACGAAACCCTTGAATTGACGTTGGGCGAGTTCTGCCGTCCACATTCTGCGCGCGCCGAGATAAGGCGGGACGTATGCCTGGTAGAGCACAACGCCCATCAACAAAATGAGCGCAATATTGATGACATTGCCAGCCCAATCGCCTGTCTGGATGAGTTCATTGCCAGTCGTGACGGTCATCACGCCGAAGATCAATCCGACGAAGATATACATCATACGGGAGCTGCGCCCCGGCTCGTTGGCGATGCGTACCGCGCTAAAGAAGAGTTCTTTTGTGTATTGTCCGTTGAATTTAATTTGCATGGAAAATTAGGCTCTTTCTGTGAAATATCTCTTGGTAGTATACAACAAAAGGACAAGCTCTATGTAAAAAATAGAACGCGGATTTTACACCGCGTTCTATTCATTAGGATGAGTTCGTTCTAATCCCAAATAAGACGATCGGAACAATCAAATTCGACACCACTGGGCGATGTAACCTGGTGATAATACCAATCGTTGTCGCCGACCGAATACCCATCAAGCGGATTGATGGCGGCGTAAGTTTGAGCTGCCCGCCAATGAGAAAGATGGAAAGACTGCCACGGGCGTTCTTCCTTGAAACGGGATTCGTTATCGTACCAATGACAGATGAGTGAAGCGGAAACAGCTTCGCGGGGCAGGTTCGAGACGGAGGAGTTTTCCATTTCATTCAACAGCGCCGGGACAACATCATCCGAGAGATCAGCCAGATAGGCAAAATCCAACTCCGCGCCGCCAGCGGAGCGCATCACATTCTGATGGACAATAAAAGCATCCACGTTGAGCAGATTGAGCGAAGCAACAAAACCGATGATGGCAAATGCCATCGCGGGCGCAAAAGCGCGCTGCCTGCGCAGGAATTCAAGCGCGACAACGGTGATGAGCAAAAGCCCAAGCCAGATCATGAAAACATGCGAATAGGTGCGTAAACGAGAGAAACCATAGGCAGCTTCATAGAGCATCAATCGCTTGAAGGCAGAGACAAGCATGACCAAAACCAGGATGACCAACGTGATCCCCAAACCAGAGAAGATCTTTTGCTCGCTCTCGGCATTACGCCGCGTGATCGAACTCAACCCCAGAAATAGCAAAAGACTGAAAAACGCGACGGCGACCAATTCGCCAAATCCACGCCGTGCATATTCGGCATAGGTGTAGCCTTCGATATTGATATTCACCTGCCCACCAAAAAAGTACTGAAATTGCACGGTCACAAAAGCTGCAAAAAGGATCAGCACGCTGCCCAAAACAATACTCGATTCAGTAAAGCCCAAAAAAGGTGCCAGCAGCGGTTTTTCCTCGCCGATCAATTTTTCATCCCGGCTTTTATGGGCAGCATAGAGCAAAACGCCCACAATAATATAAGCGATCACAAGCACCAGGATTGCACGGAAGATATACTCCGGTAGATTTTCAAGGCGGAAGAGTTCAATAAAAGCATCCATGCGCTCGGCAAAGACCAGATCTGCGGAGGAGAGCAATCCTGCAAAGATCGCCACGACCGGAAGGGCGATTAACAGCCCACGCAAGATCGGCATGAATTTCTTCGCTTCGCTCTCCTCCCCATTTTGCTCCTGTTCCTTGCGCGTTTCGTTGATGAAGGAGAGGCCACCGGCTAATGCGCTCCCCAACAGGCGGAACTGTCCCGCCACATAGTCGCTGATGCTGTAATGGAACCAGCGTCCGCCAATATAGCTGAGAGCGAAGAAGGTCAGGAAGACCAGAGTCAGTAGATAGTTGAGAAAGGTTGTCAGCGGCTCGGCGCGGACAAAGGTCATCACCGCGAAGAAGCCGATGGGCAGTAGCAAGCCGAGGGCACGTTTGTGCGGGCGAATGCCATCTTCCGCTAATACACGTATGCCGCTGATCACGATCAGGGCCACGAAGATCGCGAAGGAAATTCCAGGCACTTTATCCCAAAAGAGAATATCAAAGGCGATCCCCAAAAGAATGGTCGTTATCCAAAGTCGTTTTGAATTAATCATAAGCATCTCCTTTTCTGGCCACAAAACGGTTGATACCCTGAAAAATACTCCTTTTCAACTGGCAGAAGGTCTCAAAAACTATCATTTTTCAGTTTTTCAGGCTTCGGGTAAAATTGTGCCTATTGATTAAAGAATATTTGGAGGCAATACACATGGAATGGATCAGCAACCCATCCGCATGGATCGCACTACTCACATTGACCGTACTTGAGATCGTACTCGGTATTGATAATATCATTTTTATCTCCATCCTGAGCAACAGGCTGCCTGAAAACCAGCAAGGCAAAGCACGCCAAACCGGGCTCTTGGCGGCGTTAGCGATGCGCGTCATTCTGCTCTTTTCGATCTCATGGGTCGTTCAACTCACAACACCCCTCTTCACCGTTTTAGGACTGGGTATCTCCGGGCGCGACCTGATCTTGCTCAGCGGCGGTTTATTTCTGCTCTGGAAAGCCACGCATGAGATTCACGAAAATCTCGAAGGGCACCAAGCAGAAGAGGAAGAGACTGACCAGAAGGTTTCCTTCTGGAACGTCATCGCGCAGATCGCCGTGCTCGATATGGTCTTCTCGCTCGACTCGGTTATTACCGCTGTGGGGATGGCAGACGATCTCGCCGTCATGATCATCGCCGTTGTGATCGCCATCGGCATCATGCTTTTCGCCGCTGCCCCGCTCAGCGATTTCGTCAACCGTCATCCTACAGTCAAAATTCTGGCGCTCAGCTTTCTCTTGTTGATCGGTTTCAGCCTCGTGGTTGAGGGCTTGCATCAGCATATCGCCAAAGGCTACATCTACTTCGCTATGGGCTTCTCAGTCTTTGTCGAAATGCTCAACCTGCGCATGAAAAAGGTTTCAGAAAACCCGGTCACGCTGCGTAAAGCGCCGCCTGTTCAAAAAGAAGAATCCGCTTCATGATCCTGTATTGGATTGTCGGTTATCTGGCGGGATCGCTCCCCTTTGCCTTGTGGATCACGCGTCTCGTTAAGGATGTGGACATCCGCGATGGCGGCTCAGGGCATGTGACCACAACCAACACCATTAGACAGGCGGGATTCGCGCCGGGGGCCGCCGTTTTGATTCTCGACATCTCGAAGGGATTCCTGCCGACCTACTTCGCGATACGCGCCGGACTTCCGGCTTGGTCGGTGGCCGTGACCGCCGGGCTCATCGTGCTCGGACACTGCTACCCCCTCTTCGCCAATTTTCGAGGCGGGATGGGGCTGGCATCCGCTGGTGGAACGATGTTCGCCGCAAATTTCACGGCAGCCTTGATCGTTCTGGCATTTTTGATCGTCATGGTCTTGGTCATTCGTCATTCCGCGCGTGCCGCACTCTTTACAGGATTACTCGCCCCCATCTTGCTTTGGCTACTCCAATTTCGCGGGATCGAACTTTGGGTTATGGCCGCAACCGGCATCGTGATCGCCATCCGCTTTACGGTGGATTGGAATCGGCAGTATAGAGAGTTGTGGCTGGATCGGGAAAATGAAGAAGGATAAAAGACGTTTTTGACGCAGATAGTTATTTATGAAGCAAAAAGTGACGCATAATACTGCAATTTGAATATTATGCAGCGTTTTATGCGGTTAAATCATAAGAAACCCGCGTTTCGGCAGCACTTTTCGCCGTATAATGTATAAATCTTATGTTTATACGGCGTTTTAATCCGCCTATCACCTAGTTAGGCAGCTTTCTCAATTACTACTATGTCAAATAATATATGTCCCTAAAAGAGTCTTGTTAGGAAAAAAATGGAAAACTCGTTAAAAGACTTACTTGATGATGTTCTAAGTTCTTATGATGCTCGACCAATGAGCGGCTTAGAAAAAGCAATTTTGGGACCGTCATGGAAAAAGCTAAAAATCGGGGAAGATTTTTTAGAAGCCGTCAAGGCAAAACAGGAATTTAAAACATTCGATGAATGTCTTCAAATGTTGGGAAACTCAGCAGCATCAACTAAGATCATCGAACTCGCCGATTGGATCATTGAGCGCGCCAATAAGGTAGGAAGCGAACAAGCTTTAAAAGATGTGAACAAGTATCTCAGTTCAAGTGAAGTTGAAGTCTACGAACTAATGTTACTGGCTTCTTTACACATTGATGCAGAGCATGAGTTTTGCAATGGAGTGAAGCTTATCCAGCCTCAATCAATACCCAATGAATACTTGGCTACTAGAATTATTCGCGATTCTATAAATTCTATACTACCGCTGCCAAGAGTAGAAAGTGCTCTGATAATTCCGTACAAACAAACAAAATTTCATGTGAGAAATACAGAAGATAATATTAAGTTTCCCAGACCGAAGATACCTTACGAAGCTCTAGAAGATGTTATGCTTTGTCTTGGATTAGTTAGACCAATAGGATATGGTATCCAGGTTATTGGTCATGGCACTCTCGCTCCTGACGATTTACCATTTATTCAGTCAATATCTGGATGGGGAATTACTCCTTTCAAACAGCCACCTCTTGCACCGCCACTACTTGAAATTGAAATGAGAAATGCAGATACTATTTTAAATAAATTCAAGGAATTACCAAAATCATTAAAAGAGAAGCTAATAATTTCGATTGGAAAACTAAATGGATATTCATCTGGAGCATCGTTGGTTGAAAAGGCAATTGACTTACGAATCTGCTTAGAGTCTATTTTCCTGAGCGATGGCAATAAAGAACAATTAAGATATACATTATCTTTACGGGCTGCTTTGTTCCTTGGAAATAGTTTTGATGAAAGGAAAGATATAATCAAACTAGTTAAGGATGCATACGACGTTACATCTACAGCAGTACATACGGGAAAATTGCCACGGAAAAAAGTAGAGCTATTACCAAAAGCAGCAGAGCTAGCCAAAAAAGCAATTATCAAGTTGATCGAAGAAGGTGATGCAAATTGGCAAAAAATAGAGTTAATGGGTCAATAAAATCGCTGCCTAATAAAGCGTGCACCCGACGCTGGGGATTCGCACCGTTTTCAGGCAGTTTTCTACACCTGAGCATTTTTCTGGCTGGACGGCTTCGCCGTCCCCGCCCCAGCGCAGGTAACGCAAGCCGTTAGCCATCGAAAAAACTAAAACGCCTTGCAAAAATTCTGCAAGGCGTTTTCAAACTCATAATTTTCAAAACTTATGCCACAGGTACCCCAAATTCCACTTCAGCATCACGCATGGCCTGAAATGATGCGATGGATACTTCGAGCATTTCCATATCCGGTTCGTAGGTGGTAAGCAATTGCAGCGCCATATTCGGACGGATCATTGCCTGCACGAATTTCGAGTCGAGATGTGCGGCTGTCCATTTGATATATTCGTAGGCGATGCCTGCCAAGAGAGGCAAAAAGATGACGCGGCTCAACAGACGTACCCAAATTGTCATCGGTGGGAAGAGAGAAAAGACCAGGATCGAAACAATCACGAGCGTCAGCAAAAATGCAGTTCCACAGCGGGGATGCTCACGCGAGTAGGTCGCGACGATCTCGGGCGTTAGCTCTGCCCCATCTTCAAAAGCATTGATGGTCTTATGTTCTGCGCCGTGATAGCCGTAAACTCGTTTGATCTCGGGCATAAAGCCGATCAACCAAACGTAGAGTACCAGCAGTGCCAAACGAACAAGCCCTTCGAGGAAATTACCCGAGAAAGAATTCCAACTCAGATATTTCTCAACCAGTCCACCTGCCGTTGCGGGGAGCAAAAAGAAAAGCCCGATGCTGAAGGCAAGCGAAATGGCGATGGTCATATAAAGGGCAGGCCCCTCGAGGGTTTCATCTTCGCCCGTTTGGGTATTGGCAGAAATCGTGAGAGCACGCATCCCAAGACCGAGGGCATCCCAGAGTAAAACGAGACCACGCAGGAAAGGAATTTTCCTGAGATTAGTGGTGTATATCCCTGTCAATTTCTCGACGTGGAGTTGAATATCCCCTTCGGGGTCACGCATGGCGATGGCAACGGCATTCCGTCCACGCATCATCACGCCTTCGATAACGGCTTGTCCGCCGTATGAGATCAGTTTGTCTTCCATGTATGTAATTACCTTTAATTTTGTAGTTTTCGCCCCCCGCCCCTGTACGGGGCATCCCCCGCAAAGCGGGGGATTATAGGGGGCTTTTTTAGACCAAGTTATAGAAAAAGTGGATCAGGGCATCAATGCCACGATACCAGTTGGGCAGATCCTGTTTCTCGTTGGGAGAGTGGATGCGGTCATCGGGCAAACCGAAGCCGGTCAGCACTGACTCCATATTCAAAATATCCTGCATATTGGCAACAACGGGGATCGAACCACCCTCGCGTTTGAAGAGGGGATCAACGCCATAAACTTCTTTTAGCGCCTTTGCCATTGCAAGAACTCCGATCCCATCCCGTTCGGAGATGGAGGGATTGCCGCCATGTTCGATCTTAATACGCCAGGTCACACCTTCAGGGGTATTCTCTTCCATGTACTGAACCAGCTGTTCGTAAACGGTATCAGGGTCCTGATCGGGAACGAGCCGCATGGAAATTTTCGCCATAGCCGTTGCGGGGAGAACGGTCTTCGCACCTTCGCCTGTGAAACCGGAGAGCATCCCGTTCACATCAAGAGTAGGGCGGGCACCAACATGCTCAACGGGCGTATAGCCTTTTTCTCCCCAAAGGGCAGGAGCGCCTGTTTGCTCGAGGAAGAAATCATCTTTCATCGGCAGGCGAGCAAGTTCAGCCCGTTCATCATCACCAACGGGGCGAACCTTGTCATAGAAACCCGGCAGTTGGATATGCCCGTCGGAATCCTTCATACCCGCGATGAGAGTCATCAGCACGTTAGCGGGATTACGGATCGCGCCACCAAAAAGCCCTGAGTGCAGATCGTGGCTGGGGCCATCGACATGGAGTTCAAAATATGCCAATCCGCGCAGGGCATAGGTAATGCTTGGCAGTTCCTTGCCCAACATCCCGGCATCAGCATTGAGACAGAAATCGGCAGCTAGCAAATCCTTGTGGGCTTCCATAAAATCAACCAGACTGGGGGAGCCGATCTCTTCTTCACCTTCGATCATGAACTTGAGATTGACAGGCATCTCGCCATTTTTGACAATGGATTCGATCGCGCTTAAAGTCGCCACGACCTGCCCTTTCATGTCGGAGGCACCGCGGGCGTGGAGATTATCGCCGCGTTGATTCGGCTCGAAGGGCGGTGTTTCCCACAACTCCAACGGATCGGCGGGCTGAACATCGTAATGCCCGTAGACCAAAACCGTCGGCGCACCTTCGGCATGCAACCAATCGGCGTAGACAACGGGGTGTTTCGGGGTCGGGAATATCTCGATATTCTGCATGCCGAGGTCTGCTAATTTCTGAGTCAACCACTCAGCAGCACGGCGCATATCATCTGCGTGCTCTGAATCGGTTGAAACCGAAGGGATGCGCACGATCTCGATAAGATCATTTAAAAAGTTCTTTTTATTTTCTTGTGCGTATGCTAATGCTTTTTCGCGATTGTCCGTCATTTCTTCTCCTATAGGACATCTTGCTATGACAACTTGCCGTATAAAAACCAAAACTTCTCTTGTGGGAATTCACTCTTCAAGGCATCGTCCCAAATAAAATCCCCTGTGCGAAACTTAAGGCGCAAAAGTTGATCGAGTGCTGCCAATTCATCGGATGCTTGTTCAATCTCATCCAAAAGCAGGGCAAGCATAACGCGCCACTGAACCTCGTGATGATAATGATCTGCCTGATTTTCATCGGCACGATAATCTTGCAGATAATTCCGCCAGAGGATTAGGCGCGCGTCCAGCTCTTTGGCAGCTTTCTTCTCCCAGGCTGAGCGCCACTTTCTTCGGAGCGTATCAAGTTCAAAGTCCAGGGACGATGCGCTCTCATATGCATGCAGACGTCGCTGCGCGAGCAGCAGTCCGCCGATGGTCAGCCGAGGCAGAGATCCGCTCAACGGATAGTACAGGATATCCGAAAGAAGATAATCCTTCATTTCGGCAAGCGCAGCTTCAAGAAATTGTCGATCTTCAGCAGGTGTAGGCATTCTACTCCGTTGTCTCTGTGATCACTGGCTCAAGGGAGCGGCGCGTGACCAAATACCAATCTGCGATATTGTTCAAGCGATCACTGGTATCGAAAAGGGGCGCAGCCTGCACGCCATTTACCTGTGCATCCACGGCAAAGGTATAGGTCGGGAAGTAGAGCGGTAGCGCGGGCAATTCCTGCGCAAAAATAACCTGAAAATTTCGGTAAAGTCGTGCACGTTCGGTAATATCTGCCGTAACACGCGCCTGTTCTAAATATTCGCTGGCAGCACGATGATCCCACTGCGAATAATTTTGTCCGCCAGTCGCTTCTGCCTGGTGCCAAAACGGATAGGGATCGGGATCGGGAGTATAGCTTAAATTCAAATCCACCAAGGCAGCCTGATATTGGCGCGTGGCAAGATTTTCAAAGATCATCTGCTCATAAGGCAGAGCTTGCAAGGTCACTTCAACGCCAAGTTTTGCCCAATCGCGCTGGATATATTCCGCGAGAGTCGTGTGCAAAGGGTCATCAGCGTGCAATAGCGTGAACGCTAAACGCTGCCCCTCTTTGGCGCGTATTTCACCGCCTTCAGCGGGGATGACATACCCCTCTCGCTTGAGAGATGTGAGCGCAGCGTTGGGATCATATTCAATATGTTCGATACCGTCATAAAATGCCCACGAGCCGGGAAGGATCGGCCCGTCCGCAAGAATGGCTTGCCCATGCAAAAGATCATTCACCATACGAGAACGATTGAGTCCCGTTAACAAGGCTTCCCGAACGGCAAATTCCTGAAAGAAGGGCACTTCGCCATTACCGAGATTGAACAAGATCATGCTCAATTCCGGTCGGCGACTGGTGTATAGAGAAAGATTCTCCTCTACGAGGGCATCTTCGAGGGTATTCGCAGTGATCTGGCTGACACCCATCACTTCGCCGCGCTGATAAGCATCCAATGCCAAAGGCGCGGAAGGATAGTAACGAAAGACGATCTGCGGGATAAAGGGCTCTTGCCCGTAAAAATTATCGGAAATTGCCAAAACTACGCCCGTGATCTGCCCATTCTCAACCAGTAAATGATCGAATTGATAGGGGCCGCTTCCAACGGGATTCAGATTGAAATCGGCATTCAGGATCTGATCTGCGGGCACCGCACCCAGAATATGTTGCGGTAGCAAGCCAAAGGTGAGATAGTCGAGGAAGGGGACAAAAGGCTCCGGCAAACGGAACTGCATGGTCTTCTCATCCATCCGCCTGATCTCCACCGCATCCCAGAGCGCTTTCACATCCTGTGGGTAAAAGGAAATATCACTCTTGATGAGGTCAATGGTAAAGATGACATCGTCCGTCGTTACAGGCTGCCCATCATGCCAAAGAGCGTTCGGACGGATGGAAAAGTTGTAAATGGTGCCATCTTGTGAAGTGCCCCAACCTTCCGCAAGATCAAGCTGAGGAATACCGCGCGAATCAAATTTGATCAGCCCGCTAAAGAGGAGCTTGTCCACATCGCGGTCGGCTGAATTGTTGCGATCTAAAAGCGGATTGAAACGACTCATCGAGCCGATCAGTGCCTCAGTATAAACACCGCCGCTGGTCGGCTGCGGAAGAATTGTCTGCGTAACAGGCTGCTGACTCAACAATAAAGCCCCCACAAGGATCAGCGTGAGTACGACAACGAGAATTTGCCAACGAAGTTTTTTCATAAAAGACCTTCCCTTATCCTCCACCCCTGTTTGGGGAAAAGAGCTTCTCCTTTTCGATGAAAAGAATCTGGGGGAATATTTGTAACAATATAAAAAAAGAAAGGTCTTTTCATAAAGCTGGTATCGTTTGATCCAACTCTACGAAAACGACCTTTCCCTGACAAAGTTTTGCCTAGCGAGTAACCAATACAGCAGCAATCGCCAACGCAAAGAAAAGTACGCTCAGAACAATGGTCGCACGGAAGAGAGTTTTTTCAACACCACGGCGCGCAGTGAAAACACCGCCTGTATCGCCGCCAGTCAAACCTCCCAGCCCAGCACCTTTACTTTGCATAATCACGCTGATTATCAGCGCAATCGACGTTATAATCAAGCCAATATCAATATACTTAATCATGGACGAACCTCCTAGAAATTAGCGCAAAGATTATACCTGTGATGGTCTAAAGTCACAAGCCAAAGGTCAATAATTCAAAATGCACGAAATCATTACCAATCTCCATATGCACACACGCTATTCAGATGGCACGGGCTCACACGCCGATATTGCCAAAGCCGCCCTCAAAGCTGATCTGGATGCTGTCATCGTCACCGATCACAACGTCTTCGTTCAAGGACCTGAAGGCTACTACAAAGAAGGCAAAAAACGGGTGCTGATGATCATCGGCGAAGAGATCCACGATCAAGATCGTGAGCCGCAGAAGAATCACCTGCTCGTCTTCGGGGCAGATAAAGAGCTCTCACAATATGCCGACGATCCGCAAGACCTGATCAACACCGTAAATAAAGCAAATGGGCTCTCTTTCATCGCTCATCCTTATGATCCGCCGCAGCCTTTTGTCAACGAGCCCGACATCACCTGGGTCGATTGGGATGTGCAGGGCTATACAGGCATCGAGATATGGAACGGTTTGAGCGAATTCAAAGGACGCATCAACACGCGGCCGCTCGCTATCTTCTACGCCTATTTCGATAAATTCGTGGCACGTGCCCCCGAACGAGAAACCCTACAGAAATGGGATGAAATTCTTGACACCGGAAAACGCATCGTAGCAGTATGCGGCTCAGATGCCCACGCCATGCACGCCAGCATGGGGCCGCTCAAGCGCACCCTCTATCCTTACGAAACCCACTTCAAAAACATGAACAATCATCTTCTGCTGCCGGAACCTCTGAGTGGCGATAAAACAACGGATCGACGTCTCATCCTGGACGCTTTCCGCGCGGGGCACAATTTCGTCGGCTATGATCTGCCTGCTCCCACGCAGGGATTCCGCTTCACGGCGCAGGGGAAAGAGGCTTCCGTTATCATGGGCGACGAGATTCCGGCCAAGGGCGGCGTGACCCTACAAGCCCACATACCCTCTTTTGCAGAGGTTCGTCTTCTCAAAGATGGCGAAGTGATCGCTAAATGGAAAAAACAACAGGTCTGCACCCACATTACGACAGAGCCCGGCGTTTACCGTATCGAAGCCTATCGGCGTTATCTCGGTCGCCGGCGCGGATGGATATTCAGCAATCCCATTTACGTACGATAACCCAAGATATTCAGCCTTACAGAAATACAAGTATTTGTTATAAAAAAACAACCCTTTTCTGCTGAACTTGAAGTATATTTACCAAAATTGTGTACATTTTCCTTGTAGCATTACAGGAGGCATTCTTGAAAACCGAAAAACGCATCCTTCTTATTGAAAATGACCACGAACAAGCACTACTTTTCAAGAAGCTGCTTTCCTTAGACTCTGAAGAAGAATGTCAAATAACCCACAAAGACACGCTTTCACTTGGGTTGGAACATCTGAGAGCCATCCCTCCAGACGCCGTTCTCCTTGATCTTAATTTGCCAGATAGCAAGGGTTTGGAAGCTCTTGACAAAGTATGCACTCAAACACCCAGAGTGCCTGTAGTTGTGCTCAGCAGCTCTGGGGGAGAGGAAATTGCCTTGGAGGCAGTCAAGCGAGGGGCACAAGACTACCTGCTCAAGGAAACCATCTCTGGCCCCATCCTTTCACGAGTTTTATGTTACGCTATCGAACGCCAACAATTAAGCAACGCTCTCCTGGAACAACAAAAAGACCTTGGACGTGTGCTTGGCTCAATAAGCGATTGTATTTGGAGCGCAGATATTATCGAGGGAGAATTGAGCTACCAATATTATTCGCCAGTTGTCGAGCAGATCACTGGATATCCGCGTGAACACTTTATGAGTGGTCTCGGAGCTTGGACTGAAATTGTTCACCCCGAAGACAAGGAACTTTTTCAAAACAAGGTCAAGCAAGAGATTCTCGGAGATATCGTTGAGCATAAATACCGCATAATTCGAGCCAATGGAGAAGTAAAATGGGTTTCGGGAAAAACATCCCCCACGCTTGATACAGACGGCACAGTAATACATCTGGATGGCATTGTTTCCGATATTACAGAACACCACGAAGCGACAGAGCTGCTCCACCAACAATCCAGACAGCAAGCTGCCATTGCCCATTTTGGCCAGCAGGCGTTGCTTGAACGCAATATTCAAACCCTGATGGACGAAGCAACCTCTCTAGCGGCGGACACTCTCAACATCGAATACACTAAAATACTGAAACTTCTGCCCGACAAGACAAGCTTGCTGCTGTGCTCAGGCATCGGTTGGAAACCTGGGCTCGTAGGCTATGGCACAGTAGAGGCTGAGAAAAAATCACAAGCGGGATATACCCTGCTCACCGAAGAACCCATTGTAGTAACCGATTTTCGAACAGAGAAACGCTTCGTTGCGCCAGCATTACTCACCGATCACGGCGTAGCCAGCGGTATCAGCGTGAGCATTCCAGGGTCAGAAAAACCCTGGGGTGTTTTTGGGGTACATGCATCCCTTCCACGGAATTTTACGGCAGATGAAATCCACTTTATTTTGTCACTTGCCAACACACTGGGCTCCGCCATAGCACATCATTCTACGATAAAAGCGCTGCAAGTTAGCGAAACCCAATACAGAGGCTTATTTGAGACCACCAAAGAGGGCATCATTATCTCAACTCCTGACAGCACAATCTTGTCAGCAAATCCGGCAGCAGCGGAAATGCTCGGTTATGACAAACCCGCTGATCTAATAGGAGCATCATCAACTTTACTATATCAAAATCCAAAAAACAGAGAATCCATAATTAAGTCCCTGACGGAAAATGGATATTTTTATGATCGTGAGCTAGTCTTAAAAAAAGCAGATGGGACACGCCTTCATGCCCTCGCAAGCGCAGTCATGAAAAAGGATGAGCAGGGCAATCCGGTACAACTGGAGGGATTCTTCGTCGATATTACCAAGCGAAAAGAGTCAGAGGAGAATCTAACTCTTTTCGCCAATGCAGCGGAACAAACAGCAGACTCTGTCATTATCACAGATACACAGGGTGTCATAACATACGTTAATCACGCCTTTGAAGAATTGACAGGATACTCACAAAGAGAAGCGATCGGGCAACGCCCTTCGTTGCTAAAATCTGACAAACATAACAAAGCGTTTTTTGAAACGCTTTGGAAAACGATCTTATCAGACGAACCTTTTCGTGCCCAATTCACTAATAGACGAAAAAATGGAGAGTTATATTACGAGTTCAAAACGATCACTCCGATCACAAACGAGAAAGGCAAGATTACTCATTTTGTTTCAACGGGCAAAGATATTACCGAGAACAAATTAGCTGAAATTGCCCTAAGGGAAAGTGAAGAACGCTACCGCACTGTCGCCGATTTCACCTATGACTGGGAAGCATGGATCACCCCGGATTGTTCATATAAATATACATCGCCCTCGTCTGAGCGAGTTACCGGATATAAACCAAAAGAATTTGAAAAAAACAAAAATCTGCTTCTGAAACTCGTGCATCCAAAAGACAAAAAGAAAGTTGAAAAACACTTCAAACATCACTTTACAAATGAAGAGATCCATCCTATTGAATTCCGCATCATTAGGCGCGATGGCAAGGAATGCTGGATTGAGCATGTATGTCAACCAGTATATGATTCAAAAAAGAAATGGTTAGGAAGGCGCACCAGCAATAGCGATATCACTGACCGCAAACGAGGCGAAGAAATAATACGAGAGCTAAACAGGATCAGCCTAGGATTAAAATATACCTTTAACGAGAAACAGATCTTTGAAGTAGTCGCCAAGGGGTTAAAAAATCTTCGGCTAACCTGTGGAATTTCCTTCCTGGGCGAGGAAGAAAACAAGCTTTTTTTCAAATACTTAGGCTTTAGTACCAAGGTAATTAAAGCCGCTGAAAAATTGACGGGGCTTACCGTGGAAGAATTTTCTATTGATATTGAAACTGTCCCTTTATATAAGCGCGCAATTAGTGAGAAAAAATCCTTCTTTCAAGAAGACGTAGAAGATCACGTTCAGCTACTATTACCTAAATCTGCAAAAAAGTTCGCCGGTCAAATCACAAGGATATTAAAAATCCCAAAAGCGATCATTTCACCTTTATTTGTAGAAGATGAGAATATTGGCTTACTGTCTGTCCAATCGCAGGAATTAAGAGAAGCAGATCTACCAGCAATAGACGCCTTTGCGCACCAACTATCTCTTTCTTTGGAAAACGCTCGTCTCTACAAACAAACACAGCAGCGCCTGCAACGTCTTTCTACCCTGCATACCGTTGACGTTGCAATTGCAGGCAGTCTGGATTTACGTGTGACACTGGATGTACTTCTAAGTGAAATTTCTTCACAATTAGGCGTAGATGCTGCCAATATCCTTCTGTTCAACCCACAAACACAATCACTCGAATTCAAAGCTGCACGCGGCTTCCGTACATCCGCCCTCCAACACACCTATCTGAGGATAGGTGACGGACAGGCCGGTTTTGCAGCCCTTAAACGGGAAATTGTCCATATCGCTGATCTACGAGAAGAACAAACAACTTTTTCACGCTCTCCACAATGGACAGAAGAGGGTTTTGTCTCCTATTTTGGAATTCCCTTATTAGCAAAAGGAAAAGTTCAAGGAGTGTTAGAAATTTTCCATCGCTCAGTGCTCAAAACAGATACCGAATGGTTCAATTTTCTAAAAACACTGGCTAATCAAGCAGCAATCGCTATTGACAATACATCCCTCTTCAATGATATGCAAAGGGCAAATGATAAACTAACCCTAACCTACGATATCACTTTGGAAGGATGGGCAAAAGCGCTTGAACTGCGTGATATCGAAACGGAAGGTCATAGCAGACGTGTGACCGATATCACAGTACGGATCGCCCGTGCAGCGGGCATGAGTGACCAAGAATTAGTACATACGCGGCGAGGGGCGTTGCTCCACGACATCGGCAAAATGGGCATTCCCGATAGCATATTGCACAAGCCGGGAAAACTGACTCCTGAAGAATGGGAGATTATGCAACAACACCCCGTTCACGCCTACAACTTACTCAATCCCATTGAATATTTGCAACCAGCGCTGGATATCCCCTATTGCCATCACGAAAAATGGGATGGCTCTGGCTATCCACGCGGTCTCGAAGGGAAAGAAATACCGCTGGCTGCTCGCATCTTCGCCATCGTCGATGTCTGGGATGCGCTGCTTTCAGATCGCCCCTACCGCAAGGGATGGTCTGAAGATAAAGTACTTGCCTACATTCAGAAAAATGCTGGCGCTCATTTTGACCCTGAACTTGTAGAGATATTTATCGAAACCATTTCAAACTCTGCTGTCTAAAAACTCTCTTCAGCAAAGCTGTGACGAAAGTCACTGTGATTTTATTCACAACCTTGTACAATAAGGATACGCACCTACTCATAAAACAAGGAGTTAGAAATGGCAAAGTTCCTACGCTTCATCAGCATTCTCTTTTTGGGGCTAACCTCGGCATTAATTCTTCTCAGCGGCGTTGGCACAACCTGTGTCGCACTCGATGCGACACAATATGAAGGCATGGAAGCCATTGCTCAATATCAATGGCTATATATCTTCTATGTTTTATCCTTTCTTGCCTTCGGGATAATGGGCGCTCGGGCAACTATTGGGCTTGTGCGCGGAAAAAAGAACGCATACAGAGATTCGCTCATCGTTCTGGTTGCATCACTCGTTGTCGGTGTCATCCACATGGCAACCTCCCGCGCCCTGCGGAACAATGGCTCTTCGATGCCATTAGACTTCATTGTCTACGCGATCATCCTGACATTGGTCGTTTTCCTGCTCTTCAGCTTTCCCAAGATCAAGCAAATGGTCGGCTTTGAAGAGAATGATGACAATGGAAAAACTGCTGCAGGTGGCATGACAGCCATCGTCGCCGGGCTGCTTTTCCTCAGCGTCCAGATGTGGGCGGGGCCAACTCACATCTTTGACGGCGTGAATTTGGCGGATGCTTTCCACACCCAAATGATGGTCGGAGGCGGTATCCTCTTCACTATCGGGTTGGTCACGTTCAGTTACGCAGCGTTGAAGAGCACCAATATCAGCAAAACCCTTCCGCAAGAAGAAACACTGTCCGCTTAATCCAACATCCAAAACATGGAGCCCCAAAATAATCTTTGGGGCTTTTTACTTTTAATAAGTTCTAATTAAGCTGAAAGTGATACAATCGCTTCAAGTATGAATAAAAAAGATATTCTGACTTTTCGCAGAGAGATGAAAAAAAGCCGTTACAAAATATGGCTGCGTACTTTCTTGCTGGTGCAATTTTCCACCATCTTTGGCTACTATTTTTATCATGACATCGCCAATGGTTTTTTCTCATGGCGTCTGGTCATGATCTATACGCTGATCTTTATTCCCGTCGGCTTTTTATTCAGTTATCTTGTCCCCATGAAAGCGGATATGGAGATGCAGGCTGTCACCCTCTCGCTGGATAAAATTTATTTGTTTTTGATCTGGCTTCTGGTTATTTTCAAGATGCTCGCTACTTATCATTACCATACTTATGGCGTTGCGGACTTGATCATGGCGGCTATTATCGGCATCATGGGCGGACGTCTGGGCGGCATTGGACTACGGGTACGTAAACTAAAACTCGAACATAATTTTATTAAAAACTAAAAGGATAAAACATGGAATATAAATTCTTTTCACTCGGTGCGATCCTGGCTGGCTTAGCCGTCGCCACAGGCGCTTTCGGCGCACATGGCCTGGAAAAAATAGTTTCAGCGGAGCAACTGGTCACTTGGGAAAAAGCGGTCAAATACCAGATGTATCATGCCCTTGGACTTTTTATCATCGCATGGGCGCTGACTCAATGGCCAGAACAAGCGAGTACGCTGATCAATGCCGGTTGGGCTTTCATCATCGGGGTTGCGCTATTCTCGGGCAGTCTCTATTTTCTAGTCCTGACAGGCTCGCTAAAACTTGGCCCTGTTAGCCTCGCCCTTGTTACCCCTGCTGGCGGTGTAGCTTTTGTGCTCGGCTGGTATTGGTTGATGATGGCTGCGATCCGTGCGGGTAAAATGTAACGTAGGCTTTCCATTAACTCAAGACGCCATGTGTATAACATGGCGTCTTTTTATTTTACGGGCAAAGTGAGTTAAGCGACCGGGCGTATTCATCAATTGCCCAATGTGCTCTTTTAGCCATATTATCGCAACCCTCTATCGCGATAAAAACCGTATACGCGTCAATCCAGGCCGGGATGCAAGCACCATCCTTGATTTTTTCACTTGACCATGTCCACGTTTCACCGGCGTAAAGGCGTTGTACTTGCCAGCGTTGCGTTGGTTCATTCTCAAAATAGCTCTGCGTGCGGTAGTATAAGATCGTTTCTTCATAGCTGGTGAAATGCACGAAATAGGCGCAATCGCAAACTGTATTGTCATTTGGCCCCATCCCAATATCGACAGCCGCACGCTGATTACACTCTTCAGGTTCCAGGGTCTCGACAGCTTCCGGCTCAGGTGGAGAGACTTCTGGAGCAGACTCTTCGGGTTCAGACCAAAGCGGCGGCTCCGGAGCCGGGGCTGAGCCATTTGAGTAGTCACAGACCCACTCATAAACATCTGTGTCATAAATCCATTTCCCACCAGCGGATGTACATTCCAACTCTCCCAAACCTTCCTCAGAACTCAGCAAATATAGCAAAAGTTGATGCCCAGCTTCACACGCAAATTGCGTACTGAGCAGAACGATAATAAGCAGTAACAGAAGGCTCTTTCGTCTGGTTTTAAACATTCGTTCCTCCTCTCCCAAGTCAAAGATACAGTTGCATCCACTATAGCAAATTTTCAATAAAAAGTCTTGTCTCAGAACCTATGCCATAGTACACTAATAGGCATGGACAGAATGTTTTTCCCCAACACACGAGGCACCACACCCTTGAAGGGCGCTTTGCCTATGGCTATGCCCTGTCTCATCGGGGCAGTGTTGGAGGGTGCGCGCTAGTTCATGCAAGCATAACTCTTTGGGCTGTCCATTTCATGGGCAGCCTTTTTTTATAAATTTATCTCGTAGAGGCGAACCTACGTGTTCGCCCAAGGCAGACACATGGGTCTGCTCCTACGAATTGAATTATTGAACGGAGAAGATCATGACAGAAAATATTCTTGTTGCTATCGCCTGGCCCTACGCCAACGCCGAGATCCACGTCGGGAATATCACGGGCTCGCACCTGCCCGGGGATATCATCGCCCGCTACCACCGCCTGAAAGGGCGCAATGTGGCGATGGTCAGCGGTACCGATTCGCACGGCACGCCCGTCACCCTGCGCGCGGAAGACGAAGGCATTTCTGCTGAAGAAGTCTACAAACGCTTCCACGAGGGTTTTCTGGAACTTTTCCAGCAGATGGGCATCAGCTACGATATGTTCACGACCACGCATACCGAGAATCACTTCAAAGTTTCGCAGAGCATCTTTCTGGCATTGAAAGAAAACGGTCATCTTTATACGAAAAAATCCATGCAGTGGTATTCACCCGAAGCCGACCGCTTTTTGCCCGACCGCTATGTGGAAGGTACTTGCTATATCTGCGGCGAAGATGGCGCACGCTCCGATCAGTGCGATTCTTGCGGCAATGTACTCGAACCTGCTAAATTGCAAAACCCCAAAGCCAAAGACGGTGGCCCGCTCGAGCTGCGTGAAACGGAACACTTTTATCTCGACCTCTCCCAACTCGAACCAACGGTAGCAAATTTCTTACGCGAGCGTTCCGCGCATATGCGCGATACCGTGCTGGGCGAATCCCTTGGCAAGATCGAATCCGAAGGGCTGCTGCCACGTCCTATCACACGCGATCTCGATTGGGGCATCCCCGTCCCCGTCGAAGGCTGGGATGGAAAATGTCTCTACGTCTGGTTTGAAGCCGTCATCGGCTATCTCTCCTCCCCCATCGAGATGTCGAAAATCAGCGGCGAGACCGGTGCCTGGAAAGATTGGTGGACAAAAGAAGCCCGCCAGCTTTATTTCATTGGCAAGGATAATATCTTCTTCCACACCGCGCTCTGGCCCGCCGAATTGATGGGCGCAGGCACACAGTTTATGCAGATTTTCGCCGAGGAAGAAACGCCGCTCACCCTGCCCCACGACGTGCCTGCCAACCAGTTCATGAATCTCGAAGGGCAAAAGATCAGCGGCAGCCGCAATTGGGCCGTCTACGGGCGCGATGCGCTCACCCGCTACGACGCCGACGCGCTGCGCTACTACCTGACCGTGAATATGCCCGAATCAAAGGATTCAGACTGGGATTGGGAAGAATTCGTTGCCCACAACAATAACGAATTGGTCGCCAACTGGGGGAATCTGGCAAACCGCGTGCTTTCCTTCTGCCATAAACATTGGGATGGAAAAATCCCCGCTGTGGATGTGGAAACGCTTCGCCCCCAGGATTTGGAGTTGATTGCCACCATTGAAAGCGGATTCAACTCGGTCGGTGACCTGCTCGAAGCCGTCAAGATCAGAGGGGCGCTAAACGAAGCCATGCGCTTGGCAACTGTCGTAAACAAATATCTCGACACATCCGCCCCGTGGAAAGAAATGAAAGTGGACAAAAACGAAGCCGCAAAATCCATCTACACTGCCCTGCGCGCAATTGATTCGCTCAAAGTCATCTTCGCGCCATTTTTGCCCTTCACCAGCGAGCAACTGAACAGCACCTTTGGCTACGAAAGCCCGCTCTTTGGCGAGCAATTCGTTGAAAGCATCGAAGATAACCTCGGCACCCACACTGCTTTGCGATATGAGGGTATTGATGGAGAACTGTGGAAAGCCAGCCAGCTAAAGCCCGGCGAAGCTTTCAATAAGCCGAGTCCGCTTTTCAAGAAGTTGGATAAGGATGTGGTGAAAGAGGAGAGGGCAAGATTGGGTTAGAGCAGGTATTAGGGAACAGGTAATTAGGTATTAGAAAAACGGATGTCAACTTGACATCCGTTTTCAATATCATTGCGACCAGAGTACAGCAACAATTGATGTTATCACTAAGATTAGTTGAGAAAGTAGAATAAGGTGAAAGGGTTTAGGGTAAATGCTTTCTGGTTCATATTTTTTCTTCCACGCAGGCTCTAGATTTAATTTCTTATCAAACATAAAGTCTCGAAGATGCCTGTACCGCCTATTTGAAAAATAAACCGACCACATTCCACTCGATCCAATCAAGGTGACAACTATAATCGTGACAAATCTAGCTAAACTTTTTTCCAAGAGTACATTAGAGCCTTGTGTACTTCCAAATTTTACGGTAAGAATTGCTCCTAAAATAGCCAACAAAATTGCTGTGTACCAAGTTGATACTGAGAGTTCATAATCACGGTAACGGCGCATTTCTTGATAAAGTTCTTGGTAAGCGATGTCATCGGAAACCAACCCATTTTTATCTTTTCCAGTTTTCTTAGAACCCATAAAAAAAGCTCCTTCATTTTTACAGAGAAAATTACTACACAAGATCGCCACCTTTTTCTCGATTACATGTCTCGCACAACAACTGAATATTGCGCGCCGTATTACTGCCACCCATAGAAATTGGAATTATGTGGTCAAATTCCAATTTCTTGTTACCATTACATTTCACACACTGTCCCTTATCTCGTTGCCAAACAAAAGTTTTCACATCATCAGGAATAGACGTCCTAATAACATTGGTTGTTAGTTCAATATCCATTCTGGACTGTGCGCGTTCTATCGTTCGTCGTTTTCTTCGTTCTTTGTCAAGGAGAAGAGCATGCGCTTCTTCTGTAGACAAGATTTCATATGTCCAATATAACTTGTCACAAAACAACCAATATGTCTTACGGTCATCTATGCCAAGTCTATAAGGAAATGTTTGTTGATATGCTACAACATCCTCGTATTCTTGCTTTTTCCACGGTCCAAATTTCGTTGGATAATTGTTTTTCCCATTCAAGATAAAATAATGATATTTTTTTGACAATCCTAAAAACAGGCAACTTCCTATATCCGAAAACCCATTCTTTTTGGTCACCAATCGCAACATTCATCCACCTCCTTGCTTCGTGGACTGATAATTTTAATCCTAGCACCCCACCACAATTTAATTTTGAATATTATACGATATTAAGCAAAAAAGACTTCGGAAGTTTCAAAAACTTCCGAAGTCTGCATTTTCGCACAACTTATATAGCCTACCAACGCATTTCTCTGCGTGCCTTCTTGACGAGATCAACAAACTCTTCCATGGCATCTTCTCTGCCGAAGTATTCTTCCAAGCGGCGGGCTTCGTCGTAGACTTCGTCGAGGTCGCTGTCTTCCGCCCAGTAGCTTTCGCCGAGAATTTCGGCAAATTCCGCTACAACAACCGCGCGCTGGAAGAAGGGGTCGGCTTCGTGGAAATCGCTCGCGAAATCACCAGTGTAGATGTCTTTTTCGATCTCCATAACCTGATGCGTATCTGGATCTTCCCAACGCAGATGAACTGTAGCTACGCGCCCGTAGGCTTCGCGGTAGAGTTTGACTTCGTAGAGCGCCGTCACTGAGTGTCCGGCACCGATCTCGCCCGCATCCACGCTGTTGTCGCGAAAATCTTCATCTGCCACATCGCGGTTTTCGTAGCCGACCAGACGATAGCGTGAAACCACTTCAGGGTTAAAATCGACCTGTACTTTGGCATCCAGGGCAATGGTCTGGAGGCTGCCTGTCAGGTCGTCGACGAAGAGGCGTTCAGCTTCATCAAGATCGTCAATATAAGCGTAGAAGCCATTGCCATTGTCGGCAAGCTGCTCCATGAAGGTATCGTTGTAATTGTCCATGCCGAAGCCATAAGTGGCGAGGGTAATACCTTCTTCCACGTAGCCGCGCACATCGCGCAGGATGGCGTTTGCTTCGGTCTTGCCCACGTTGGCAACACCGTCCGAGCAGAGGATGACGCGATTGACACTGTCGGGGTTGTAGGCGTACATTGCCATTTCGTATCCCAGCTTGAGACCGGCTTCAGCATTCGTCGAGCCTTCGGTGCGCAATCTGTTTATCGCCGAAAGGATCTCGCGGTTATCGGTAGCACGTGTAGGTTCAAGAACGACGCGGGCGTCTGATCCATAAACGACGATGCTGACAGTGTCTCCCCGTCCCAACTCATCTACAAGCAATTCGAGCGAGTCTTTGACCATCTCCAGTCGGTTACCCATATCCATTGAGCCGGAAACGTCGATGACGAAGGTCAGCGAGACATCCTTGCGATCCCAATCATCCACTTCGTAGCCCTGAACACCTACGCGCATCATTTCATAACGCTCGGTATGGGTGAAGGGCGAGGGTCCGCCATCAAGATGAATGGCAAAAGCCTGGCGCGCGGAGGGCTGTTGGTAACCCTGCTCAAAGTAATTGATATATTCTTCAACGCGAACAGAATCCGGCGGGGGAAGATGCCCATCGTTGAGATAGTTGCGCATGATGGTGTACGAGCCGGTATCTACATCAAGAGCAAATGTGGATAAATGGTCGTCTTCGGTGTCGATGATGGGACTGGTGCCGTAATCTTCGAAGAACATATCATCGGGCTCGTCATCGTTATCGCGCTTACTTTGGGGTTGGTTGCTGCTTGAGACGCTGGGTGCCCCACCCGGGGCAGATTGCCCGGCACTCTGGCTATAGCTTTCTCCCTCACTATAATAATCAGCTGAGGACTCTTCAGCCGCAGGCTCTTCGGCGGGAGCGGCGTACTCCACAGCCGGTTCTTCAGCAGCTGGGCTCTCGGCTGGAGCACCCCCCCCTCCACAAGCCCCCAACAAAAAAGCAGTGATCAGGAAGAAACTAAAAGTGATCTTTCTTGCAGACATTTTCTCCTCCTAGAGAAATAGTTGAATATTGTTCTTATAACGTCTGGATGAGATAATTTGTTCCCCTTAAACCAAAAGACTACAAAAGTCTTAAAGACTTTTGTAGTCTTGGGCAGAATAATTTGCGTTCTATTTCTTTTCAGGCTGATGCTTGAACGTAAATCCGTGCAATTTAATGCTTGGCTGCCAGTCGCCAAAATCAGTGGCACGGATGCGGCGGGCGACTTCTTCCGCACTCATGTCGGGGGTGATGGTCATCAAATCGTCAAATTCCTTGCGGGAATAAGGTTTTCGTGTCCAGGTTTCTCCCGCATCGGGAAGTGGCTCACCGCGAAAGATGCCGCTAAGCACATCGTAGAAGAGAGCCAGTTGATAAGTGTAAGTACGCGCTAAAATGAATTCAACTGTATCGCCGGGAAAGACAGCAAAACGCGATACTTTGATGAGCCCGCCTGTATCCACTTTGGGAGCCATGTGATGGCAGGTTGCGCCGTATTCATCGGCTTCATCGTAGAGAGCGAAATTATTACATCCAATGCCCGGATAATCGGGCGAGGCAGGGTGGAAATTGATCGCAGCGAGCTTGGCGCGTTCGAGTAGATATGTCGGCACAACCCAACGCGAGAGATAGGAGATGATAAGGTCACCTTCCCAGTTTTTGGCTTCGTCAGGGAGGGGGGCGCCCCACTTTGCTCCGAGGCAGGCAGTGACATTGTCGCTGTTTTGTTGGCAGAACTTCAGCCCCGCTGCACAATAGGGGTCGTCAGCTTTACCGAGGAAAAGGATGGAGATATTATTTGACATAGCTTCACCTATCTGGAAATATCCAAGGCACGTTCGCCTTGCAAATAATCCAGCAACATTTGCAAAACAGCTTCAGCAGAGTGCATCTTGTTTTGGATGCGGTCGCCATCCCAACAGAAATGGCGCGCCCATGCTCCTTCAGCGGCAGCAAGCCCGATCCAGGTCGTGCCGACGGGCTTTTCGAGCAATCCGCCGCCGGGACCGGCGATCCCGCTCACGCTAAGGGCGATGTCTGTATATAAAAGGTCTCGCGCGCCTTTTGCCATCGCCAATACAACTTCACGGCTAACAGCGCCGTGTGCTTCGAGCGTATCCCACGAGACCCCAAGAAAATCCACTTTGGCTTCGTAGGAATATGCCATGATCCCCCCCATAAAATAGACCGATGAACCAGCCACGTCCGTGATACGGCTGCCCACCAATCCACCAGTACATGATTCGGCGAGGGCAAGTGTCTGCTCTTGAGCAGTCAGTAACTCACCAACGCGGATTTCCAGAGATTTTTTAGCAGTTGTCATAGCGCGTATTATAAAACAGCCTTCGGAATTTTGCTCCAGAAGGCTGTTTATTTTTAGAGAAATTATCGCTTAGTATAGACCCTGATTGATCTCGTTGAAGACTTCGCCGATCATCGGCCCCATTGCCGCTACACCAATAACGACACAGCAACAGACAAAGATGAAGATCACTAACCCTGGCAGCAGCACAGAGCCGACAGCTTTGCCTGTATCCAGGCCATTTACAGCTTTTACAGCAAGAACCTGAAGCACAATACTGTATATGCTAACCCCAAAAGAAACGATCCCGAAAAGAACGCCAATGAAGGGAATCAGCCCCAAAAGAGAAAGAACAGCTATCACAGCAGAAACAGGAACAGCGATCGCAGCAAAGGTATAGGCAAGCTTTTCATAAGAGCCTGTGCCGCCAAAAAGTTTGGCAACCCATTGGATCAAGCCAACGCCGATCGCAAAAAAGATAACGCCCAAAATGGCTCCAAGAGGTGCGCCGCAAATTATTGCGCCAAAGCTCATTCCTGATCCACCACCAGAAGGAAGCGCATAAGCCAGATCGGGAGGCAAGAAATCCCTATACATGTCCATTGCGCTTCCCATACCCACAGACTGGGTAATAGCGCTAATAAAGGCGGTTACCAACGAAGCCAATCCTACCCATAAAAAGGCTTTGCCCATTGTGGCACCGGGTTGTGCCGCGATCTCAGCATAGGTGCTTTCACTCGGTTTTGTGACCGCTGCGATCCAGGTTTCAACCATGGACATTTCAGTGCCAGAAGGGGTATCGTTATCAAAAAATTCCAACTCGTCAGACATAATATAATCTCCTTATAATTTGGACAGTTATGCTCTTTATTGTAGAGGCCCAGCGCCTAAAGTCAAGCAGAAACCCGTATTTTCCAATGAATAGTCCCTCCCCCACAAGTAAGGGCAGGAAATTAAGGTAGGGTAAAATAGCCTTCATGCAACTCTCTGAGCATCTCAAAAGCACCCTAGCTACCCTTCCTGAAAAACCCGGCTGCTACCTGATGAAAGACGCCGCTGGCAAGATCATCTATGTCGGCAAGGCGGTCAATCTTAAGAACCGTGTGCGTTCCTATTTCCACGCCAGCGCAGGGCACGACAGAAAAACGCGCCGTCTTGTTTACGAGATCGCCGATATCGAGTGGATCGTGGTTGGGTCAGAGCTGGAAGCCCTGATTCTTGAGATGAATCTCATTAAGCGCCACCGTCCGCATTTCAACGTCCGTCTGAAAGACGACAAGCGCTACCCCTACATCAAAATCCACTGGCAGGATGATTTCCCCAAAGTGACCGTTACACGTCAGATGCGCAAGAACGACGGCTCACGCTATTTTGGGCCATACACCTCCGTTTGGGCAGTACACCAAACATTAGATCTGCTACGGCGCATCTTCCCCTATTTGACCTGCAACCGCGAGATCACGGGGATGGACAAACGCGCGTGTCTCTACATGGACATCAACTTGTGTAGCGCACCCTGTGTGGGTGCCGCCAGTAAAATCGAATACCGCCAAATGATCGCCGACCTGATGCAATTTCTGGATGGACGCACCGACCCCATCGTCAACAGGCTGCAAAACGAAATGCAAAAAGCATCCAAAGAGATGCGCTATGAAAAAGCCGCTGCTCTGCGTGACCAAATCAACGCCATCGAAAAGGTCGTCGAAAAACAGAAGGTCATCACCAAAAAGCAGATCGACTCGGACGTCATCGCCATGGCACGCGAAGATGGTGATGCCTGCGTGCAGATATTCTTTATCCGCGCCGGAAAGATGATCGGGCGTGAATACTTCATGCTCGAAGGCACCGAAGATAGCGCAGATGAAGAAGTCATGGCGCAATTCGTCAAGCAGTTCTATACCGAAGCCGCCAACGTCCCCTCTGAAGTTTTGCTGCCCAAAGAAATCGAGGAAGCCCATATCATCAAGCAGTGGCTCAATACCAAACGCGGTGGCCGCAAAGTCGAGATGCGCGTCCCGCGGCGCGGACAGCCGCGTCAGCTTGTGCAGATGGCAACCGAAAACGCAACCGAGACTCTCAAATCGCTGCGTGCACAATGGCAGGCAGATACGCATAAACAGGAACAGGCACTGACCGAGTTGCAGGAGGCGTTCAAGCTCTCTTCGCCGCCCAACCGGATCGAGTGCTACGATATTTCCAATACACAGGGCGTGGCGACTGTCGGGAGCATGGTCGTCTTTACACAGGGCGTACCTGACAAAAAACTTTATCGGCGTTTCAATATTCGCAGCGTCTCCGGTCCCGATGACTTTGCCAGCATGGAAGAGGCGTTAACAAGACGTTTCAAACGCTGGGAAGCTGCCCGGGTTGAAACGAGCAAGCCCAAATCGAAGAGCGACGCGTCCTTTTCCTTTTTGCCCGACCTGTTAATCGTGGATGGCGGTAAAGGTCAGCTCAGTCGCGCTGTCCAGGTTCTTGAGAGTTTCGGGCTAAGCGATAAAGTCCCCGTTGTGGGTTTGGCAAAACGTGAGGAAGAGATCTTCTTCCCGCACCAATCTGAAGGGATCTTGCTACCACGCCATTCACAGGGACTCTATCTCGTGCAGCGCATCCGTGACGAGGCACATCGTTTCGCGATCACAGCGCATCGCAAACGCCGGAACAAAATTGGAATGACATCGGCACTGGATTCGATCCCCGGGATCGGTCCGGCAAAGCGGAAAGCCCTCTTGCAAGAATTTGGCTCTCTGGATAAGATAAGAGCCGCCAGTGTAAGCGAATTGGCTGAAGCAAAAGGCATCAATATTGCACTGGCTGAGACGATCAAGGCAAACTTGGAATAGCGATGAAAATAATCTGGCACGTGGACGATGATAAGGAAATGCTCGAAGCTATGGATCTCATGCTGAAGATGATCGGTTATGAGACACGCTTCTTTATGCATGCACGCCCTGCCGCAGAAGCTTTGCTGGCAGGTGGAAAACCCGATGCCATTCTCCTGGATATTAATATGCCTGAAGTTTCGGGAATGGATATGTTGGAATTTATTCGTCGCCGAGATAGCTGGGAACACCTACCCGTCATTATGCTCTCCACGGAAGCCGCAGATGTAACAGTAGACCAAGCGCTGGCACTCGGCGCAGACGGATATATCACAAAACCGGTTATGATCGACGAACTTGAGCGCAAGATCAAGAACGCGATCAATAAAAGAAAAAAGTAAGCTGAGAAGGAAAGAAAGATGGCAAAGAAAAAAAAGAAAAGCAAGAAAAAGACCCAACCAAAAAAAGAATCGACCTATAAAGCCCGTCAGGCACGTTCCATGCGTATTGTTGTTGCGATCGTATCGATCTTGATCGTTCTCTCAATGACTCTGGCAGCTGTGCAAAGTTTCTAAGCAAGATCAAGCCAATGGTATAATCAGGAAACGCGGCGCTCAGACCGCGTTTTGTATTGAATAGAGAGATATTGCAGGAATCTTATGCTTGAGAAATTAGCTGGTATCGAAAAACATTTTGAAGACTTGGGTCGTGAACTGATGGAAGTTGGCGATGACTATCAACGCGCCGCTGCTATCGGGAAAGAACGTTCTGAGATGGAACCCATCGTAGAAAAAGCACGTGAATATCGTCAAATCTTGCAGCAAATCGAAGAATCGCGTGCCATGATCGAAAGTGAAGAAGACGCCGAATTACGCGAACTCGCCGAGATGGAATTAGCCGATCTTGAACCCAAAGTGGAACCGCTCGAAAACGAGATCAAATTATTACTTGTTCCCCGGGACCCGCGTGACGAGAAGAACGTTATCATGGAAGTTCGTGCAGGCACTGGCGGCGACGAAGCTGCGCTTTTCGCTGCTGACCTTTACCGCATGTACACACGCTACGCTGAAAACCAGAAGTGGAAAACCGAGATCATGTCGCAAAACAATATCGGCATTGGCGGCTTGAAAGAAATCACCTTTTTAATTAAAGGTGCAGGCGCATATTCAAAGCTCAAATTTGAATCGGGGGTACACCGCGTACAGCGTGTACCCAGCACCGAGTCACAGGGACGTATCCACACATCCACCGCGACGGTCGCTGTGTTGGCAGAAGTTGAAGAAGTGGACATTAAGATCCCCGCTAGTGATATTCGCATCGACGTTTACAAATCCGCTGGTGCAGGTGGGCAGAGTGTGCAGAAAAACTCTACCGCTGTCAGAATCACCCATGAGCCAAGTGGATTGGTTGTTGCCTGTCAGGACGAGCGCTCACAGCTTCAGAACAAACTGCGTGCGATGGCAATTCTTCGTGCGCGCCTTTTCGAAATGGAAGAAGAAAAACGTCGCGCTGAAAGAGAGCAAGACCGCCGCTCACAAGTCGGTACAGGCGAACGCTCTGAGAAGATTCGTACCTATAATTACCCGCAATCGCGCGTTACCGATCATCGCATCAACCATTCATCCTACAATTTGCAGGGGATGATGGAAGGTGATATTGCCGAATTTATCGAAGAACTCATCACAAGGGATGAAGCTGATCGCCTTGCGGCAGTGAACGAAGAAAATTAGTCTAATAGCGAGGCTTTAATGAATGGGATATTCAGAGAAAGAAAATATCTCAAACAAACCTTGCATATTCTCAGCGTGCTGGCAGTCATTCTGGTTGCTGGCGCGTTGCGTTTGTACGCAGTTAGAAATCTTCCCACCGACTACGACGAAGACGATTATCTGCGCGCGGCACAGGAATACACCACACTGATCCGCACCGGCAACTTTGCCGATCTTAGCGAAACAAATTATCGCCCTGAACACCCTGCGCTTAACAAGATACTCTTCGGCGTTGCCCTGCTGGCAGAGCCTGATTTCCCGCTTATCCCTGATCGCCCCACCACAGCCCAGCCAGACCAATATCTACCCAAAGAACCGTTGCACGCAGCACGCAGTCTTTCGGCGCTCTCTGGCACCCTCGAAGCTGCTGCGCTCGCGCTCGTCAATCCATTGGCAGGATTGCTGCTTGGTATTCACTCCTATAATGTCAAATACAGTAGCCAGGTCATGCTCGAGGGGCTACCCGCGCTAACAAGCCTGTTGAGCGTTTTGGCATATATTCGCTGGAAAAAAACAGGTAAAGAAAAGAAAAAATGGCTCCTGTTCTCCGCGCTCTTTTTGGGATTAACCGCCGCATCGAAATATCTTTACGCCCTCGTCGGGTTTGCGATCCTTTTTGATTGGGTCTGGGATATGGACGCGGGTGCGCGGAAACGCATCCGCGCGTGGATGCCGCTCCTGACCTGGGGCTTGCTCTCGTTAGTTTTCTTTTATCTCACCGATCCATATCTCTGGCTAGATCCGCTTGGACGCATCAGCGAGTCCCTTTTCTACCATTCCGCCTATTCATCGGGCGCATCTGAAGTTTCCAGCGCAGGCTATCCTGTCTGGCAGCCATTCGTTTGGTTGAGCATGTCCATCCCTTGGCACCCCGATGTGCTTCTTATCACGCTCGATGGCTTCATTACTATTTTTGCATTAATCGGCTTCAAAAAGCTTTGGGAGGAAGAGCGCGTTTACGGGATATGGATTATCGTCATGCTCGTCTTCCTACTCATATGGAAGACAAAATGGCCCCAATATATTCTCGCCCTAACAGCACCACTCGCACTGGCAGCCGCAAAAGGAATCGGGCTAAGCCTCCGCAGTTTGGTCAGAAGCACACCCAGGGCCAAGAGTGACGCGCGTTCCGTCAACTGGCGGGAGATGCTTCAGGCGTTCCCCTGGCTTCTTCCGGGCATGGTCGCTTTTATCGCACTGATCCTTTATCCGCTCTTTTTCCAGATCGTCATTGCCCTGACGGATATGAACGGCGGTTCGCTCTCGGCCGGAATGAATGGTGAAGTTTGGTCGCTGGTTTGGCAGGGGATCACGGGAAAGATCGAAGCGATCGAGTTCAACCCCTTACAAAATTTTCGTTATTTCAATCTAACGCTTCATTATGTTGGCACGCAAATGCTGCGTAGCGTTTTCGGGGGGCTATCCGTTAGTCTGCTAGTTTTTGAAATAATTTGGGTAGCGCTCTCTGTCGGGATGCAGGCACTTTTGGGAATTTCATTAGCATTGATACTCGCCCGTCCCAATATCCGCTATCCCAACTTTTGGCGAACGATCTTCATCCTGCCCTGGGCGGTGCCGGAATTTATAGGCGCACTGGTTTGGCTGCGCACGCTCAACCCAACTTTCGGCTGGGTGAGTATGATGCCTTACAGCACATCATCTGGCAGCGATATATCGCTCTTTGGCTTATTGCTTGCCAGTACCTGGTATGGCTTTCCCTTCATCATGTTGGCAGCTTCCGCCAGCCTGAAAATGGTGCCGAAAAGCGTTTATGAAGCTGCGGCCCTTGATGGTGCATCTGGCCTGGCATTATTCCGCGAGATTACCTTTCCGCTCTTACTACCGCTGGTCATTCCCGCGATCATTATTCGTGGCATTTTCGCTTTCAATCAGTTCTATCTTTTCTACGTGATGCAAACCGATTTCCCCATCGCCACCTTTGCATCTGTCTCATATTTCTTTATGACACAGGCCAACCAATATGCATTTTCCGCCGCGATCAACATCTTCACCGTTCTTGCGCTCATTGTGTTATTGGTCTGGTTCAACCGCATCAGTCGTGCTGCCGAAGGAGTAGATTATGCCTAAACTCTCCCGCTGGCAGCAAGTCCTCTTTCAGGTGGTCTTCTTTTTAGTTGCTCTCTTCGTGCTACTCCCGCTCTGGCAAACGGTTTATCTCGCCTTTGAAGGCGGCATCCACGGACGCCCGACGGAACTGGTCTGGCTCCCCAAAGAGTTCACTTTTGAGATATTTGCACAAATGTGGACACACGCCGGGCAAAACCTGACCTTCCTCGAAGCGCTCGCCAATAGCTTGATCGTCTCCATCGGCGCGGCGCTGCTCTCCATTACGCTCGGTGCAAGCATGGCATACGCTTTTGCGCGCTTCCGCTTCCCTGGTCGAAAACCTGGTCTCTTTGCCATGTTGCTCGGTGCAATGCTCCCGCCCGTCGCCCTGATGACACCCTTCTATATCCTCGTCAGCGCGCTGGGACTAAAAACATCTCTGCTTGGATTAATGATTGTTTATACAGCCTTCGCCATGCCCTTTTGTATCTGGAATATGCGCGCAGCTTTTCAGGCTGTGCCCAAAGAGCTCGAAGAAGCCGCCTTTCTGGATGGGGCAAATCGCCTCGCTACATTTTGGCGCGTTTCCCTGCCACTGGCATTGCCCGCCATCGGTATTGCTGCCATAGTCGCCTTTCTGATCGGCTACTCCGAGTTTGCTATGGGCTGGCTCTTCGTCGAAAAACCGGATAACGTCACCCTCGCAATGGCGATCTCAGGCATCATCGACAGCAGCGCCAACTCCTGGAACAGGCTCGCTGCAATGGCATTCCTGATGAGCCTGCCCGTTGTCGTTCTTTTCATCCTGTTTCAAAAATCAATTTTTGAGCGAATGCTCTTTGGAAATATCACAGAATGACCTCCCTGCTCCAGCAGCTTACCATCCAACTAAACCCGCTTAGTGACACACCCGCTCTCGATGCGCAGGTGCTTCTCGCGCATATTGCCCAAAAAGACCGCGCATGGATATTGGCCCATCCCGAACTCAGCCTTTCTACTGTCCAGGAAGACGCACTTGAAAAGGCACTCACGCAACTCAGGCAAAATGTTCCGTTACCCTACGCGATCGGTCATTGGGAATTCTTTGGACTGGATTTCATCGTCGCGCCGGATGTGCTTATTCCACGCCCTGAGACCGAAGAGCTAGTGGAACACGCTCTTAACTGGCTACGCGAAATCAACGCTCAACGAGTGTTGGATGTGGGAACGGGCTCCGGCTGCATCTCCATCGCCTTGGCGCGGAACGTCCCCGATTTTAATTTGGTCGCCGTTGACCGATCATCTGCCGCTCTCAACATCGCCCGCCAAAACGCGACGAAACATGGAGTGGCTGAACAAATCAAGTTCATCGAAAGTGACCTGTTCTCAAATGTACCGCTCGCCACTTTTGATCTGATAATCGCAAACTTGCCTTACATCCCCAGCGAAACGCTGAGAACTCTCGATGTCTACACCCGTGAACCCAGCCTTGCCCTCGATGGCGGCATAGACGGGCTTGATCTCATTCGACACTTGCTCGCTGACGCGCCGCGCTATATCGCGCCCAAAGGCTTGATCCTGCTTGAGATCGATTCGTCGCATGGACAAAAAGCATTAGAAATAGCAAAAGTTTTTTTCCCTGAAGCAAAATGCTCATTACTAAAAGACCTGTCTGGCAGAGATCGCTTTATCCATATTCAGGAGGGATAAACAATGAGAAAGCAAAATTATTTTCTTTATCTCCTCATTCGAGGAATTGGATTATTTCTGGGAATTCTTCTAATAAACGTACTGTTTTCAGTATTCATCATCCAAAATACAGAACCAAAAACATTAGGCTGGCTATTATTAGGAAATGTGCCTCTCTTTGGAATTTCTCTACTTGCATTCCTAAGTAACGGCTGGTCAAAGAATCATTTCACGCAAACAATTCCGCCTAGCGAACGTTCCCTTTCGATCAAAGATACAAAAAATGATCTTCACCTTGTTTTAATTCTTGTGTTATTCCTTCTTACTATTAGCGGATTCTTCATAGCGCGAATACAACCATCTACCCCAGGAAGCATTCCCGCAATAGCCTCTATGCGCACTGCACTTGAAGAGCCAAATCAATTTGCACAAGATTGGCAAGAAGATGCCTTTTTATACAAAGCAACTCTATATTTTCATAACAATCCATATAGATATCTTGAAGCTGAGTATTTCTCGCCAAAAAAACCAGCAACATATTTAGTTGTCTGGATAGATCATGAAGGAAATATGTATAGAGAAACATACTCACATAGGGGAGACACCGTTTATCCAATTACGGAAACAGACTGGGAAATTGACAGCCAAGAAGCTCTGAGGGTCTTTTCCACAGATGATGACTTAAGATTTTGCATAAATAAAGCAGATAATAGTTCTCCTTTATTCGAAGATGAAAAGCTCCTAAGACTACGAAACTCCCCCGAAAACAACTTTGTTCTCTGGGAGATTTACTTCTCAGATTGCCACTACTACAAAGAAAAAGAGTTTGCTATTAACGCCCTAACAGGTGAAAAAGTATTTTTCACTGGAAAAGAAAATTAGGATGTTTAGGTATGAAGACTGTACTACTTCCAACAACAAACGCTAACGCCATCACCATTGCCCTAGAAGCCCTACATGCTGGCGAACTCGTTGCTTTCCCCACCGACACGGTTTACGGCATTGGCACCTTCGCCTTCAACGCAGAAGGTGCTTTGAAGATTTATGCCGCAAAACAGCGCCCTCCTGATAAAGCCCTCCCCATCCTGCTCGGGGACGTGAGCCAGATCCCGCTCGTGGCGGTGGATCTGCCCAACAGTGCGCTCAAGCTGGCTGAGTATTTCCTGCCGGGTGCATTAACGCTGGTCGTGCCAAAACACCCGGATATTCCGCAGGAGGTTTCTTCGCTGGAGACCATCGGTATCCGCATCCCGGATCATGATTTTACGCGAGCCCTGCTAAATGCTGCTGGTCCAATGGCGGTGACCTCGGCAAATATCTCGGGGCGGGCCTCACCGGTGGATGCCGAGGGTGTGTACGCGCAATTAAACGGAAGCCTGCCTCTCATCCTGGATGGAGGCCGCACATCGGGCGGCACGTCATCCACTGTCATTGATTGCACAAAGGATGAGATCGTTATCCTGCGCGAGGGTCCCATTAGTCGAAAAGAGATCGAAGTTGTTTTAAAAAATTAAAAATCTCTTATCAAGTGTTTATCTTTTATTAAGTTCTTTTTTTGAAATCCCCGTATACTTTAGGAGCATTCTCCTCAATACCAACCGCGCCGGAGCTGGGCCGCTCCAAAGCGCGGTTTTGGTTTAAGCACAAAGCCCGCCTTTACAAAATTGTAAAAGCGGGCTTCTTTTATTAGCGATCTCGTCTAGATTAGGGATTAGCAACTGTCACAAACGACACAAGGTTCATAGCTGCGTCGTAGTAATAACCAGAGGCTGTGATCCCGCTGACCGTGAAGGTTGCCGGAGCAGTTACCTTGGTATTTGCAGTTGAGGTTGTGCACCAGCCTGCGCTATCTGTAACACAGCTTGATGAACCTGAGTAGCTACCACTCCAAACACCGCTGACTGTGGCATTTGCAACAGCTGCACCATCGGCATCCAAAACCAGAACGGAGGCGTTCGCCTTCCAGAAACGGCGATTGACGACTGTGGCAGAGCCGGTCATGTCGGCAACATACATGGCGACATCGTCCCCACCGCCGCCACCGCCAGTAAGGGCTGTGACCGCATCAAATGCCTGCACCAAGCCAAAACCGTAAGAATCATCACGCCCGGCAGCGCCGAGATCTTCAGAAGTGGCTGCCAGAACATCACGGATTTCGACATTGGTCGCTGTGGGGTCTGCGCTCCAAACCAATGCCGCTACCGCAGAAACATGCGGAGTCGCCATGGAGGTGCCATCATAGTATTCGTAACCGCTGACCTGAGGTGTGTAGATGCTCTCTACCGTACCCACTTGTCCAAGTTTATTGGCAACGAGGAATTGTCCATCTTCCTGGCTCAAGCTCAAAGCAATGATCGTTGAAGATGCGCCATCCCCCAGCGTGCCGTGGAAGTTGCCAGGCTCATTGTTATAGAGCACAGCCGCAGCGCCACCGCTATTTTGAACGTTCATCACCTTATCGTAGAAGGAGATGTCGCCACGTTCGCAGAGTACAACTTGTCCAGCCCAGGCACCGGTTGAAGTACAGAGACCTCCATCCACAAGAGCGCCACTTGCGGAGCCGCGCGCAGCATATTCGATGTGATTAGCTGCGTAGCTCATTCCATCTACGGTCAGCGCTGAAATATCGATATATGGAACAGTGCTGAGCACTGCAACGCCGGGAGCAGCCAGCTCGACCTGGTCATTTTTCTGTGAGAAATCAGCAACCAGTTTGGCTTCATCGATCGCAGCAACAGAAATAACAGAATCGTATGATGCAGGGTAGGCGTAAGCAGTCCCGCCATCATTGCTAGCCGCAGCAATCGACAAAACACCTGCGGCATATAGGCTATCAAAACCCCGCTTCTCTGTGTTATTTTTTCGCGTACCGCTGAGACTCATGCTGATCACATTCGCGCCGCCATCTGCGCAACGGTTTGCGGCATCAAGCAATGTGGATGAATATGTCCAAAGACCATCATCACCAAAAACGCGTACAACATAGATATTGACCGTACCGGGGGTAACGCCGACAACGCCCAATGCATTATTCATAGCAGCGATCGTGCCCGCAACATGGGAGCCATGCCCATCATAGTCACTTGCCCAAGGCAGGTTTCCATCATAGCCATCGACATTAACACCAGACAGATCTTCGTGTCCAGTGAAGAAGCCCGAGTCAATAATACAAACAGTACGATTATCTCCTGTAGGAGCACCGGCATCTACTGTGCCATCGCGGTCCGCGTCCCAGACATCCCGTGCTTGCACCATGTCAATGCCATAAGGAACGACCTGATTGGGAAGATCAACGTTCGCATTTACCGACTGATCGATCCCAACCGGAAAACGCAGAGCATCTTCTTCGATGAAGACAATATTTGGGTTACGGCTCAAACCAGCCAATGCAGCTTCAGGAACAGTAACAGCTATTGTCTTCAGCGCATCAAACTCATAATGAGTTTGCCCACCAGCATTGCCGAGGAGAGCCTGAGCAGCCGCTTTTTTCCCCGGTGCAAATTGCACCAAAACGCGGACTCGTCCCTCATCATTGCTGGTGTAAGCTACCGGAGCAGCCACCGCACCGAGAAGAAATGCCATAACCAAGGCAAATCCCAATAACGTCGTAAATCGTTTCATATTAGCCTCCATCTAAATTGTGTAGTGTGGAACAAGGGAAATTTCACACCTTACAGAAACGTAAGGTGCTGTATTATGTCATCTATACAACTATTTGTCAACATTTTCCCACAAAATATCTAATAATTTAACAAAATCTAACATCACCCCAGACGACGCACAGCCAACATAGTAAGATCATCAGCCGGTGGTAACGTAGACATAAATTTTTTCAGCTGTGATTCAATCTCATCCAATCTCTCATCGAGAGTTTCTCGATCTGTTTGTAGGGCAGTTTTTAGTCGTTCTTCACCAAAAAGATCACCACTTGGGGAAAAGGCTTCTGTAAGCCCATCTGTATAGAGGAACAAGGTATCATTTTTAGCAAGAGAAATGGTACGCTCTTCAATCTCTATCCCCTCCAACACACCCAGTGCCATACCTGTACGTGTCAAACGTGTCACTTCCCCATCGCCTTTGCCCAACCATAGCGGCGGATTATGCCCGGCATTAGCAAAAGTAAATTCACCCGTCTTAAGCGATAAAACGCCATAGACTGCCGTCACGAACATGCCCTGTTCAGTGTCCGGGATGAGGAGATCGTTAACGCTCCGTAAAACGTCGGCTGGGCGCTCTGTATCTTTAACGGCAGCACGTACCAACGTCCGTGTGAGAGACATAAAGAGGGCTGCCGGGATGCCCTTGTCCGCGACATCCGCAATAAAGAGCCCCAAACGCCGATCGGATAATTCGATCACATCATAGAAATCGCCCCCAACCTGTCTTGCTGTTTGCCAACGACCGGCAATCTCCCAATCTGGATCTTTGGGGAGTAACTCCGGGATAAAGGTCTTTTGAATCTCCCGAGCTACCTGCACTTCGTGCTCAAGGCGCTCTCGTATGATCATCTCTTCCTGTAAAAGATCATTCTGGATGGAAAGTGCTGCCTGCTGTGCAATACCGGTCACAATTTCCAGTCGACGGGCACGGAATCGGCGCCCCCCCGGGGCTTCTTCTGCCAAGAGAATGCCAAAAAAATCATCCTTGATCTTTAGCGGGGCAGCCATTAGCAAATCATAATCACTGTCCAGAAATTCATCAATCCCGTCATCCCAGGGCGGAGAAATATCAAGCCAGGAAATCGGACGTGAACCAGCGCCATAGAGGCGGAGCATCATTTGTTTTGTTTTGCGAACGCCATCTAAAAGCGGAAATTCGCCCTGCTCGTAGACATCCTGCCAAACGAGAAACTTATCTTCATCAGAAAGTCCATATTCTTCAAAAGAGGTATATTCTTTTGTGTTTGCATTCCACAGGTATAGCGCACAACGATCAACCCCGACCAAAATAGGCATCACACGAATAATGGCTTCGAGAATCTCATGCAAATTCCCCTTGCTGGCAACAGCCTGTGTAACCTGCAACAACGCGGCAGAAGCATAAGCCTGCTCTTGAACAGAATCATACAAGCGGGTATTTTCGATCGCAACAGCTGCATAACTTGCAAAAGTAGAAGTGATAGCCTGCGCCTCGTGTCCATAACGTCCCGGCGTATTATGAGAGAGGGTGAGCACACCCACGGGTTGGTCGCCAATATGCAATGGTGCTGCAATAGATGAGTAATTTTTCTCAAAGCCTCCTGCCAATCCCGAGGGCTCCATTACATCCTCTGGTTTACGAATAACAGGCTCTTTTGAAAGCAGGGCGCGTGCCAATGAAATGGAGGCATCTGCTGAATAATCCCGTGCTTCTTTCAGAGCATCATGCCCAAGTCCGTGCGCAGCGGCGAGATATAGATCGCCTTCTTCATGCAGAAGCCAAAGCGCGGCAACATCGCTCGGGAGAGATCGTTCCAGTTCGATCAGGATCGCATCTAAAACTTGCTCAAGGTTGGTATTATCTGAAAGTAAACCAGCTACTTCACGCAAGCTATCCGCGACCTGGCGTCGCCAGCGTTCGGAACGATACAAATCAGCGTTATGGATCGCAACAGCGATATTATCGCCCAATGCTTCAAAGAGGAGCAGATCTTCTTTGCTGAAGGTATCTAAACGATCACTTTGCACATCGAGAATACCTTTTATCTCATTATTGAAAACCAAGGGGACAACGATCTCGGACTTTGTGTTTTCAGGCGGCAATGAGGAAGGACGATAGCGTGGCTCTTTTGATACATCATTTGCCAAAACTGACTCTTTGTTCCGCGCGGCCCAGGGAACCAGACCATGCGGATCATCCAAATCAAGAGAATAGCCAGCAAGCGCTTCCTTATGTTTTCCGCTGCCTGCCTCATAGCTGATGCGGCGACGATTATGATGCACAGAAAAAAGATGGACATGAGGATAGCCAAAACGCTCTGTTAGCAGAGCAGCAACATCTTCCATCAGTTTGGCAAGGTCCAAACTCCAGGTGGCCTTCTTGCTGACTTCTGCAATAACATCCAAGTGCTCGGCGCGATGCAGCAAAATATCATAAATTCGCGCACCTTCAATAGCGACTGCCACATTATCTGCTAAAGCGTGCAGGACTAATAAATCATTCGGGTGAAGTGCATTCAAGCGATCACTCTGAATATTTAAAACGCCAAGCGTTCGTTCTTCTATCTTTAACGGCAAAACGATCTCGGATCTGGTTTCAGGAAGAGCCGCTATAAAACGAAAACGTGGCTCTGACTGGACATCAGCGCAGACCACTTCTTCACCACTTTGAGCAACACTACCGATCAAGCCTTCGCCTAGCTTGATCTCCAGAGCAGGCACATCTTTCTCCACCCCATTTCGAGAAGCGCCCGTGCTCGAGCGAAAGTGTAATACTTCATTCCCTTCATCCACTGTAAATACGGCAACATAATAGTAATGAAAGGTCTGCTGAATCAGTTCGGTGACCCGCTTCGCCAACTTATCTATATCCATTACATTGGCAATCTGCGTACTGACCTCTCGCACAAGGTTGAGCTGACCAATACGCCAGTGCTCAACTGCCACACGATGTGCAGAAACCAAGGTTAATGCAGAAATACTGGCAATCCCCTCAAGCGCATCTAATTCTTCTTGTGAGAAAGATTGTTCTTTAGCTCGCGAGACCTGTATTGCGCCCAGAAGAAAGCCACGGTCTTTCAATGGCAAAGCAAGAATGACTTCATCTGAGTCCTGAATTTTCACAAGCCCGCTGCGATCAACCGCCTGTGCCATCGCATTCGTGGATGGGTTTTCAGAAAAGATCAAAGGGTCTTCCCAATCAGGTAATCGGAAAAGACTCTCGTTGAGCCAAATATCGACATCACACTCGATCAAACTAGCAACCATCTGGACAATACGGTCACGTTGTGCTGCTAACGATTTTGTATCTGGCAACTCCTCGCCAAAATTTGTCAACCTAAGCCAATCAGGCGAGCGAAGCGCAGTATTTATAGGCTCACGACTTTTCGTAAGAATAAGAATATTGCCCGTTTTCCCAATAATCTGATGTTCCAAACTATCCATCAGGTTGTTAATGAGATAAATCCCCAACCCGCCCACTTGCCGTTCGGACAGAGGCACGTCTAAATCCGGGGGTGTTACGGAATTCACGTCAAAGGGTTTACCGTTATCCTGAATCGTGATCTTTAGTGCTTCTTCAGTGATCTCACAACTAAGTTTGATCTCTGCATCTGATTCTCCCCCATAGGCGTGATCGATAATATTCGTGCAAGCTTCATCCACCGCAAGCTGAACAGCATAAACAGCTTTATCATTTAATTCCGCGTTGCGCGCAGCCTCTGCCACGTAGGTGCGGATATCATCAAGTGACGTATATCGTGCGAGGAAAGAGTGCATAGATTGGACAGAAAAGCCGTCCTACTACAGCAAGACGGCTTTTTATATTGAGAGGACGGGCAATTTAGAAATGCCCAACAGCGGGGGTGGCCTCATCATAAATACTAAACAGGGGCAAAAAACCAGCCAGATCAAAAGCATCTTTGACCAGGTCCGGGATGGATGCAAGCACCACCTCACCACGCCCAAGTTTTTTGCATTCTTTTTGTGTCGCTAACAAAACACGCATGCCCGCACTGGACATATATTCAACACCACCCATATCCAACACGATCTTATAACGCCCATCTTTTGTAATGGCTTCAAGCGCCTCACCCAGTTGCACCGCGGTTGCACTATCAACACGTCCTTTGGCAGTAACGAGATCACATTGTTTAAATTTTTGGGTCGTAATTTCCATTTTTCCTCCAGAAAAAGGCTTCTTTGAATTGGTTCAGGAAGTACGGCAAAAATTATAACATCGAAAACAAGCCAGCCTAAAGCACAATAGATTGACACTCCCTATCAATTCAGGTATCCTTGCTCCCGTCTGGGCAGTCCGGCGCGGCGGAAGCCTCTCAACTCCGCCAGGTCCGAAAGGAAGCAACGGTACGGAGGTCGCTCCGGGTGCCGCCGGTCCCTGCCCAGATATTTTCTTTTCAAAGGGTATCTATGTCTCGCTGGCTTCAAGCTCTTCTCATTGCCATCCTTGGGGTCATCGCTGGTCTCTTTTATGGCTGGCGAATTGCTCCAGTTGAATATTTTGATACTACCCCCGACACTCTGCATCAGGATTACAAAAACGAATATACATTGATGGTTGCTGAAGCTTACCAAGGACATGGAGACCTTAGTCTGGCGGCACGCCAGCTTGCTCTTCTCGGTAGCGCACACCCTGCGGAGTTCCTTCAGGAAGCACTTGACCATGCAGCCTTTACAGAAGAAGAGATTGAAAATCTGATATCACTATTGGATGAGATCGAGGCTTGGCAACCTGATCTGGGGGACTCTGCACAATGAAAATAGAGCGCATCCCCTGGCATCTTCTCGTTGGACTCACTCTCGGCCTTGGGTTTGGTCTCCTTATCTCATGGGTGATCTCCCCCCTTGAGTATACCGATACACCGCCCTCCCTGCTGCGCAGCGATTTCAAGGACGCCTACCGCGCGCTGATCGCCTCTGCCTATACAACAACAGGCGATCTCGAGCGTGCCGAAGAACGTCTCGCCACCCTTGGTGATACCGATCCGCTTGAAACCCTTGCCATGCAGGCGCAGCGTACTGTTGCAGAGGGGGGCACATTTCAAACCGATGCGTTGGCAGCCCTTGCCAGCGATCTGGGGCAGGAAATCTCATTCAGGGAAGTAACACCTACCAGCACACGCTTCCTGACCCAAACACCTGGTCCTACATCAACAAAAACACCTTCGCCCATAAACGGCGATGATACCAATACCACGCCCGAACCACCCGACCCAACACTAACACCTGTTCCTATTTCTACGCGCACTCCGGCGTCCACACCAACAACGATACCAACGGTGGGTGCGCCCTACATCCTGATCGCACAGGACGAGATCTGCAGCACCAATATCTCCGAGGGATTATTGATGGTCTACGTGACCGATTCCGCTCAAAATCCCCTCCCGGGTGTGGAGATCATCGTCGAGTGGCAACAAGAAGAAGAACACTTCTTTACAGGTCTTAAGCCAGAACTGGGACACGGCTATGCTGATTTCGCCATGGAACCCGCTCAAGTTTATGCCCTGCACCTGGCGACAGGCAGTACTGCCGCCGGCGACCTGAGTTCCCCACCTTGTCAGGATAAAGAAGGTAATCATTATTGGGGAAGCCTAAGACTAAGATTTCAACGACCTTAAGCGAAGAGACCGAGTAAAAAATACTCGGTCTCTTTTTTCTAAGTTCATTTCTTTTAGGTGCTATGGCACGAGCCCACCGAGAGCCCAGTCATTGCCAAGCATAATATCCACATCCGAGCCCGCAGCGGGGTCAAAGCGGAAAACAACTTGCTGGTTACTATTTGCCTGTACAAGATCAAAGATATAACGAACGGTATAAAGATCGCCGTTATGCAGAACAACGGTCGTGCGATCGTAGGTTTTGTCTGCGCTGCCGATACCAACGACATTCATTCCCTGCCCCGAGAAGTAGCCCTGTGAACGTGCAGCAAGGTCCGTTGCTTCCGCAATACCATATGCACCATTCAGCAGATTCACTCTAGAACCTTCAGCCTGCATCAACTCGACGGGGGTGCCTGTCGCCATCGGGCTGAGCGCACCACCTGTCGTGAAGATATCATCACGTAAGATACGGATCTGATCAGGGATCGGCTTTAGGATGGAGAGTCCATCCGGGGATGTTTCGAGGATACCCATATCATAGTTAATGACGCCCTGTTTGATCTGGCTGACATCGATCTGTGAGGCAAGCGCGGCCAGCTTCAGCATATCTTCAAAAGAGAGATTTGTTTTCAATCCAACTGAGGCTTCATTGTAAATATCAGGCGCAAGGCGCATCATCTCAGCAAAATTCACGGGATCAAGTACCTGATCTCGAATAGCCATGATGACCTGCTGCTGACGAATGGAACGATCCACATCGCCACCTTCGGTGCTCTTACGGTCACGGGCATATGCCAGCACCTGATAGCCGTGCCGAACGGAACAACCCTTTTCAAAGGGTTCCTTCGGCTTAGGACCCATCGGGTCGATCCTGAATTTCTGATCAACGCACATATAGAGCCCACCCATCGCATCGATGGCTTCTTCGAAAGCCTTAAAATCGACCAAACCATAATACTGGATAGGGACACCCAAAAAGCGTTCCACGGTTTTAACAGACAAGCCAGGACCCCCACCCGGAAGTTGATATTGCTCCCCAAGGGCGTGGGCAGTATTGATCTTGCCGTAGCCAAAACCACCGGGGATATCCACCCATAGATCACGCGGAATGGAAAGCATCCCGGCTGTTTTCGTGACAGGATCAATAGTAAAGAGAATCATCGTGTCAGAACGCGGCGCATCGGTATCGAGATCGCGGGCATCGATGCCAAGGAAAAGGATGTTGACACGACTGCCGCCGTCCCAGGAAGGATATATCACTTCAGGAGCTTCAGCTTCGATCACAGGTTCAGGCGCATCGGCACCCGGTGCTGGCGCACCATCTTGAGAATCAACCAATGCCACGCCTGGAAGATTGACCATCGTAAGCCCAACCACAAAGTTGCGAACTGCGATATAGCCACCGACCGCTAATGCAATAGCAACCACCCACGTGATCACCATCCCCAAGGGGATACCTTTTAGCGAAGCAAGGATTTTTTTGAAATCAAATTTCTTTTCGCTCATATTTTTTATTCCAGTTTCATGTAGACCATATCAAGACCCAAGTTTTCGAGACCAACTTCTGCCCAATAGCGGATAAGGGCTGAATCTTCTTCGAGGGCTGCCATCAGAGCCGGAATGGCTCTTTTATCAGCGATCTCAGCCAGAGCGCGGACTGCGCTCACGCGGGCTGAATTCAAATCTTTATTCTCATCGAGATATGCCAGTAGCACGGGGACGGCGTCTGTTCCGATAGCGGTAAGTGCCTTTGCTACAAGAGTGCGGAGGATACTGTCAGAATGGCGCAAAAAGCCTATTAGCACGGAAGCAGATTTCGGATGCGGGCGTGCCGTTAATCCGAGCGCCGCAGCTTGCTTGACTTCAACTACGTCGTCATTCTGAAGTGTGGCGAGGAGCCAATCGACATCCACATCATCTGTTTGCGCAAGAGTGCTGACCGCCCACCAACGCTGATCTGCGTCTGGCGAAGTTGCCAGATCATGCAAGGCGGGAATAGCTTCGGCGCCAATCTCGACCAGTTTTTGCATGGCAGCCTGGGCGAGGCTCTCATCGCCGCTTGCAAGATCGGCGAGATATTTTTCCACAGGGTTATTTTGGTTCAGGCGGCGGGACGGGGAGTTCGGCTACAGCGGTGGCTGTCCATTTATCCCCTTCGTCGATCAACATGACCGGAATATCGTCCACGATCGGATATTTTCGGTCGCAATCCTGGCAGACCAGCCAGCTTTCTTTTTCAACAGAGAGCAGCCCGTCTTTTTCGCGGACACAAGCGGGGCAGCGCAAAATTTCAAGTAAATCTTTACTTACCATTGTTTTCTCCTATTCAGGGCGCAATTTTACCAGATTTTGTCTTTCGAATTCATGACGTTTGCCCTGCGAATTACTGACACAAACCGTGATTTTTGGCTTTTTTCTCAACATTTTCAGTACCAGGTCCATACTCGCAAATCGCTTGCCAGGGTTCATAGTGAGTATTGAAAATATCGTTGAAGAGAACACCACCATCCCGGAAAACCGTGCGCTCTACAGAAACATCAGCGCCTTCGGCATCCCAATCCACCTGGCGAATTTCGCCCAATTCCAGTTCATCGGTCTCGACAAAGAGCGGCTCGGGTGCGGGGACAACATTCTGGGGTCCCGTGGTGGTCCAGTCAACGCTACGCCCATCGGAGGTGGAGTAGAACTTCCAGGTCAGTTTGCGCGAACCGGCATCAGGATAGGTTTCCATCAGCAGCCAGTTAGGGGTATCGTTGGTAAATTTAAAGTCCACCAGTGGAATATAGACAGTCGCATCCAACCCAACGAGGCTGGCTTCACGTCCGCCGCTGGCGCTTTGTTCATAATAATAAACGCGATAGGCATGTGAATGACGTTCAGCAATGGGGAATCCCGCAAAAAAAGCGGTGCGGAAAAGCGTGGTACTCACTTGGCAAACGCCGCCACCAACTCCTTTGATCGTGCGTCCGCCATAAATAATCAGAGCTTCGGCGTAGCCATTTTCAAGGCTGATGTCGCCCAGCACGCTGCCCATTGAAAAGGTCTCACCCGGCGCGATCAGCACGCCATGAAACGCCAAGGCAGCCGTTTGGATATTCTGGATACGCTCGGGGCTGGAACCATAAAAATAGGATGTTTCAGAATGTACCAACTCGGTAATCCCAAGTTCCGCGGCGGTGGCACTCTCAACAACAGCGGGGGTATCCTGAATGACCTGAACAGGGATGTCGTGCGCGCCCGCCAGAATTTGGTCGTGGATGAAGGTTTTGCTGGCTTCAATATCCACCACACGCCCGGTTACAGAAGGACGCAGCACTTCCAGTTGACGGGTCTCGTCGTTGAAGATGAAACGCGCGTTCTCGGCGGGACGGTCGACCTCGGCGGCGATATTTGTCAAAATATCGTGCAGGACACCCGCTTCGAACGTGACCTCGTAGTTGCTTCCGTTATCTGAGGCAATTTTCTGCACGACAAGCATATTTGCCACGGTCGCGACGTCGAAAACCCAGGGACCGGGATCTTGAAATTCGTTGGCACCGGGCAAGCTCAGGCGCAGGGGCGCACTTAATATCTGACGGGCAACATCCGCTTGGGCGGAGACATCCAAAAGCTGGGGCGGGGCTTCATCCACAAAGAGATGAACTTCCCCGTCTCGAAAAGTTTCAAGCTGCATACTGAGGGCGATCAGGGTCGAATCGACGTTGAGATAACGCCCCATCTGCCCGGGCTGGGCGACCACTTCGGTGCCTTGAATATCAAAGGTCGCTTCGATGGGCGGCTGGTCGATCTCGGCGGCGAGACGCTGCAAATAAGCGTAGGCAACGTTCTGATCGAAGATGATGACGGCATCCGCTTCTGAGCCAATACGGCGCGCATCCAGTTGATCGCCAAAAGCGCCAAAGAGACCGTCGGAGCGCCCCAGCCTATACGCAGACTGGGCAGATGCCGAAGCATCGAAGACCATGCCCAACTCAGCGGGTGAGGCCGCCCAGATGCGTTCGCCATCCCGCAACAGGATTTGTCCCGAATACGGGAATGCCAAACGCTGATTGAGCGTGAGGGCTGCATCAGCAGGGCTCATGCCCGAAAGATCGACTCCCGCCACGGAGACGCCGGGGAAGATCCGCCCGGCATAGACGAGTTGATAGCCCAAAGTCCAGACGATGAGCGCGCCGAGAAAGAGGAGCACCCCTCCCGCAAAGGCAGCGAGGACTTGCAGAGCAGGGGTTGAATTATTGGAGGGATATGACGTTGTGGTCATGGGGCGATTATAAGGGGGAAAGTGGAAAGAGGAAAGAAGACTTATTAACTATCTACACCCCATAATTTAGGCACAATCATCGGTGTTCTCTTCTGGTACGCTTCATATTCATCCCCGAACTCGCGACAGAGCTTGCGTTCTTCAAAATATGCGCCAACAACAATATAGATCGTCGCACCAAGATATACTACGAGCATATTTTCTGTCAACAAGGGTGTCAACCAAATAAGAAATAACCCAAAAGTATAAAGCGGATGGCGCATATATTTGTAAAGCCCCTTGATGACCAACTTACCATTCTTTGCACCATTCGGCGAGACGATCTGTCGCAGCCCGGCAAATTCCCAAACGTCGGTTTGGAGCAAGCCAACGACCAAGCCGACCGTCGCGAGAAGCTGTCCAAAGAACAGTAGATACATCCACGGTGAGGGGACGGTATAGAGCATGCGGTCGGGCAGGATGCGCATCAACCACAAGATAGGCAAAAAGCTGATGCCCGAAAAGACATTATAGAAAAGGCGATAAAAACGCATTATCTGTGTGCCGAGTATCTTTTCGAGAAAGGCTTTAAATTTCAGGGATGCCATCAAAGAGTGGACAAGTCCCCACAAGGCAATGGAAAAGATCAACCAAAACATAAACCACCTCTTATAAAAAAAAAAAGCAAAAAGTGACGAGTGATAGTGAGATACCCTATACTCGTCACTCCTTACACATCACTCATCTATCCAAACGCAGGTACTTCCACTGTCTGCCCGGCGGTTTCGACCAAATAGTAAGGCATCCAAGCAACACCAAAATCGTCCACAAAAATATTGGTCTTCGTGGCGGTGATGGTCACTTCACTCGTATCGTTGACCACATCCCCCCAGCGATCGCTGACTTCATCCAGCTTCTCTTTGAATTCAGTTTCCAGATCACGGATCTGACGCTCAAGGTCATCAATCGCCTGAACAGATTCTTCCACATCTGCTTTGGCTTGCTGGGTCAGGCGACGTTTCGTCAACGAGGTGGTCATACGTCGTCGGCGTCTGCTGAAAAGGCTCAAGACGTTTTCAGCGTGCGTGCCCATCTCTTCCATTTTGCGGTCTGAAAGTTCATCTTCATCCTGGCGCAGTTCGCGCTCCTCGCGTTTCAAGCGATTCTCGAGCGTATCCAGTTTGCGTTCATAGCGGTCGCTGAGCTTGTCGATCTCGGCATCCCGTTTGTCGCGGGCGGTATCTGCACAGGCTCGCACAAACTCCGATTTTGAGACATCCGGCCCGGCGTAGACTTTCAAGGCCTCGTTCGCGCGCGCCTTAACGGTCACCGCGCGGTAGAGCCAATCTTTGAAATCACGTTTGAGCGCATTCATGGATGTCGTCTTGTCAAAAGGCGCATCCAACGCTACAAAACGCGATTGCGGCGCAGGCATCCTGCCTAAAATATCCAGCTTCGTTTCGCGCCCCGTTTCTTCCCAACGCACTACTCCGCGCGAGTCAGGGTTCATCACCAACATAGAGCGCGAGACTTCGCTGTCCACACCATATTTGCGATTTAAAAATCGGACGGTCGCGGCAGCCAGCAGGGATGGGCGATAAAGCATCCCGACCTGCTCGGCATCCACGGGCATGGAACGACCGGCAGTATTGAAAGCCTCTGCCATACTCAAATTAAAAGGCAGGAAGAACTCACCAAATCCCGACGGGATGACAGGTCTCGTCTCGCTGCTGCCATCGTGCGGACGTTGAACGCGCTTCCGTTCCGGGCGGCGACGTTTGCTCCCGTTAACGGAAACGGGTTGATAACTTGAGAGCGTCTCGCCCGTGGACGTGGGCTGGGTCGCCGTTTCAAGATCATCTGCCGCCATCACGACACCCGCATCCCAACTCGCGCCAACGAGCTCATTCAATGCCGGAATTTGATTCCGCGTCATCGGACCGGCAAGATAATTCATCGCCCAGCGTGTACGGAAAAGGGCGGGCTGCTTCTCATGGACGTTATGCAAAATAAAAGCGCGTTTGCCGAGACTGGAGATGAGTTTGTTATATGCCTGACGGTTGAGCCCGCCTGCGGCGCTATCCAACCCATCAAGGAGACGTTCCTTGTCGCGCTCGGTCTGGAGTTTGCCAATGAACCAGCTCCCGGCATTCGAGAGGGCTTTGTAATCGACGTCGACTGGATTCTGCGTGGCGAGCATCAGCCCCACGCCAAAGGCGCGTGCCTGTTTGAGCATCCGCAACAACGGCGGCTTCGAAGGGGGATTTTTCTGCGGTGGGAGGTAGCCGTAAATTTCGTCCATGTAGAGCAGGGCGCGCAGGGAGTTCGTGCCACCTTGCGTACGCATCCAGGTTTCGACAGAGGAAAGCAAGAGGGTGACGAAGAACATACGCTCGGCTTCGCTCAGATGCGCGAGGTAAAAAACGCTGTGGCGCGGACGTCCGTCGGGCGTGTAAAGCAGATCAGGAATATCTAAAGCCTGCCCTTCGCGCCAGGTCTCAAATGATGGCGCGGCAAGGATGGCGTTGAGCTGCATCACCAGCGATGTGCGCGCCTTCGCGGGGAAGAAAGTGTCCAGGGGCAACGCACCAAGTTTGTCGAAAGGCGGGTTTTGGGCTTGAAGAATGAGCTCTGTCAGGTCAAGGCTGCGTCCCTTGCTCCAGGCATTTTCGAAGATATGTGAGAGCAAAATATGCTCGCGTGAGCGCAGGGGATCAATATTGTCTATGCCGATCAAACCGAGCAGCGCCGTAACCGTACTGGCAATCTTCTCGCGCAAGACTTCGCGGTTATCCCGCCAATCCAGATCGGGGACGGCGAGAGATGAAAGCACGCTGACGGGGATGCCCGCATCCGAGCCGGGGGTATAAACGGCAAATTGAGCGGCATTTTTTAGCGCACGCACACGAGATGAATCCATGCCCCACTTGGCGAGACCATCTTTCCAGACTTTTGCGGTTTTGACAGCTGCCTGTTCCACGCTCGCACCATCGCGACGGGCGCTTTCCGGGTCGATCCAGGGTTCAAAATCTTGCGGCACGAGATCGGGGAAATGGAGCAAGAGATTCGTCAAATCCCCTTTGGGGTCGATGATGAGAGCAGGGATATTCTGCAAAGCTGCTTCTTCAAGCAGAGTCACGCAGAGACCCGTTTTGCCGGAGCCGGTCATCCCGGTCACGATGGCGTGGGTGGTCAAGTCAGGGGGATCGTAATAGAGTGGTTTATCTGTGGGTTCAGCCTGGGGGTTTTCGAGACGACGACCTAGATAGAATTGTTTATCAGACATAAAGGCTCCGGTATATAAAATTCTATGATTCTTTTAGAACAAATGCGCTAGGGCTAAATTTACCCCACTTTGGTCAAATTCGCAACAAATTAAGAAAAAAGAGCGGGCAATTGCCCGCTCTCAGGTTCTAATGGCTATCTTCCTCTTCCTCGTCGTCCTCATCTTCCTCATCGCCATCCGCTGTAGGTGTAGGCGTTAGCTCATTGCCATCCTCGTCGTCGCCACCATCTTCACCATCGGGAGTGGGCGTTGGCGTACCATCACCGTTTTCTTCGCCCTCATCATCCTCTTCTCCAGAATCATCACCCTCATCGTCTGGCTCAGGAGTGGGTGTAGACATGGGGTCGTCATCTCCATCATCGTCACCATCATCACCTTCTGGCGTTTCCGTTTCTTCCGGCTCATCTTCCTGATCATCGCCTACGCCCTGGGGGGGCATTTCATCGTGATCTTCCAAATGTCCATGTCCGCTCAGGGTGATCTTGTCTGCCAAGACTACGCCATCTTCTTGTGTCTGCCCAACGACGATAACATCGGATCCTATGCCGATCCCATCTTCGACTTGAGTATTTGCGGATAAGGTCACCGATACGCCCGCGACCTGCCACTTGCTTCCGCTCAAATGACTCACAATGCCCTCAAAACGGACGGCTGCCAAACGTCCCCCCGTGAGCAGTTCGTGTACCTCTTCACGGCGTGCTTCTTCGTATTCTGCTTCCAAGCTCGCAGTTTTGTCTTCGTCAGCAAACCAGAAGTGCGCCTGCTCCCAACCGATCTTTACAGGATACAAACTATCGCCGGGAAGAGACGAAGCGGATGCGCTGATAAGCCCTGTTCCACTCACGAAAAAGACAAGCAGCAAGCCCAGGGCAACGGAAGCAAAACGCGGGGTAAAGAGCGAAGCGCGGCGACGTGCGGGTGCGGCATCTCGCAATTGGGCAGCTTGATGTAATAGACGGGTGCGTCCGCGACGAAGAACGTCATCCGGGACTTCTGTGGGGGCAATTTCTTGGGAATAAACTGCCGCTTCCAGAAGCGGACGTAACTCATCGGCGTATGCAGGATATTCTTCTAAAACGCTTTCTATATCTTTGCCATGCTCGAAGATCTCTGTGAGTATGACTTCAAGAATTTCATATATATCGGTCATGATGCCACCTCGCCTATATTGCGGCGGAGCGCAGCTAAAGCGCGAAATTGAAGTGCCTTGATGGCGTTACTTTTTTTCTTCATCATAGTTGCTGTTTCTTCAAGGGAATACCCTTGACCAAAGCGCAGCGCCAATACCATTTGCTGTTCAGGGGTAAGACCTTGTAAAGCTTCACGTGTTAACTCACCTTGGCGATTGCGCTCAAATATTTCCATAGGTGTTATTGTCTCGTCGACAAGGTCTTCCGGCAAATCTGTCGTTAGACGGCGGTAGTGACGGCGCAAGTGGTCTGTGGCCACATTCGAAGCGGTGGAGAGTAGCCAGGATTTTATATTCTTTTTCGGACCACGTTTTTTCTTGCTTGCCTCAAGCAGCCGAAGAAAAACATCGCTGGCAATATCCTCGGCGAGACTCTCGTCATTCAGCCGATAGAGAACGAAACGATAAATATCGGGGAAATAACGATCGTAGATTGCGCCGATGGTCTGCGGGTCTAACGCCCGCAGACCATTCAACTCTTCGCGCTGTTGAGCTTCAGACAAATCCGTCATTTTTTCAGTCCAGCAGGAGGTAATATTAATTGATGGTTGGCACATTGTACTACATCAATTTCGCTCCTTTTGGCAAGAAACAGAATTGTCTTTTTATAGCTCAGGCATTCAGAGTATTGTCGTCACTCGTGTCTTTGTCACTCACGTTGTTGCTGCTCGTGTCGCTGCCACTCGTGTCGTTATCTCCAAACAAAAGGCTTCTGCAGAGAGCGCTGCTGAAAACCAGTCCAAAAAAACACCTAAATAGCCAAAACTTCTTTATTTACTTCTCGTAGCGCAATACTAGTGTTCTTACTTATATAGTCGTCAAAGATGCAAAAGAGTTACGGGTATTTAGTAACCTCGAAAATTACAGCCTCGTCATCCCTGTATACTTCGGTCAGACCGGGGTCTGCTTCTGCCTCACGAATAAAGCTTTTATGCTTGAGGTCACTATGCACAAAACGAGCATGAAATTGATTTTCTATAAATCCAGAAGGCTCTTCTATGCTGCCTTTTGTGATCAATACCCAAAGACCATATAAGTTGGGATCATGCAGCTGTAAATAGGTTGGATCAAGACCTACCAAATAGATGTTCTGTGTGTTGTAATAGAAGAGGCGAGGGAAATCATCCCAGTCCGTTTGGAAAACCTTATCTCCTTCATTGCTATTTTCAATAAGCCACTGAGAAGCATTGGCATATAGGGAATAAGGCTTGGATTTCTGGATGCTTACTTGTGCTGCCGGCAAAGTTTTAGCAATAGAGATCCCTGCAAAAGAAATGAAGAGAGCCACAAAGACAGCTTTGTATTTTTCTTTCCTTGAATGCTCCAAAAATTCCAAAAAAGGAGCCCAGGCAAAAGCAGCAAAGATCAAAGCAAAAGGTGGGAAATACTCGATAAATCGCCTGGATTGGAAAAGCATAAGACCAAAGAGGAGCGTGAAAAGAAGCCCTGTTCCTGTGCGAACGTCCATTTTTCTTTCATTCAGCCCCAAAGCGATTATTCCGCTTACAAAAAGGATCAACGCAAAGAAAGAGTTTTCTAGTAATTGCTGCGTTGTATATGGATACCATTCGTTTCCAACGCGGACTGATGTGGTTTCCATCAATTTAGGCAACATATGTTTGAAAGAAAAAACAATATTGTCGGGGAAATAAGGATTGATCAACAAGCCCAAAGCAATACCCACACCTACATAAATTAACGGGCGATACTCCAAGCGGTGCTCCAATACTGCCACAACCAACAAATGAATAACTACCAGCACCAATAACAGTGGAAAAGCATCATATAGCCAAACATACAGGAAAGCTAAAATGCCCAAACGCCGGTGTTTTCCTTCGAGCAACCAGGCAAATCCCAAAGCTAGTACTCCCAGAGATAGGGATTGGGCACGGGTGATACTCATCCGAAATAAAAAGGCGTCAGAAATACCTAGAAGCATGAATGCCCACAACCAAGCCCAGGGAACACGCTGTTTTTTGAACAGATACCAGATCGCGATAAAAGCCAGTGCGGCAAAAATTACAGCAGACCATTTTGCGCCTAAGCGCAAATCGGTTAGCGTAAAAGGAATAAGGGCTATGTGATAAAGAAAATGATGATCATAGAATTCATCTGGACTCAAAATGGTTTGAGGCAACCAAATGAAATCCGGCTTCAATCCTTCTGTGCGCATTAACTCAGCCAGCTTGATATGGTAAAAACCATCATTGTCCGGCATATTCGGGGATGAAAACTGGATAAATGCCATTCCCGCAATAAAAAACAGGAAAACCCCCAACGAAATAATAAGTGTGATTATTTGTGATTTTTTCATATTCATAGCATAGATGAGCAACTGGCTCACCTGAAACCAGGCGAGCCAGTTGCTTTTATTTCCAGCAAAGTGTTATTTCGACCTAGACACCATTATCGTTGGCGTCATTATCATTGCTATCATCATCGTCATCATCGTCATCATCGTCGTCATCATAGTCGTCGTCATTGTCATTGCTGTCATAGTCGTCATCATAGTCATCGTCATTATCATTGCTGTCATCGACATTGTCGTTGCTATCGTTGTCATTGGCATCATCATCATTCTCATTGCTGTCATTGGAATTATCATCGTCCCAGCCAAGAGAATCATCTGCATCAGCCAATTCAATTTCATGGATGACAAAAGTACCGTCACTATTGACCGAGATATGCACCTTCACCAACAGGCCGGCTTCAAGCGCAGATTCAATCTCGCTGAACTCAGTCAATTCAAAGACCATGCCATCAATTTGAACTTGACCGTCGCCAACTACTTCAAGCGTACCGACATATTCAAGAGCACCAGCATCTGATACAGAACCACTATCGTTGTCGTTGCTGTTTGCATTATCGTTGCTATTTTCGTTGGCATCATCGCTATTATCATTGACGTCAAAATCATCATTGGTATTGATGCCATCATCAGATGACGTGCTGTCTTCCAAGTGGACACTCTCAGCAACGATTGCGCCGCTCTCATCAGTATGGCCTTCGACTTCGACCATGTCACCAACTTCTAAGCCGGAAGCTTCGATTATGGCAGGGTCTACAGTTACAACCTGTCCGTCAACGGTAACTTGGTCGCCATCGATGGATTCGATCACACCAGTAAACTCAACTGGCGAAGCATTCACTTTTGCGCCAACAGTACGTTCAGCGCTAGCGGCTTCAGGAGCAGGGCCACAAGCGCTCAAGAGCATGCCAATTGTGGTCAAGACAACCAATACAACTAAAGTTTTCTTTTTCATTTTTTCCTCCGAATACGGTAAAAAGATAAGTGTTATCTACATAGTCGCTAAAAAAGGAAAAAGGTTACGGGCAAAAAAAACAGATGGCAGAAATCTGCCATCTGTGCCTATATCTAAAAAAAACCTTACTGAGCTACGCAGTGCTTTTGCAATGGCACCACGCATATTCTTTTATTCTTCCGTTTGGGTCTGCACTCTCTCAAATTCTTTCAAAAACTCCCTCGCGATCTCAGCATTATAGATGATGATGATATTCTCATCATTCCGCTCTTCGGCACTGCGGCTGAAGTTGTAAGAACCTGTGATAACGATTTCTTCATCAATAATAAAAACCTTATGATGCATCAAACCTTCAATACCATCTTCGCGAACGTCGATCCCGGCTTGAGCGAGAACATCGTACTCCCCACCTTGATTGGATGCGACTTGTGAATAATCCATCACCCCGGCGACAGTTACCCCGTCTCGCGCGCGGCTTTGAATTGCTTCCGATATGGGATCGGATGTGAAGGAATAAGCCATGAAGTAGATGCTTTCATCTGCATCACGAATAAGGTCAACGATCACATCAGCAACACCATCATCGGGAGAGAAGTAAGTTTCGATCATCGTACCATTCACAAAGGTGACGGGATTGGGCGTATCGGAAACAGTGTCAGGACCGAAATGATCGTCTACAAACATCTCATCAAACTCTTTCTGGTAATTCTCAACCAGCTTTTGTGAACGGATGCGAAGCAGGTTGTTATTATCCTTATAACCACCGCCAATTGTGAAGTTCATCGAACCAAGCCAAACCTCCGTGCGGTCGATAATGACGAATTTGTCATGCATCAATCCTTCACGGCGATCACCCAGGATCGAAATACCGGCATCGATCAATTCCTGGGGAACGTCGCGGTCGCGGTTATCGCTTTCCATCACAACGCGCACCTGCACACCGCGGCGCATAGCATCGAGCAGAGAATCACGGATGCTCCACAGGCTGAGGCTGTAAATGGCAACGTCCACGCTCAAGCGGGCGTCATCTATAGCGGAGGCAAGCCGTGTATCAGGTCCGTTCCGGTATGAACCCGCATCGGGATGGGTCGGGTCAGTAAAGTAGAGCTCGAACCAACCGCCATCCACACCATATCCAATTCCCAATGGAATTTCCTGCAATTCCATTGGTTCAGTCGTCGGTGGATCATCAGATGCAGGGGGAGCGGGCGTTGTCGTCTCCAGCAGCACGGGCTGGCAAGCAGAAACTAAAAGCAAGATGGAAAGAAGGAGAAGGCTTTGTTTCATTTTATTTACCTTTAGTGATGGCACGTTGAGCGATCTTGTCGATCAGGCTTGGAGCAATGAGTTTGATCCATTGCCCGACACGCCCTCGTGGGGTTTGGATGTCTTCGCGTTTACGTTTTTCCATTGCCTTGAGCAAATAATCGACGCTGGTCTCAACGGTCATGATCTTGTCTTCCTGAACGGGCGAAACCATAATAGGTTCGCCGTCCATACCCAATGCAAGTTTGCGGATATCGGTAGCAACAAAATCGGGATAAGAGATGGTAACTGTCACACCCGTGCCCATCAACTCAACACGTAACGAGTCAAAGAAACCGACCATGGCGTGTTTACTGGCGGCGTATCCGCTGCGCGTGGGAACGCCGGTTTTGCCCGTAAGGCTTGAAACGGCAACTAGGCGTCCGCGCGTTTTCTTGAGATAAGGTAGGGCATAGTATGTGCAATAGACGCTGCCATGATAATTGACCTGCATGATCTTTTCGAAAACAGATATGTCTTCAAGTTCATCAAAGAGGGCCCACATGCTGATGCCGGCGTTATTGACAAGCGTGTCGATCCGTCCATATTCCTGGACGGTGCACTCGATCAGATTCTGGCAATCGGCTTGCTCGGCGACATCTGTCTCTATAGCAATAGCCTTCCCACCCATTTGACGACAGACTTCAGCAACCTCTTCAAGCTTCTTTAGATCGCGAGCACCCAACGCCAGCCAAGCACCTTGCCCCGCAAGACGTACCGCCAGCTCATGCCCGATCCCGCGCGAGGCACCAATAATGATGACAACATTTTCGTTAAAAACAGCAAACGACATAAAAACTCCCTAGTTTTGAATTCGGGAAGATTATAGTCGATAGACGGGGATGCTGGCGATTCTCTAAGGTATAATTCTGCGCGTTTAAAAATAAAACTGAAACGGAATTTTCATGTCTATTGCTGAATTCATCTACACCGAAGTCCTCAAACCACGTCCCCTGCGTAAATTAACCAATGCGATCCTGCTCAGGATCATCCCTGAAAAAATCAACGTAGCCCCGGCTGCTCTCTACCTGAACCCCAACGACCCTGTCCTTTCAGGCGCATTGACCTTGGGGGTTTACGAGAATAGCGAAATTCACTTCTTTAAAGAATATTGCCGCGCTGACATGACCTTTGTGGACATTGGCGGGAATATCGGCTTATATAGCGCCCTTGCTCTCCATACGCTCGACCAAGATGGCAGGATCATCGCCCTCGAGCCCCATCCCGAATCATTCGCGTTATTATCCAAAAATATAGAAACCAACAAAAAAAATCGCGGTATAGAAAATGCACCCAAGATCGATCTATACCAGATGGCAGCTTCATCAAAAAGTGGCACACGCAGCCTTGCCTTAAATCCTGAAAACAAGGCGGATAATCGCTTATCAGATGCGCCCGAAGAATGGGAAAGCATCCCCATTGAAGCCAAGTCTATGGATGCACTCCTTGTCGAGCAAGAGATCGAAGAAGTCAACTTCGTCAAAATGGATGTGCAGGGCTACGAGCACCGTATCCTTTCCGGTTTCATGGATACTCTGCGCCGCTCGAGGAAAACCATCATCATGACCGAGTTCTGGCCTCAGGGCATCGACAGCACTGGTGGCAACGCGCGAGGCTATTTGCAAGACTTAGCTGATCTCGGCTTTGAACTCTACGAACTCAAGGAAAAACCGCTTGGCCATGTTGAACCACTTGAAGATTGGGACACACTCATCGCACGTTTGCGCGGGCGCAAATACACGAACCTGATCGCCGCCAAGGGATATGACCTCCGATAAATCGAATAACGCCAATCGCCAGATCGCACGCGCTGCAGGCACTGTCATGCTTGCCTTTGCCTTTGGGCAAGTGGTCGGGCTTTTGCGACGCATCCTCGTTGCACAGGCTTTTGGCGCAGGCGCAGAATTAGACGCTTTTATCGCCGCAAATCGCGTTTCAGAGACCCTTTTCAATCTCGTTGCAGGTGGCGCGCTGGGATCGGCTTTTATCCCCACTTTTACGGGATTATTAGCAAAAGATGAAAAGGGTTCTGCATGGAAATTAGCCAGCGCGGTCGCCAACTGGGTCGCCCTTATTTTGAGCTTGCTCGCCGCGCTGGCCGCAATTTTTGCGCCCCAAATTGTACGTCACGCACTCGCGCCCGGTTTTTCTGCCAACCCCGAACAATTTGCTCTTACCATAATATTGCTCCGCATCCAGCTCTTCTCGGCGATCCTTTTCGGCCTGAGCGGGCTGGTAATGGGCATCCTGAACTCACACCAACATTTCCTCATCCCGGCGTTGACGCCCTCCATGTATCAGTTAGGGATGGTCTTCGGCGTGCTCGTACTAGCCCCCAATATGGGAATCTATGGTCTCGCATGGGGCGTGGTGATCGGGGCGTTTTTTCATTTGGTATTACAACTCCCCCTATTATTCAAGCAGCGTGGAAATTATGCCCTTACCCTTGGACTGGGTGATTCCAATGTAGGCGAAGTTATACGCCTGATGGGACCACGTCTTCTCGGTGTCGCGGTAGTGCAACTTAATTTTTGGGTCAACACCTGGCTGGCATCACGAATGGCATCCGGCTCCGTTGTTGGCATCGAGTATGGTTTTGCGCTGATGCTAATGGCACAAGTCGCTATCGCGCAATCCATCGCAACGGCAGCCATGCCAACTTTCTCAGCACAATATGCCCTCGGTAAACTCGACGAAGTCCGCAACTCTCTCGCGGCGACTATTCGCGGGGTGCTACTGCTCTCAATTCCCGCCGCAGTGGGGCTGATCCTTTTGCGCGTACCGCTCATCACTATGCTTTATGAGCGCGGCGAATGGAATGCCCGCTCGACAGAGTTAGTGGCGTGGGCATTGCTCTGGTACACAGTCGGCTTGGTCGGGCACGCGGTGATGGAAATCCTGGCCCGCGCTTTTTACGCCCTGCACGATACAAAGACCCCCGTTATCGTCGGGATCGGAGCAATGACTTTGAACGTCGTTTTCAGCATTGCCTTTGCGGCACTTTTCGAACGCATCGGCTGGATGCCGCATGGTGGGCTGGCGCTCGCCAATTCTCTGGCTACTGCGCTGGAGATGGTATTGCTGATGATACTAATGCGCAAACGCTTGGGCGGCATTGAGGGCAAGGCAATCGCACGTGGCTTCGGGCAGGCAACCCTCGCTACGTTGGGGATGGGCATCACACTCTTTTGGTGGAATCAAGCCCAAATTACGAGCGCACCGTGGCTATCCGCTCTGGGTGGCATCGTACTTGGGGGACTTGTCTATCTCGCTGGCATATGGATTCTAAGAGTTCCAGAACTCCAGAAAATATCCCGCCTCTTTCGAAGCTAAAACCAACAGGTAGTGATTGTTTTTAGCTATTGCTTATGCTATAGTTTTAGTAGGTTGAGAAACCTATAAGCGGGGTTTTGTTTTATTGGTATCTTCACTAATTTATTGTTAGCGATTCTTTTCTTTTTATAAAAAAATCCCGGCCGACGGCAATCGACCGGGAAACAGGGGCTGCTTATCAGCGCCTCTGTGCCCTTCCATTATACAAAACTTTGCTGATTTCGGGGCTTTCAATTGCGTAAAGTCTTAGGTGGAAAAAATGCCTCTTGAGCAATATTTTATAAAGAAAAAGATACTCATCATCGACGACGACACCGACCTAACAAAATTGTTGAAATTATCACTCGAAAAAGAGGGCTATGCAATCTACCTTGCGCACGATGGAACGGAGGGGATAAAAGCCGCTTTTGAGATTCGCCCCCATCTTGTTGTCCTGGATCTAATGATGCCGCAGATGGATGGCTATGAAACCTGTTCTCGCTTGCGCGAGATGACCAATATTCCCATATTGTTACTTACTGCACGAACACAAAATGATGATATCGTACGTGGTTTTCAAGAAGGGGCAGATGATTATGTTACAAAGCCTTTTTCACAAAACGAACTAAAAGCCCGCATCCGTGCTTTGCTGCGTCGTAATGGTTATGAAAACATACTCATTAAAAAATATAGCGATACTATTTTAGATGTAAATCTTGAGACACAGAAGGTTTTCCTCGCTGGTGATCTTTTAGAGTTAACAACAACTGAATTCAACATCTTCGCCTGCCTGGTTGCTCATAGCGGACAAGTTGTTCCCTATCGAGAAATTGTCCGTTTTGTATGGGGAGATACTTATGGGAATGCACCCTCACTTGTGCAAACTTATATCGCCTATCTTCGCAAAAAACTCGATACCAATAAGGATGATCATCAATATATTCGTACACAGTGGGGAAAGGGGTATTGGTTCGCGCCAAGAGAGACTGAATCGCTCTGAAAACGTACCCGCATTTGGCTTGCTACCGCTAAAAAATTAATTTTTCTGTAGAAAAAGATTAAATTTCACTTATGAAGTGAAAGCAACAAAAACAGCATTTTCTTGGGGAAAACCAACAGATAATAGCCCGCAAAGGGCAAAATGCATTAAGAATTCTTAAGAATTTCAAAGAAACGCCTAATAAATTTCTTGCTATAGTGGTGATGTCTGTTCTGGTTGGCATCCAGAAAAAATAGGGGCATGGTCAGCGTCTCTGTGCAATGCGAGACCCTCTGCCCAAAACAAGGAGGTGGTATTCGGGCAAAATAGTACATTTTTTTGTTGCTTTTCAAATGTCAAACAAAACTACTATTAGGAGAATGTAATGGCTCGCAAATCATTACCCGTGATCACGATCACAATTATTATGCTTTTGGTTTTGGCAACCGCTGGTGTTGCCTATGGCCTCTGGTCAGAATCGCTGGTCATCGATGGCACCGTTTACACCGGTGAAGTTGATGTGGCGTTTTCTGGACCTTATCCTTATGAATATGTCAATGTTAATGGGCGATATATGATGGAGCCCCGCGTAAAGGATCCATATGCAGAATGCTATGCCAGAGCTTGGGACTTTGATCCCGGCAGCGATGGTCTGGAAGGCATTGAGATCTATGTTGAAGGCGCTTACCCCGGATATGTTTGTCTGATCTCCTTCGACATTCATAACTTAGGCACTGTCCCCGTCCATGTGACTCACCCTTACGGGGAAACTCCCGAATGGGTAGACGTGCATGTCTGCTACGCGAACTGGCATCAACTGCACCCTGGAGAAGCTGTTTGGGGCTATATCTGGATCGAATTTGACAACTATGATGGTGTTGAGGAACTTGGTCAATATGGCTTCCATCTTGACGTCGATGCATTGCAGTGGAACGAAGCTCCTGTAGCAGGGTCTGCAGCTCTGGACTGCTCTTTGCCGGAGGGGTTTGAAGCTCCTGCTGGCTTCTTACAGTAGCAGCCAGAAAGAGGTGTTAGCAAAGAGGTGTGTCTCAAGACACACCTCCGCTCGCAACTCTTAACAAGGAGGTCATAATGAAACGCCGCGGAATACCTCTGGTCATGCTGGCAATTGGAATGATCCTACTCGCAGGATCAATAGGGGTAGCCTATGGCCTTTGGTCAGAAACACTGATTATAGATGGCTTAGTTGTTACAGGGGAGGTCGATGGAAGTTGGACCTCGTGTATTTGCACAGATACACCAGATGGTCCTGATCCCAAACTAACTGATTATGGATTGCCATGGCCCTACGACTATCCATCAACTTACGAAGCGAAAAACGTCGGGAGAACATCTTGTGTTATTGATCAGGATGACCCTCGCATTATGCACCTTACAATAGAAAATGGTTACCCCTCATATTGGGGTAATTGTGAAGTTCATTTTGCCAACACAGGTACTGTGCCGGTTCATATTACCGGTTACGCAATTCAGCCTGAGAACTTCACGCTTTCTAGCGCTAATGGCGCGGATGATGGCGAGATTTGGGTCAGACACTGGGCGGGACCCTCCACTGGCGCACAACTGGAGCCCTGCCCGGCACCATTCGGGTACTATTGCGAAAACTCATTTAGCATGCAATTCCACGTAGAACAACCCGCAGAAGAGAACTACACTTATAGCTTCGACGTTGTGGCTTGTCTGGCCCAGTGGAATGAAAACCCAACGCTGGATGAATGTTTAGCAGCAGCACCACAAAATTAAATAAATAAGTCAGTTGGGGGCGTAGCTGATTTCTCGCAGAGGAGAGGGGGCTCCTCTGCACGTTAGCACCATCATATAAAACATGAGAGACGGAAAACAAAACAGGGAAAGCTAATGAAAGATTCTAAAAATTCTTCCACAAAAAAACAAAACAAAGCTCTCTTCCATAATCTGAAGATGAGGGGGCAAGAACGCTTTCACATATTAACAAAAAAGTACGCGTCCCGAGCATGGATAGCATTGATCGTTCTGTTGGGGATCATGTTTTATTTAAATAACAGTTCGATACTATATGGCATCGATCCCAATATCCGTTTCTATTTACTCTTGCCGCTCCTATGGATTGGTGTTAGCCTGGTCGCTTGGTGGGGATGGAAATATGGATTGGAAGAAAAGCCAAAACTCAGCAAATATCTCATCTTCCTAGCTATTGGCACTGGCGTTGCTCATGTACTAATTTCACTAGCATCAGGGTTACTTTTTACGTTTGGCAAATCTCCCTATACGCACAAATTCCCATATATTTTAGGGAATGCGCTTTTTGTAATCACCTACTTAGCAGGACTCGAATTCTCACGGGCTTACCTACTTACGCGCGGCACAAGCAAAAAGCCTTTGCTTGTGTTTTTATTGATCGCTATTGCCTATACAATCATGGTTATTCCTATCGGATTTTATTCAAAATTGAGTACCCCTGAGACGGCTTTTGTTGCACTTGGGCAAGTTGTCATGCCCAATTTCTCAAAAAGCATACTTGCAACCTATCTTGCCTGGATCGGCGGACCCATTGCTGCAATTTCATATGGAATAATCATTACTCTATTTGAATGGCTCTCCCCCATTCTCCCAAAGCTCTCCTGGATGGTAATTGCCTTTTTGGAAACTTTAACCCCCATGATGCTTTTACTAGTTGTGAATCAATTAGTAATTCAACGAGATAATAAGGAAAAAGCGCCATCCGATATCAAAGACCAAGAAGAGAAACGTCCATCCTATCTTTGGGTAGGTGTTGCAGCACTAGGTGTTGCCTTGATCTGGTTCAATATGGGTCTCTTTGGAATTCGTCCATACTTGGTAAGCGGGATCAGTATGCGCCCCACCCTAAAAGCCGGAGACGTAGTGATCATTGAAGCTGTTTCGCCTCGCGAGATCGAGGTTGGAGACGTGATCCTTTTTAAAGGTTCAAACGTACATATTTTACATCGCGTTATCGAGATCCACCCTAAAGCCGGGGAGCTCGAATTTATCACACAAGGCGACGGTCTCAACACCATAGATGATCCCGTCAGTGAGACACAGATCGAAGGCAAAATGATCGCAAATGTTCCCAAAATCGGCTGGGTAGCCATTGGTGTTCGAAGAGCATTAGGATACGACCAAGTCCCGATGCCATGAATTTAGAAGGGTGCTCATATGAGTATTCAAGCTAAGCAAGCCAAGTACCAATCACGTACTTTATTTATCTTTCTTTCATCGGCAATGCTGATATTATTTGCATTTATGCCGCTTGGAAACACTCTTTGGGCAGAGGGACTTACCTTAGGTGGCCTAATTCAAATAGGCACCTGGAAAACTCCACCTCCCAATCAGGCTGGTACAACACTCACGGCTGAAAAAACAGCGGAGGGTTTTGCCGAAGAAGTCGATGGGGAAATTATCTATGGTGTCCGTGGAGAAATCTGTGTTACTAATGGTGGCGAACGCGCTACAGAAGGGCTGGCCATCACAGATATTGTTCAGGCAAAAACAGGACCTGGCGGCTTTGAAGATTACTACACAGAAATAATTGATCTGAGCGAGAAACCAAATCTTGCCCCCCAAGAGACATATTGCTACCCCTATGAAATCACGTTTGGACTGCCTGATGATGAAAAGGCTGGCTTCCGCAATACAGCTAATGTAACGATCACAAACCACTCAGGATGGCTACCAGGCGGAAATCACTGCGAAGGACCTGAGCCCTGCCCCTTTGGACCAACCCCCAAAACCAGTTTTGAAATCCCAGAACCGCCCATTATAGCGACTGAACTTATCGCAACACAAGCTGTTTGGGCCACCGCTATAGAAACCATAGAGGAAGAAGCTTTTTATGGAACTGAAGGAGAGATCTGTGTAACAAACACAGGAAATTATCCGACAAAAGGATTGCGTATTCAAGCGACATTTCAAAACAAAGTTAAAGATGTTTATGAAAACAAAGTAAGCCGGACTTACTCTGACATTGAGCTTGCTTCTGGTGAAACACATTGCTTCGGCTATGATTTATCTTTCCCCGACCCAGACGAGACCATAAAAGAACCTCAACTGCTAACTACAGTAACCATTAACAACCACGTCAATTGGCTGGGAGGAAGCGAGAACTGCCCAGAGTTAGAAATTTGTCCTTTTGGGCCTACCCTCATCAGCAGTCTCGAATTCCCCGCACCTCCTCCACCGCCCATAGAGACACCAGAGCCCCCCGCAGGAACGACGCTTTCTGTTAGCAAGAGCGCTGTTGGATTTATTGAAAACGGCGAAGCAGACGAATTCTTATATGGAGTTCAAGGTGAAATTTGCGTAAAGAACGAAGGAGAATTGCCCACAGAAAACCTCGTACTCAATGATGTTGTGCAAATAAAGACGGGGACAGAAGAAGGTGCCCCCTTTACAAATCATTTCGAGATTCAACTTGGCACAGAGAGCAAGCCCATTTTAGAAGCCGGGGAAACATTCTGCTATCCCTACATATTCACTTTTGACTTGCCAGAAACAGAAGTTGTCCAATTCCACAATACAGTTACCGCAACAATAACAAATTACCTCGAGTGGCTCCCCGGAGGAGATAATTGCCTTGGGCCAGACCTATGCCCCTACGGACCAACTGCTTTCACGGATTTCTTCTTCCCCGAGATTGAGCCTGACCCAGATGAGGAACCTGTCACTGAAGAGACTCCAACTTCTGAAGATGTCCCAACAGAGGATGGAGCGCCTGCTCCGGACGAGACGCCTACACCGGACGAGACGCCTACACCGGACGAGACGCCTACACCGGATGAGACGCCTACACCGGATGAGACGCCTACACCGGATGAGACGCCTACACCGGATGAATGAAAAGTCAATTTCCCAAATAAGAAAAAGCACTCATGAGAGTGCTTTTTCTTATTTGCACAATGAAGCTATCGATGAATATCATTGTGAACACCATAGCCAGCCCACGCATCAACCCTTTCAGCATCGCGCTGAAAGTACCCCCTATATTGGGTATCGCTCCCAAAAATAAGCCAATTATCTAAGACAAAGGGATATTCACCCGTTGCAGGAATCCATTCACCATTATATCTTCGCGCAATATGAACATGCGCTGCTGTAGCAACTCCCCCCTCACAAGAAGGGTGTCCAATGCGCCCACCTGCTACCACCTCCGTTCCAGCAGCAACACGATCACGATTTTCTATATGCATGTAGAAAACCACCCATCCCGTTTGTTCATATCCATCTCCGTCGAGATCCAACAAAAGGATACCTTTATCTGCATAAACGATAAGACCATCTGCTACAGCTACCACCCAGGCATCATTTGGCAAACAACCTTTCGGTTCGCCAGGAGGAGCAAAGTCTAGAGCCGCCCATGGAGAACCGGTGTCCCACCCAGCGTGTGGACCACTGGTAAATGCCCATACTTCCTCGCTTCTAAAAGGCAATTGCATGACAGGTTGAGCTAGAGAGGCAGGAAAAAGAGGCTCAACCCCGATCTCAAAGGAAGAACCAAACAGGTCAAAATAGGTTTGGAAAAAACCATCTTGGCTTACACTAACAGCCCAATCACCGTGAGTATTAACTTTTGAAAAAAGGTTTTGAAGACCTGCTGTACCCGCATTAATCGTTGGCTCAATCATAACTATGCTATGATCCTGCAATGTCCAAGAGGCAATATCACCGGCTCGCCATGAATAATAGCCTCGATTCAATTCATTTGCTCCCCAAATCAGTTGTTCATATAGTCCTGCACTCCACCAATATTCATAGCCAAGTGGATATTCTACGGAAAGTGGCGCAAGATCATTTAACCACCCACTTTGATATTCGATTAGAGCAATTAACAAACGCGGATTCACAGAATATCTTTGTGAAACCAACTCAACGATCTCTGCAGAGTCTAGGTATTTTCCATCCAGATTTTCTTCATAACGCGCTAAATACCCCCCTCTAGACATAATAAACGCCCGTGTATCAAAATCCACGCTGGCTGGACCGAATACCAGTTCAGAATCAGGAATAATCTTGAAACTTGGGCCCAACTCAGGAATCGGGATGTCAAGCACCACCCCCGCACTTACCTGATTGAAATCTTCTATACGATTATATTCTGCAAGCCATACTGAATTGATCCCATAAAGATCTGCTATCACATCCAAAGTTTCTCCCGGCAGCACAGTATGCTGAAATGGCTCAGGAAATTCAGGGTATGGAATATGTGCTGGATCGGGTGTTGGGGAAAAAGCGATTTCATATTTTCCCTGTGAAGGAGATGGCACAACAAAAACAGGTGTCTCTGTAATAGATACAGTATCACTGGACTGTGACACCTGAGTTGAATATGCATTTCTTGCAGGGTTACACGCAGAAATTAAAAGGAGAAATATTAAAAACACGAAAATTCGTGATTTTGAATTCTTTCCATATCCCATTTTCCTACTACCCTTTTTCTCGGTTCGTTTTTTCAATCCTAATTATCCACCAACTGACCTTTTTGCAAGCTGAGATGTTTCTCAGAGTACGGTGATCTCAATAATCTGTGTGCCACAGTCTACCATGCCCTCCTTTTTAGCAATCATCCAAGCATTTATGAGCAGGGAAAATTTTCCCTGCTCATTTCCAATTACACTTCTTCTACTCTTTCACACGCTTGATATTTGCCCCCAGCGCGCGTAATTTTTCTTCCACGTTAGCATAGCCGCGGTCGATCTGGCTAATATGTCTAATCGTAGATTTTCCATCAGCAGCCAGCGCCGCGAGAAGCAACGCCATCCCCGCGCGGATATCAGGACTATCAACCTTTTCTCCATAAAGCTGGGCGGGGCCCTGCACGATACAGCGATAGGGATCGCAGAGAATAATCTTCGCGCCCATGCTGACGAGCTTGTCTGTAAAGTACATTCTGCCGGAGTACATCCAGTCGTGAAACATGACGGTGCCTTCGGATTGGGTGGCGATAGTGATAACGATGCTGATCAGATCAGTAGGGAAAGCGGGCCAAACGTTGGTCTTGATCTCGGGGATCGCGCCACCATAATCAGGGATTACTTTCATAGATTGCTCATTGGAAACGATCAAATCGTCGTCTTCAACTTCCCATCTAACGCCCAGGCGCTCCAAAACAATGCGCACCATATCAAGATATTGCACGCCCGCGTTCCGAATGCGAATACTGCCTTTGGTGACCACAGCTGCACCGACAAAGGAGATCACTTCGAGATAATCTGCACCGATGGTGAACTCCCCGCCGCCCAGACGTGGCACGCCTTCGATGTGGAGGGTATTTGAGCCGATCTCTTCGATCTTTGCACCCAAGCCATTCAAGAAGTGACACAGCTCCTGAACATGCGGTTCAGAGGCAGCATTTCGGATAATAGTTTTCCCCTCCGACAGCACCGCTGCCATAACAGCATTCTCAGTTGCCGTCACACTGGCTTCGTCAAAGAGGATATCTGCACCTTTCAATCCATTTGCCTTGAACTCAAGAATGCGATCATAGTTCACTTCTGCGCCGAGGGCTTCCAGCGCTAAAAAGTGGGTATCCAGCCTGCGGCGACCGATCACGTCTCCACCCGGTGGTGGCAGGCGAAGTTCTCCGCAACGAGCCGTTACGGGACCAGCCAGCAAGATGGAGGCTCGGATGCGCCGCGAGAGTTCCATATCCAGGGTAGCCGGGTCCAGTTTTTGCGCCGTGATCTTCCAGGTCGTTTCATCCAATGTCTCAACATCCGCCCCCATGCTCTCGAGCAATTTCCGCATATCCTGCACGTCTCGAATTTGGGGGACATTCCTCAAAACAACTGCTTCTTCCGCGAGCAATGTCGCCGCCAACAAGGGCAGGGCTGCGTTCTTGTTTCCAGCAGGGGTCACTTCGCCATGAAGCGGGACCCCGCCTTCGATCAGGAATTTTTCCATGAAACACTCCGTTTAATAGGTTGTCGAAATTGTAACAGAAGACTGAAAACTAGCCCTTAAGTAGGGGGTGGGAAATTACAGAAATGCAAGTCGGGTTTCATGATTTCTCAGCTATTGACGATGCTTTTCGTTATAATGAAGATGTATGAATTTATCTATTGCCATTCCCATTATCGCGGGATGGGCTGCCGCCCTGCTCGTAAACTATCTCGCGGATGTTCTGCCTGCTACCCGTAAACTGACACCACCCGCCTGTAAAGAATGCGCCGCCAGACCTGCGTGGACAGATTATCTGCTACTCAAAGGCTGTTCCGCCTGTGGCAGTCCCCGTGGCTGGCGAACATTGATCGTACAAATTCTTGGTACGGCAAGCAGTCTTTATGTCTGGTTGTCTCCACCTAAAGGATTAGGTTACTGGCTTGGTTTGATCCTCTTGGTTTACCTGGCAGTAATCTTTATTATTGATCTTGAACATCGCCTTATCTTGCACCCCACCAGCATTTTCGGCGCAATCCTTGCACTGGGACTTGGTACCTTAATGCATGGTATAAAACCTACATTGATCGGCGGTTTGGCTGGCTACGGGATCATGTATGCCTTCTATGGTTTTGGTGTACTTTTTACCAAATTTCGTGCCAAACGCATGGTCGCTGCTGGGCTCGAGCCCGACGACGAGGATGCCCTCGGCTTTGGCGATGTTAATTTAGCAGGCATTTTAGGGTTGTTACTTGGCTGGCCGTTTATCTGGTTTGGCCTGCTTCTAGGCATTCTTGCTGGCGGAGCGATCAGCTTACTGATCATCATTATTGTTTTTATAAGACAGCGATATCAGGAAAATGCGCTAATGATCTTTATCCCTTACGGGCCCTATTTTATTTTGAGCACCTTCATCTTGCTTTATCTCCCCCATTGGATCACTGCAATACTCTAACCTAGTACAGATGTTGGACTAGAAGGGATAAACAAAGTACTCTACACTAAATTTATCCCTTATTCACTTACAAGGTTTTTATTATGCGAAGACAAAATTTCCTCTATAAAAAGGGCAAAGGCTCTTTCGGGCAATCTATGGTCGAATTTGCTCTTGTACTCCCAATCTTACTGGTCCTGGTCTTCGGCTTAATCGAGGCAGGACGCCTGCTTTTCATTTATGGGTCTGTAACAACAGCTAGTCGACAGGCAGTGCGATATGGGTCTGCAACCGGCGACAATGGTTCAGGCACACTGAAATACCTCGATTGCGCTGGCATCCAAGCTGCCGCTGAGCAAATGGGTTTTATCTTACCTATCAATAATGTAGATATTATCTACACACGAGGCGGGACGACTTTCGCCGATTGCGACACAGCAGACAGCGCTTTTCCAGATCCTTCTACAGGCCTCTTCCAAAACGGAGATCGCATCGAAGTAACGACCACAAGCGCCTACACCCCCATTGTGCCTATTGTCCCCTTTGGGAATTTTGATATTACGACAGAGAGTAAACGAACGATCTTTATCGGTATTACAATCGAAGCTACCCCCAGCACACCAGGACAAACTGCTGAATTGACACTTACAAAAACAGCAAACCCGACGACATTTACAGCTGCCGGGGAGACCATTACATATTCGCTTACATTAACAAACTCAGGTGATCTTGATCTAACGAACTACAGTGTTTCTGACCCTATGCTATCAGGCTTCACATGCTCCGGGGCTTCCATAGCAAGTGGGGCATCTGTAAATTGTTCAGGAACCTACACGATAACAGCTACTGATATTACCAATGCGCAGAGCGGCACAACAACCATTACAAACACAGCTACAGCTACCGCATTGAACAACACAGATACTGTCACTGCTCAAACCAGCGCAACCATCACATATGTCGAGCAACCACATATAAGCCTGGCCAAAACCCCTTCACCAGCCTCTACAACAACCTTGGGGGATACGATCACCTATACATATAGGATTACAAACGACGGAAATGTGAACCTTACAACTTTCAGCGTAACAGATATTACTGATTCGGGAACAGTTGTGGGTGTTTCCTGTCCTTCAAGCACCACGGTAGCACCTGGCAACTTTGTCGACTGCACAGGCACATACACAATCACACAGGCAGACCTTGATGCTGGCTCCGTTACCAACACTGCAACAGCACAAGCAACAGATGGAGGAGCACTAACAAGTAATACAGCAACTGCTAGCGCAACAGTAATCACAAAACCTTTAGGATTAACGATCACGACCTCTCCTAATCCATACAATGAGACGGGAGAGATTGTCGAGTTTCGATATACTCTCCAAAACTTGGGAGCTACCCCCCTTTCTGATTTCAGCATCGCGGACAGCCGGTTTACGGGGATATCTTGTCCCAGTGTCACGCTCCAGGTTGCTGAATCAACAACCTGTACTTATCAACATACAGTCACACAAACAGATATGGATACAGGCTTTATCGATGTCGATTCAACCGGTTTCGCAGATAATGGGACAATATCATCGGCTCTTACAGAATTCACAGTATTTGCAGATCAAGACCCAAATCTCACCCTTCAAATCACATCAAATCCTGCTGATGCTTCCGGGCTGAGCGCGGGCGATACGATTACTTATACATACACAATCACCAATACTGGAGATGTTAGCCTAGCAACTCCGTATATGATCACCGATGACCTTGTTGATACTGCAAATATTGATTGTTCGATAGCAACAACGCCCATTCGCCCATATAATCCACCATTAGTCACCGATATTGCCACTTGCACAGGCACTTATCAACTCACACAGGATGACATAAATGCCGGTTCTATTACAAATACAGCAACGGTCACTGCCAATATAGAAATTCCAACACAGGATGGGCGCACAACAAAAACTTCACTTAGCGCATCTCTTACACTATTTACTTTCAATGGACCAAGACTAAGCTTGAACAAGACCTATAGCAAAGAAGCTGATGCCGGGATCGGGGATATCGTCCTGTACACATATCAATTTACAAACACAGGGAACACCATCCTCAAAGCCCCCTACACAGTCAATGATGATATTCTGGATAGAGCCTATAACAACGGTGTCGATTGTTCAGGTATCACCTACGATCTTGGTTTAGGGCAAACCGCCTCGTGCTGGGCGAGTTACCAGATCGATGCCAGAGATGTTGACGCCAATGACAATCTCACAAACACAGCAACAGTTGATGCCAAACTTCCTGATGGTAGCACTGTTACATCGAATTCCGATACAGAATCATTTAAAGTTCTGTCGCCTGCAACCTGTAGCCTGACTCATAGTGGCGCAATCCCCGCAAACACAAAATTCCCATCATGGACAATCACTAACAATTCAGGCACCAGCGTGACTGTGGCCAGCATTACTATCACCTGGAGTAAAACCAACAGTGATCGCAAGCTAAAAATAATCAATCTAAGCGGTCATGGCGACCTATGGGATAGTGAATCTAATTCTGGCTCAGAAAGCGTTAGCGGAGCTTGGGTAATAGGAACAGGTAATACTAATCTCAACCTTGAGTTTGGAAAGGCACCAGGCACTTATGTCAGAGCCGTTGTAACCTTCTCTGATCCAGTTTGCTCATCCACAACCCTCAGCTCACCGTAATTCCAATTCTTTAGGAAAAATCATGGATGAAAAGAAAAAGAAATTAAGTGGCGAAAGCGGTCAAAGCCTTGTTGAATTGGCTATCAGCCTTATCATTCTCCTAACCCTTCTCGCAGGAGCTGTTGATTTTGGCATGGCGCTTTACTCTTATGTTACCCTGCGTGATGCGGCACAAGAAGGTGCGCTATACGCATCTATTGATCCACTAAATGAAACGGAGATCTCGAATCGAGTTACATCGTCATCATCTTCTCCTGTTGATCTCGCCAACGATCTCGAAGAGACAGGAGAAGGAGTAACCGTCATCATTATCACTACTTCAGGTGAAATACCTGTAGCCAGTGCTACAACAGCAAATGCATGCGAAGGAAACGGTGCTGCTGTGCGGGTCGAGGTAAGTTATATCTATCACCTCATCATGCCTTTTCTCCCTGAAATCTTAGGGGTTACAGAAATCCCGCTTACAGCCTCGGTAACAGATGCGATCTTACAACCTACTTGTCCGTAAACAAAAGAGAGAAAATAATGAACATAAAACATAAAAATGAAAAGGGGCAAACAATTGTAATGATCGCAGTTGCTATTGTCGGATTAATTGGCTTCACAGCCTTGGCTATTGACGGTGGCAACGCTTTTTCAGATCGTCGTAATGCACAAAATGCCGCTGATACAGCAGCCCTTTCTGCAGCGTTAGCCAAAGTTCGCAACAACGATTGGAATGCCATTGGATTAACGATTGCAACCAGTAATGGGTATGATAATGATACCGTCACTAACACAGTCAATTTGTATAATCCACCAATTGAAGGGCCGTATACAGGCAACAACGAATACATTCAAGCTGTTATTGTCTCTCACGTAGACACCTTTTTTGCCCCCGTGATAGGCGTTGAGCAAATGACAAATAGGGTCAACTCTGTTGCCCGTGCAAAACCTTCCGTAGAAATGTTCTTTGGCAACGCCATGGTCTCTTTAGGGCAAGAGAATGACCCTCAGCCTGTTTGCGAAATCAACGGTAGCGCAGGAGGTAGTGTTATTGGCGGGGGCATCTTCTGTAACTCGAGTTCAAATTGTGCTTTTGATGTTGATGGCGGTTCGGGTGTGATGAGTATCCCAGAAGGCGTAACCGTTGTCGGAACAGCCTGTGATATCGGCGATATTGGTCTAGGTGGTTCCGACATAACGGATGGTGTAGATCAACTCCCTGTGCAAGATTTTTCTTGGTTAGACCCAACGTGTACAGGTGCAGTAGCATACGATGCCGCGACACACTTGAGTGGCAATACCGTTACGCCACCATCGGGAACCCCTCTCTATTTCAGCGGCTCATTCCCTCCCAACCCTATTGAGATTCTAAACCCTGGCATTTATTGTCTTGATGATACTTTTAGAGTACTCAACGGGACCCTGACAGGCACAGAGGTTACGATCGTCATGCTTTCCAAAGGATTAACTTGGAACGGTGGCACAATCAACTTAACTGCCCCTACAAGTGGCGACACAGCTGGCTTACTCATTTACCAACCACCCAGTAATACATCAACTATGTCC